>JAZLGX010000047.1:0-37667 GCA_045616545.1 Treponema sp. | reverse complement strand
TTCATGTTGTTGTTTGTTTGGGGTTATTATATTTTATTATGGATTTTAGGATATGGAATATCGTCTGGTGCAAAGCAATTGCTTTCTTTCATTATACTGGGAAAACAGACTGGAACAAGAAAATTGGCAGGATGGATTGATGGAGGAATTTCGGTAAGGCTTAGAGGATTATTTTTCCCGTATATGAGATTTATCTATAAGCCAATATTTGCATTTATTGTTATTTTTATTCTAGTTGTTGTAGTTCTTTTACTTATGAAGAAAATTAAATTGAATTTTAATAAAGATCTTATATTAAAAATTATAACTATAATACTTCCTTCTTTTATTCTTCCTGAGTTATGGTTTCTTTGCTTGGCAAAGGCTGTTGGGCATAGTTTTTATGTACAAAATTTAGCTCCATTAGTATTTGTTCTTTTATTTGGAGCTTTAAGTTTACTTGAAACGAGAGAACCTAAATAATATATGTTCCTATCTGTTATAACAATAAATAGAAATAATGCTAAAGGTTTAGAAAAAACCCTAAATAGTGTAAGAATTCAGTCTTGTGATGATTATGAGCATGTAATTATTGACGGTGCAAGTACAGATGATAGTGTTGATGTCATAAAGAATTACTTGAGTGATGAAAAATATGCTAAACATGTGACTTATTGGTGCAGCGAGAGCGACGGTGGAATTTTTCCTGCTATGAATAAATCGTTGTCTCACATAAGTGGTAAGTATTGTATATTTTTGAACAGTGGTGACTGGTTTTATGATGAGAATAGTGTAAAAAAAATTATTGATGCTAAACCTGTTGAAGATATCATATATTTTAATAGTATGATGATAACCTCTGTTGAAAGTTATCTAAAAGTGTATCCTAGTATAATAGATTCATTATACTTTTATAAAGGTAGTACATTAAGTCATCAGAATACTATAATACGTTCAGACTTCCAAAAAAGATATCCCTTTGATTGCTCATATCCAATAGGTGCAGATGCAAATTTTTTTATAAATGCATTTATAAAATGTAACTGTACATATAGGCATGTAAATGACGTAATTACATATTTTGATGCTGAGACTGGTATTAGTAATAATCCTAAGACTGAAGAAGCTCGTAAACAAGAATGGAACAGAATGTGGGATACCTATTATCCTCCAATAATCAGAAAGGACCTGGAAGAATTATTTCAGTACAGATATTACTACAAAGGTATGTTGGGCAGGATGAAAAGATTATTTGATAGACTAAAAGGTATAAAATCATAATGAGTAGAATTTATTTTTGTTCTTTTGCGTCATCCGAAATAAAAGGGTCCCTACATCGTATAGGTGTTCAGGCAAAATCATTCCGACTTTTTGACAAAATTTTTTTATACACTGAAAAGGAACTTCCAGATTATGGTCGTATACGCTGTGAAAAGATTATCGAAAAGACAGGAACAAGACGTGGATATGCTTATTGGTGTTGGAAGCCTATAATATTACTTGATATATTTGATAAAATAAATGAAGGTGATATAGTTTTTTATAGTGATGCCGGGAGCCATTTGAATAAACGCTGTAAAAATAAGCTGATAGAGTATATCCAGCAAGCAGAAAAGAATGATATTTGGGCTATTGGACTATCTGAAGGAACTACTGATAGGGTATGGTGTAAAAAAGATACCTTAAAATATTTTACGTCATTAATTGATTCTGAGATAGATTTTAAGAAGTATAATATAGATACTGCTCAAATTGAAGCTGGGACGATAATTATAAAAAAGAGTACATATACAATTAATCTATTAAATCAATGGAATCAATTGATGGATGTTAGTAATATTCACCTTTTTGACGATTCAGTCTCTGTAGAAAAGGAATCAGCAGAGTTTAGACAACATAGACATGATCAGTCTGTATTTAGTCTGCTCCTTAAGTTACCAAGTAATCACTATGTAACATCTCCAGTAGAGGATTTTTGGGCGGCAGATAGAGACGGTTGGGACAAACTAAAAAAAACGAGTCCTATTTTACGATTAAGGGATAAATCTAATATAAGTAGTCCTTTGTTATATGATATCAAAGAATACATACTAAAATCCAGAATTTTTTGTGGACGAGTGCTGAGAAACTCAAAAAAAATGTTTTTATATGCCAGAAACAAGCAGAGAGGAATGGCAGCGTATAATTTTGATAATTGGTTTAACGTTGATGACCAGTGGAAATCTTCTTTCTTGATTAGTAAATATCTGCCTGCAGATAGAAAATGGTATAGTCAAGATATCAAGCCAACACTTACATATTTCAGTGTCTTTGGTGACAGGAAAGTTATCACAAATAGTAAAGCAAAGTATAAAGTCTTCTTTACAGGAGAAGATACAGAAGTCCGCTATACCGAGTATAAAAACAATGCTGTTGATATTGCAGATGTTTCTATAGGTTTTTTGCCCAAAGAAATTATGATAGATAGATATGGGGCTGACCAGAGCAAGAACTATATCCGCTATCCGTTATGGCTTTTGTACTACTTTGGAACTCTGACTGACAAAGATAAAATAGCCAAGGCTGTAGAACAGTTCAATACTCAAAGATATCATAAAACAAAATTTGCTGCATTGGTCGCAAGTCATGATGATTTTGGGATACGTCAGAAACTTTATGATTTATGTACTCAAATTGCTCCTGTAAGTTGTGGCGGCAAATTTTTGCATAATGATGATGAGCTGATGACAAAGTATAATGATAACAAGATTAAGTATCTGTCACAATTTATGTTTAACATATGCCCTGAGAATGTATCTACTCCAGGATATACTACAGAAAAAATATTCCAAAGTTTGGACAGTGGCTGTATACCCGTATATTATGGTGGTGCTGGGACTCCTATCGAAAAAGATGTTCTTAATGATAAGTTCATTCTGAAACTGGATGATAAAGGATTAAATAGTAGTGATATTCTTGAACAAATCAGATTGCTATATTCTGATGAATTGTATTATAAATCTTTTGTAGAGCAACCAAAATTATTAGATAGTAGTGTTGACTGGATTTATAACAAAAATATAGAGCTTAAAGATATACTTGGTAATATAATTAAGTAGGTTTATAAGATGGATTCTTTTCCTTTAATTTCTGTAATTATGCCTGCATATAATGTTGAAAAATACATCGCACAGGCAATCCAGTCTGTTTTGGATCAGAGTTATAAGAATTTTGAACTTATAATTGTGAATGATGGTTCAACAGATAGTACTTTGGATATCATCAAAAAGTATGCTTTGACAGATGATAGAATCAGGGTTATTGATCAGCAAAATCAAAAGCTGGGACCTTCGCGCAAAAATGGTTTTGGGGTTTCTGCCGGAGAATATATATACTTTATGGATAGTGATGACCTGATACATCCTGAGATGCTTAGTATATGTGTTGATTTGTCGCAAAAATACGATTCCGATATATTGAAGTTCAATCTACAGTTGTTTGATGATGGTAATAAACCTTTAGTCAATGACTACAACATTGAATCTCTTGATGTTGTTTTTTATACCCAGAAACAGGCCCTAATTACTTTGCCACCGACAGCACCGTCGTATTTCTTGAAAAGGTCATTGGTTAATAAGGTTGGTGTAGGGTATCCTGCTATATTGCATGAAGACGAGATAGGTACATATCCGTTCTTTTGTTATGCGGAGATAATTGCCTCTATAGATGCTGAGTTATATTTTTATCGTAGGGGTATCCAGAGTATTACATCCAAAAAGTTTGAGGCAAGATATAATGATATGATTCGGCTGCTTGGTATGATTATAGAACAGTCTGCTATGTATCCCGAATTTGGAGACGAGTTTATATATAGGGTATATAGTCTGTTAACGCAATTTCGTACCCAGTGGTCTGAAATCGGTGAACCTTGGGTAAAAGATGGCCTTTGTAAGCTTGATGACATAGAACAAAGCATCGATGATAAACTAAAAAATAATCCGTATTGTATTCTGCATCAAAAAATTACTTCCAATCCTCTCTATATTGACAGCCAAAACTACTATTATAATACTCCATTTTTCCGTAAAATATATCATCTCTTAAATAAAATAATGCATAGATAAGGTGTGTATGTGCAATATTGATTTTTATAATATTCCAATTTTCATAGTTTCCTATAATCGGCTTGATGATATCAAAAAGATACTGGCAAGACTTGAACATGATGGATATAAGAATATCCAGATTATCGACAATGCATCGACTGACAGCAATTTGCTTGAATATCTCAAGCAGTTGCCATATAAAGTACATTTTATGGACCAGAACTATGGCCCTTATGTATTGTTCAAAAGTCATATGTTTGACAATGTCATAAGCTCAAGCTATTATGTGCTGACTGATCCTGATATCATACCTGTTGATGATTGTCCTGGTAACTATGTGGAACACTTCTACAATATCCTCAATGAACATCCTGACAAACTCAAAGTAGGATTTAGTCTTAAGATTGATGACTTGCCTGATAGTTATCTTTATAAATATGATATACTCAGATTTGAGTCCTTCTATTGGGAACGACAGATAGCAAGTAACAACTATGTGGCATATGATGCTGCTCTGGATACTACCTTTGCTTTGTATAGACCTGGTTTAATAACTGATCGTAATGTATTTTATAGTGGTATACGTACAGGGTATCCATATACTGCACGCCATTTAGGCTGGTATGTTGATGAGGGAGATATGACTGCTACTCAAAAGGCATATTACCTTACACAGAATAATGGTTCCACCGCCCATGACATATCTGCAATGCAGAACTATGCATACAGAGTTATAGAAAAACTTACCAATCAGTACAATATGAATATATATACTGTAGGCAAAAAACTTGCAAGCTTTGAGTATATGCAGAATATCAGCTTTGGGAGTATATTCAAGGCATTCTTTTATGTATTGATAAAGAAGACTGTATCGTTATTCAAACACAAGAACAATAAATTGAAGTTTTAGATATATGAAAAAATTGATCAAATCGGTGTTAGCCTCTATATTCAACAGGAGGCGTGAAAAAATTTACTCTGTAGAATATTCTTTTGTAGTACTTACATGGAATCGACTGGAATTTACCAAAAGATGCATGGCTGCTCTTATAGAACAGTGCAGTTCTCTGGTAGACAACTACGAGATTATTGTTGCAGACAATGGCTCAACGGACGGAACTCTTGAATATCTTAAGTCTCTTGATAATATCAGGCTTATTGATGTGGGAGAGAACAAAGGACTTAATACATACAAGAAACTGTACAATACCGCAAAGGGAAAATATATAATTGAATTGGATGATGATGTCATAGAATTGCCTGATAATTTTGCTCCAGTGTTCCGGCAGTATATGGAGTGCTATAGGGATTATGGTGCTTTATCTCTTGATGTAATACGTAATGAGTATACAGAAGGGGCTAAGCCAGATGACAGTAGTTATGTCATTGATAGCAGGGAAGGACTGTGTGTACAGCATGGTCCTGCCGGTGGGTGGTGTCTCTGTATAAGGCATGATGACTTTAATGTAATAAAATTTTTATTCAATATGACAAATTTGAGTATGAAAAACGGCGAAGATGGCACGATTACAAGACTTATGAGTCATCTTATGAGCAAGAAATGTGGTGTAATCAAGGATGTCAAATGTCTACATGCCTGTGGTCCCCATTATGCGGTAGAGTTTGGTTATATCAAGCGTGATATTGATAAGTATCAGAAGGCAGGTCTTGACGCTGCAAGTGCCTTGTATTCTACATACCAAGAGTCATGATTAGCATTTGTCTTGCCATGTACAATGGCAGTAAGTATATAAGAGAACAGCTGGACAGCATACTGTCCCAGTCTTGTACTGACTGGAACCTGATTGTAAGTGATGATGGCAGTACCGATGGCTCCCAGGATATCGTAAAGGAATATGCATCAAGAGACAGCCGTATACTCCTGATTGAGAATGATGGTGTACACGGGTTTAAGGGGAATTTTAGCAATGCGGTTAATCATGCGACCGGGGAGTATGTAGCATTCTGTGACCAGGATGATATCTGGACACAGGATCACCTGGAGGTGCTGCTTGATGGTATACAGGGATATGATGTATGTAGTGGTAATGCCCATCTTGTAGATGCCCAAGGTAATGACATGGGACGTTGTATGCTCTCTGACAGGAGTTATGCTCTGTTTGATCCCAAGACTATATTCTATCATCTGACGTTCAACAATATATTCCAGGGTACTGCCATGATGTGTCGTACGCAGTTTGTCAGGGAATGTATGCCGTTGCCTGACTGTGTCAGGTTCCATGATTACTGGCTGGCCCTCAATGCCAGCATCAATGACAGAGCCAACTATGTAAACAAAGTTGTACTTGAGTATCGTCAGCATGGGGACAATCAGACCCAGAATGATAACATGACATTCATAAAGTACGTCAAGAGAGCTCTCTTTGCCAATAACAGTGTAACTGGTCGCAATGACAATGGGGTAAGGACTCTTGCCCTTGTGCGGGACAAGATAACGGATCCTGACAAAAAAGCCTTTATGGACAAAGCCATACGATACGGCACCAATTGGTATACAGGCCATCAGAGGCGCAATGCTTTGTTTTATATAAAGAACTATCGCATAATAAACCTGGAGCCCAAGGACAGGATGTTTGTCTTTAGGGTAATCAAGAAATTTGTTTTAGGAATATGATATGAGTTGTGAAGTTGTACTCAGCTGTTATAACGGAGCTGAATATATAATACAGCAGTTGGATAGCATAAGGGACCAGACGGTTAAGGCTGATTATGTCACTATCTGTGATGACTGTTCCACAGATGGTACTTACCAGATTGTAAGGGACTATATAGACAACAATGGTCTAGACCAGTGCAACTGGAGTGTACGGCAGAACAATCCCAACAAGGGATGGAAATATAATTTTATGACTCTCGCAGATGAATGCAAGGCAGACTGGATTGTATTTGCAGATCAGGATGATGTGTGGAATCTGCACAAGATAGAATGGATGAGCAGGTATTTTGACTGTGGTGAATACAATTATATCTCAGGTGGATTCAGGTGCATTGTCAATGTTGAAGACAAGCCCTTTGATGATGTTGCTGGGAAAATTGGCATAAAGACCTTGTGCTTTAATCCTAAGTATACTTATGTTAAGTTTCCTGGTTGTGCCATTGCTGTGCGTAAGGTGTTCTTTGACCATATAAGGCCTTATTATGACAGCGAGATGGCCCATGATGAGTTGTGCTTTCTGTTTGCCCTGCTGACTGATACTGTAGGAGTGATAAATCAGGATCTGATAATACATCGTATGCGTTCCGAGCCTATTGTGCGTAGCATCAAGGAACTTAAGTCTACTGTACTGGACAAGGACCTGATGGTTGCAGATAAACTCAGGCAGTATATTGCTGATAATGATCTGGAGTCTGACTATGCTGGTAAGCTTAAGGTCATCGACAAGGCCTGCAGATGGGCTGAACTTCGGAGGTCTTATTATAATAAGCCTACTCTTGCAGGATATCTTACTCTTGTTACTTGTTACCGCTCCTATTATCTGAGGTTCCGTTCTCTGGTCAAGGAATTTATCTTGGGGTTCAAGAGATGAACAAAAAGCATTATGACGCGGTATTTTATCTTGATATACCTGCAGCGTACAAGGTAGCTCTGCTGGACCGTATTGCCAAGGAGTGCAGTGTCCTTGCAATCTATGACCAGTATGAGAATGATGAGGCTCATCATAGGCCTCAGGACTTTTATGACCACAGTACAGGGCATTTATTTGATTGTGTGTATCTTGAGGGGAGTTCTCCTTACAAGAGGATAAGGGAGCTGGACAGGATACTGCGTGGTATTGATGTTGGCTTGTTTGTTACCAATGGATGGGATGGAGTGCAGTTTATGCATGCTCTGGTCTTTAGTCGTGTCAGGATGCGTAGTGTCATCGTCGAGTCCAGCATATGGGACTCGTCACCTGATGGGGTCAAGGGATTGGTCAAGTCCCTGCTCCTTAAGGGGTGCGATCTTGCATTTGTTCCAGGGCACAGTAACCAGATGCTTATGGAGGCTCTGAGATTTAGAGGTAAGATTATCCAGACTGGTGGGGTCGGTATATATAACCGCATAAAGGGGCCTTGCTATGCTCCCAAGTCCCAGGTCAGGAATTTTCTGTATGTAGGGCGTCTTGCTCCTGTAAAGAATCTTGAGTACCTTGTAAGGACTTTTAATGCTCTGCCAGACCTGACTCTTAATATTGCAGGGTACGGGGATTTGCTGGAGCCTCTGAAGAGCATTGCCGGGAGCAATGTCAACTTTATGGGTAGCATAAACAACAAGGATTTGCCTGCTGTTTATCAGAGTAATGATGTATTTATCCTGCCGAGCATAAAGGAACCTTGGGGTCTTGTTGTGGAGGAGGCTCTCAACAATGGGCTGCCTGTCATAGCCAGTGATCATGTAGGCTGTGCCTCCTCACTGATAAAGACTGATGTCAATGGTATTGTATTTGACCTGCAGGATAAAGATGGATTATATGATGCTGTGGGCCGGATGCGGGATGCAGACTATTACAATGCCTTGCGATATAATGTCTGCAATACTGATTTTGGCCTGATAGAGCAAGCTCAGGTAGACTGCTATGTAAGGCAGATTGTTGCAAAGGACTGAATTATGACTTTAGATTCACAGGAATTACGGCATGCACAGATGGTCATGCTCAAGATACTTAAGGATTTTGATAACTTTTGTACCCAGCATGGACTTACTTATACACTGAGTGACGGGTCGCTTATTGGAGCTGTAAGGCACAACGGCTTTATCCCATGGGATGATGATGTCGATGTCAGCATGCCACGCAAGGATTACGAAAAGCTCAAGTCCATCATAGACCAGCTGCCAGATGAATATATCTTCCAGGATGAATTCATAGATAAAGGTTTTGGGTTTAGCTGGGGCAAGGTCATCCTTAAGGATACCAAATGGATAGAATATACTGCCCGTGATACTGACAGAAGGTTTGAGGGGATCTTTATAGATATTTTCCCGATAGATGATATTTCGGATGATGAGCGTAAGCAGAATAAGCAGAGCAGGGAATATACTCTGCTTACTTATCTGATATTGCTCAAATGCCATTATTATTTTGATGTCAAGGGAAAGCCGATCAAGGCTCTAATACTGGGATTGTTGCGTTTTGTCAGCCTTTTTGTAAGTCTCAGGTTTCTCAAGAACAGACGGTATGCTGTATGTACAAGGCATAGTGGACAGGATGGTTTGTGGTGCACAAGGTTTTATCTGCATGATTATTTTACCAACAAGACTCTGAGGTCCAACTATAGCAAGGTCATTGAGCATGACTTTGAGGATTTCAATGCAAAGATTCCTGCTGAGTTTGATAAGGTCCTTACAGACCAGTTTGGTTCTTATATGGAGTTGCCACCTCCGGAAAAGCGTATCAATCACAGCATAATTGATTATGACCTGGGATGCTACTGATATGGCATGTACTGTTGTAAGCGTCAATACCGTAGTCAATACTGGCAGTACCGGTCATATTGCCCATGACATATGCATTACGGCACAGAGTGAAGGCTATAATGCTGTTGTGTGCTATGGCCGTACTGACAACAAGTCTGTATGCAGTGTCTACAAGATTGGTTCTGTCATGGGGCAGGCTGTACATCTTGTACTGAGTCGTCTCCTGGATGTGCATGGGCTGTGTTCCCGACTGGATACAAGAAGGTTCCTTAACTATCTTGAAGGGCTCAAGCCTGATATAATACATCTGCACAATATCCATGGGTATTATCTTAACTATCCGATGCTGTTCCGGTGGATCAAGAGTCATGATGTCAAGGTTGTGTGGACTCTGCATGATTGCTGGTCCTATACAGGGCACTGTGCGTTCTATGACCTTGCAGGGTGTACCAAATGGGAGTCTGCCTGCATGAATTGTCCTCTCAGGCATGAGTATCCTAAGGCTTTGTTTGATGGTAGCCGTGGTAATTATAAGAAAAAAAAGTCTTGCTTTACTGGTGTAGAGAATCTTACGATTGTTACTCCAAGTATCTGGCTTAAGGATCAATTGCAAAGGTCGTTCCTCAAAGATTATCCTGTGCAGGTCATAAACAATGGTGTTGACCTGTCTGTTTTTAGTCCAAGGTGTCCCAAGGATGAGGACTTTGTTGTCCTTGGGGTTGCCAGTGTATGGGATGAGCGAAAGGGTCTCAAGGATTTTGTTGCAATGAGAGGCATTCTTGATGCCGATATAAAGATTGTACTTATTGGACTTAGTCCCAAGCAGATATCAGAGTTGCCTGATGGTATAACAGGTATCAGTCGTACTGAGAATCAGGCTGAACTTGCTGTCTGGTATAGCAGGGCTGGTGTCTTTGTAAATCCTACGTATGAAGATAATTTTCCGACTACTAATCTGGAGGCCCTTGCCTGTGGAACTCCTGTTGTTACATATACCGGGACTGGCAGTGTGGAGTCTGTTGATGCAGATACAGGCTATGTTGTGGCTAAGGGTGATGTAACCATGCTTGCACAAAGTGTTTTAAAGATAAGAGAGGCTGGTAGCCAGACTTTTGTTGATAAGTGCAGGTCCAAGGCTGTGGCAGATTATGACAAAAAATTAGCATGTAAAAAGTATATTCTGCTATATAATAGACTTATAGGCGCAAATACAGTAAAATAGCCTTTACGATATTGCTATTTATTGCTAAATATTGCTTTTTTTAGCCAGTAGTGTCCATTTAAGTGTAAGGATTTGTTATGAAAATATCTGTAATTACAGTAAGCCATAATTCTGAAGCAACAATTGAGCGTGCTATGGTTTCTGTATTAGTGCAGAAAGATATTTTGCTGGAATATATCATTATTGACGGGAATTCGTCTGATGGCACCGTTGATATCATAAAGAAGTATCATGCTATGTATCCTGATACAATCAAGTGGATAAGCGAAGCTGACTGTGGTATCTACGATGCCATGAACAAGGGGCTCAAGCTTGCTACTGGGGATATTATTGGTATCCTTAATTCTGATGACCAGTATTCTTCTGTTGATGTTTTGAGCTCTGTACATTCCTGCTTTGAGAAGTCTGATATTGACTGTTGTTATGGTAACATCCTCTATATAAAAGATAATCGACCCTACAGATACTGGATCAGTGGACGATCCAGAAAGTTTTACTTTGGATGGATGCCTCCGCATCCCGCTGTCTTTATTAAAAAATCTGTCTATGAGAAATTTGGCGAATTCAGATTGGATTGTGGTACTGCAGCTGATTATGAGCTTATGTTCCGCTTTATGCACAAGGAACAGATAAAATCCCAGTGGATAAAGAAGACTTTTGTTTATATGCAGCATGGTGGTGCCAGTAGTGTAAATCTGACTGCTTACCATAATTCAAGCAAAAATGACAAGAAGGCCTGGATATTCAACGGTTATAAGGTTCCGTTCATGATTTCCTTTAACAAGAGGTTCAGGAAGCTGTCACAGTTTGCCAAGGCTTGGGCCCGTCTTATCTGTCGGATAAGCAGCGGCTACCGTAATTATTATGTAAAGCTTGAGAATCCTAAGGTGTCGGCTTCGGTTGTCCTTGACAATATGAGCAGGGAGAATGCTGATGCTATGGTGCAGTCAATGATTGACTGTGACAGTCTCAAAAAGATATACATTGCAGATAACCGTGGTTCTGATGAGTATTCAAAGTATCTTATGGATACTGATAGAATAGAATATATCAGTCATGAAGGAACGGAATCTGGGCACAATATTGCCATGCACAAGGCTGCTGACTCTGGAATGGATTTCCATTTGGTGTTGCCTTCTGACGTTGTGGTAAAGGATGGTGACATAACTGCCCTGTCTGATTGTGTGAATGATGCTCCTGATGCTGTAGCGGTTATTCCTGATGTCGTAGGTTCTGACGGGGAATCTCTGTTGGGCAGGTATGTCCTGCCTGGTTCTTCTTGCCTGTTTAGAAGGGTGCCATCGGGTACCAGGATGTTGCTTGTAAGGCTGGATTTGCTCCGTCATGATGATATCTGGTATGATGAGAACCTTACTCCATGCTTTGAGGAATATGATTTTGTCCATCATTTGTGCAAGGCTGGAAAAGTCCTGTTTTGTTCTGATGTTGCTGTTACAAGTTGTAATGACGGCAAAGGATATGGAGCTGATACCAGGGGATATTGTGATTCTGCCGTCAGGTATCTGAACAGGTATGGCTGGTTTATGGATAGAGACCGAAATGCTTTCAATAAGCAGATCAGGTTGAGATTGAGTGATAATAAATGAGGAATATATGATTGTACCGTTGATTTTGTCTGGTGGTAGCGGGACACGTCTGTGGCCTTTGAGCACTAGTGATAAACCTAAGCAGTTTTTGCCTTTGATCAGTGATAGGACTATGATACAGGAGACTTATCTCCGCCTTAAGGGGCTTGATGTTGATACTCCTATAATCAGCTGTAACCAGGGGCATCGTTTTTTGGTGGCACAGCAACTGGGTGAGCTATGTGATGCTAAGCCTGAGATTATATTGGAGCCTGTTGCCAAAAATACTGCGCCTGCTATTGCTGCCGGCTGTATGGCGGCTATGCGTCGTGACAAGGATGCTGTGGTGGTTGTACTGCCAAGTGACCATGTTATACGTAATATAGAGGTGTTCCAGAAGTCTGTCATGACTGCTGTCGATAATGCTTTGCAGGGGTATCTTGTTACTTTTGGTATTGTTCCTACATTCCCAAGTACCGGTTACGGTTATGTTAAAGGTGGTGAACATATAGCTCATCACGTGTATGCTTTGGATAAGTTTGTAGAGAAACCTGCTCTTGAAGTTGCTCAGCAATATCTTGCCAGTGGTGAGTATAGCTGGAATAGCGGTATGTTTGTTTTTAAGGCGAGTGTATTCCTTGATGAGTTTAAGGCTCTTAATCCTGAGATGTATGAGTATACAAAGGAGTCTTTTGAAAAGGCAAGCATTGATGATGACTTTATCCGCCTTGATAAGGAATGCTTTGACAAGATAAAGGGTGACAGTATTGACTATGCCGTTATGGAAAAAACTTCCAGGGGTCGTATTGTCAAGCTTAATGCCGGATGGGATGATGTAGGCAGCTGGTCTGCCATATGGTCCATACAGAACAAGGATGAGCATGGCAACGCCTTTAGAGGGGATGTTGTTGCCATAGATACTTCTGATAGTTATGTGTATTCAAGTGGTCGTACTATTGCTACTATTGGGCTTGATAATGTTGTTGTTGTCGAGAGCGACAAAGCTGTTCTTGTTGCTGCCAAGGGTAAAGTACAGGATGTCAAGAAGGTTGCTGATATCATTGCCAAGCGCAATTAGATTGCAGGAGTTACATGGAGCCGATTTTATTAAAGGCTGTTGACAAGACTCTTATATGGGGTCATGAACAGTGGGGGATCTGTGCCCATCCCAATGGGGATAATGTTGTACTTAATCCGGAATATGCGGGCATGTCTCTCAGTGAGTTGTGGAGTACAAGGCCTGAGCTTTTTGGGCGGATTGATGGTGACAGGTTTCCGCTGTTAACAAAGATCATAGATGCCAGAACTGACTTGAGCATTCAGGTGCATCCTGATGGAGAGTATGCAAGGGTTAATGAGAATGGCAGTCTTGGCAAGACTGAGTGCTGGTATGTCATGGATGCAGAACCAGGTGCAACTATTGTCATAGGTCATAATGCTGCTGACAGGGACCAGGTGGTGTCCATGATTGAAGGTAAGCGTTGGTCTGAGTTTATAAGGGAGATTCCGGTCTGTAAAGGGGATTTTTTCTTTATTGAGCCTGGAACTGTTCATTCTATTAAGGGTGGTACTGTTATCCTTGAGACCCAGCAGTCCAGCGATATTACATATCGTGTGTATGATTATGACAGGCTACAGGATGGTAAGCCGAGACCTCTCCACATAAAGCAGAGTATCGATGTGATCAAGGCTCCCTTTGTAGAAAAGGATCCGCCTCTGGATGGTTGTAAGTCGATTGGTGATGTCAGGCAGCTTGTAAGTTGTGATTGTTTTACCGTGTGGCATGGGGTTGTAGACGGGGAGTTGGTTGTTGACCAATGTATGCCGTTTATACTCTGCTCTGTCATTGATGGCAGTGTCTTGCTTGATGATAAACGGATGTTCCATAAAGGGGAGCATTTTATCCTGCCTGCTGGATATGGTAAGGCTGTATTCAAGGGGCAAGGTCAAGTTATTTTAAGTAGTATATAAAAAGAAAGCTGCAGGGCCGATGTTCTGCAGTTTTTTTTTACATTGCGAGTATTTGTGATATATAGTAAACTTTACGTAAATTAAAAAGCAGTTTTTGAGGAGTTTTTTTATGCAGGCAATTATGTTGGCAGCTGGTATGGGCAAGCGTCTGGGAAGATATACACAGAATGGTACAAAGTGCATGGTACAGGTAAATGGCAAAGCTCTGATAGAGTATGCTATAGAGTCTCTTGTGGCTGCCCATATTGACCGTATGATTCTTGTTGTCGGATATAAGTCTGATGTGCTCAAAGCTTATATCGCCAGTAAGTTTAATGAGTCGAATCTTGGTGGGATGAAAATAGAATACATTGATAATCCTGTTTATGATAAGACCAACAATATCTATTCCTTTTATCTTGCCAAGGATGAACTTGTCAAGGATGATACAATCCTTCTTGAAAGTGATGTGATATACAGGCCTGAGATAATCACTGACCTTATTAATTGTAAGGACAGGAATCTTGCTGTTGTATCCAAGTTTGAAAGCTGGATGGATGGTACATGTGCCCTTCTTGATGACGAGTGCAATATCGTTGGTATGATAGACAAAAAGGCTTTTGACTGGACTTTAACAGCTAACTACTACAAGACTGTAAATATATATAAATTTAGTCCTGATTTTAGTTCCAATTATTATGTACCTTTTTTGGAAGCATATCAGAAGGCTTTTGGCAAGAATGAGTATTATGAGACTGTACTTAAAGTTCTGTCTTTCTTGAGTTCTAGCGTAATAAAGGCTTTTGTTGTTCCTGGAGATGATTGGTATGAGATTGATGATCCTGCTGATCTTGCTATTGCTTCGGACCGTTTTGCTTCTGGTACACAAAAGCTTGCAAATTTCCAGCATCGTTTTGGTGGTTACTGGAGATTTCCTAATATGCTGGACTTCTGCTATTTGGTTAATCCATATTTTCCTCCTAAGCAGATGGTTGAAGAGATGAAGGCTAGCTTTGGTTTGCTTATGAGCCAATATCCTAGTGGAGCTGCTCAACAGAGTCTGTTGGCAGGTAAGATTTGGAATATCCTGCCTGAGCAGGTTGCTGTCGGTAATGGTGCTGCAGAGCTTATTTCTTCATTGGGTAAGGTTTTGAACGGCAAATGTGCTGTTCCATATCCTACATTCAATGAGTATCCGGAGCGTTTTGCCAATATGGATACTGTTCCTGTCCCTGTGGCAGAGGATTTTTCGTATTCAGCTGATGATATACTTAATGTTGTCAGATCGGAAAACTGTAACTGTGTACTGCTGATAAATCCGGATAATCCGAGTGGTAACTTCCTTAAGAAGAATGATGTGGTATATCTTCTGGATGAACTCCAGAAGCTTGGCTCCACTCTTATATTTGATGAGAGCTTTATTGACTTTGCTGATAAAGATGTACGTTATACGCTGATTACGGCTGAGATTCTTGATAAGTATAGTAACTTTATTGTTGTAAAGTCAATTTCCAAGAGCTATGGTATTCCGGGATTCCGTCTTGGCATCATGGCTAGTAATAATACGGATTTGGTTGCTAGGATCAAGAAGACTAATGCTATCTGGAACATAAACAGCTTTGGTGAGTATTTCTTCCAGATTTATGAGAAATATTCCAAGACTTATCTTGCAAGTTGTGACTGTATTGCAGAGGAAAGATCCAGGTTTATTGGCGAACTTGAAAAGATAAAAGGACTCAAGGTTTATGGTAGTCAGGCTAACTTTGTGATGGTACGTCTTGATTGTGGTGTTTCTAGTACAGATCTTACCCTCAAGCTTCTGGAAGAATATAATATATTCATCAAGGATCTGAGCGGCAAGAAGTGCTTTGAAAAGGGCGGATATATCCGTCTTGCTGTACGCAACAAGGAAGAGGATGACAGGCTGCTTGATGCATTAAATAAAGTTTTGCATCAAGCATAGGTGCTAATCAAAGACGTAATGGACATTATTAGTGATAGTGTCTATCAAATCTTGAACTTGTAATTGATTCCAGGCAGGCTGCAGGTATTCTGCAGATGTCTGGTTATTGCCAGAGTTGGGCCTCCTCTTGCTATTAGCGGCGATGTATGGCTCAATGTCGCTGGCTATCTTTATCAGGTCTGTAATACTCTTCTGTATCTTTTCTCTGAGATTTGGATCTTCTTCCAATAGCTTTGTTGCAATTTTTCTGCTAGATTCATTCTTTTGTGCTGCACTGAACAAATCTGGACTTGTTATTACTTCCGGACCTATTATTGGTTTAAGCTGGTTGCTATCATTGCTGAGATTGAGATATGTTGTCTCTTCCTGTATACCTGTCAGTGCCATAAGTATTTCGTATTGTTTTAGGGCTTTAGAGTCAAAATACCTATCTATCTGACTGTAGTCCTGAGTTTCTTTGGCCTGTTTATAAGCTTTCTCGGCTTCTTGTATGAAAGTCTTGATGTCCTGAGCTTCTTTGGCACCTATTGAGCTTGGTGTAATGACACTGTAATCTTTTCCGCTAGTAGTGTTAAAGTTATATGCTGATTCTGTATTTCTTCCTTGTTTTATGGTTATTGTGTCTGCAGGTATCTTTGGTATGTAGTCAGACATGAGATATAATCCTTGATAACGTCCGTTGAGTACCAGGTTGACTATGCTGCAGTCTATGTGAGTGTCCAGTTCTGTAAATACGTTGTTTACAAGGTTGTAGAGGCACATTGTACGTAACAGGGTTGGGTCATTGTACATGTCATATAGAAGCTTTGGTGTGCCATTGTCATTTATTACATAGGAGTATTTTCCTGGATTGTTGTTGCTGTTCTGCCATAGTTTTATGTATATGTCTTTTGATTCTGCTTGCTTGTCTGTATCCAGTGTTGCACTTATATATTTAGGAGTAGATGAGGTACCTGTTGTCTTTGGTATTATAGGTGCATTATTTTTGGTATCGATGTATACAGTCGGTACTGTAAAATCTGATTCTGCCTGAGTTATGTCTGGGGCAAAATCACGCGGTACTGATGTTGATGCCGCTCTTGAGGCTGTGGACTTGGTTTGGATTTGTCCTGAGTATGTAACGCTCTTGCTGAGTGTCTGTTTGAGGTTTACAGGTATGGATACATATTGCTCGGAGTACATGGAGTTTTTGAGTTCTACATGGCAGTAGTATTCTGCCTCGAGATAGTCTGCGTTTTTGAGAACATCTGAAGTTATATTTTTGCCAGAAACGTCGTATGTGTGGACTACGAGTTTTTCGTCATCAGGGGAAATTGAGCCTGAAGTAAGCTCCTTTGCGATTCTCTTTTGAGGTGCTGTCCTGGACGAAGGTATTGCATACCATGTATATGATGCTGTATCTGCATTTTCGATCTGCATCTGTATCTGGAGATATCTGGCTGTGTAGATAATAGGACTTCCATCCTTGCCTGATAAAGAGCAGGACATAAGTGTAACGGCTAAGATTGTTGCATAAAAAGACAGAATTATTTTTCTCATGTTTTCCCCTCTCTACTTTTAGTTATCTTTTTTTATTATAAGCCTTAACGGTATTTTTTTAAAGGTTGCTTACAAGGTTTTGACTTATTTTGTTTTATGTTATAATCCTTGTTATTTATGAACCAGATTGTAACTGATGATATTGAAGATATTGCCGTAGGAGCTGGAGAGCTCGTATTGGAAAACGGTGGAGAGACTTATCGTACGGAAGATACTGTAGTGCATGTGGCTGAAGCTCTTGGAGCTGTCAATCCTAGTGCTTTTGTCACTCCGACTGTCATTTTGCTCAGCATGCAGGATGCTGATGGTAAGCATCATACTTATATGCGCCGTATATTCAAGCGGACTACTAATCTTGCCAAGCTTAGTCAGGTAAATGCCCTGAGCCGTCGTCTGGAGGTACGTACCAAGAATACTGATCCTGCTCAGGTCAAGCGTATTCTGCATCGTATTGACAGTATAGCTGGCTATAATGACTATATCATAATTCTTATGGCGGCATTAAGCAGTGCATTCTTTACTCTCATGTTTGACGGCAGTATAACGGATGCTATATGTAGTTTCTGGATCGGTGGAATCCTACGTATTCTCCTTATTCTCTTGGGGATGACCAGGTTTGGCCGGGATAGCTTTATGATGTCACTTTTTAGCGGGGCTGTGCTATCTGTTATGGCTGATTTGTGTATTCTTTTGCCTTGGGTGTCTGACAGCAGCCTGATTCTTCTTGGGGCTATTATGCAGGTGGTCCCTGGGCTGGCACTTGTCAATGGAATCCGTGATATTATTCATGGTGACCTGGTTTCTGGCGGAGCAAGGCTCCTGGATGCCTGTATGACTGCTATAGGTCTGAGTGCTGGTAGTGCGGCGGGTATCCTTGTCCTGAAGGTTTTGTAGGAGGGTGCCATGTGTTTTTGGGATATAGCTGGGGCGGCTTTGTTTTCGTTTTGTGCCAGTGCTGGTTGCTGTTTCTATCTTAATACAAATCTCCGCCATATTCCCCTGGGTGGTACTCTGGGGGCTGTAGGGTGGATCATATATAAAATTGTTCTACATTTTGCAGGTAATCTTGCTCTGTCTTATGTATTGGGGGCGTTTGGAGTTGCTTTGCTGGCGGAAATCCTTGCTAGCGTGATTCATGCTCCTGCTACAGTATTCCTTGTTCCGGGGCTTCTGCCTCTTGTTCCTGGTGGTGGTATATTCAGCATGATGCGATATGCTGTTCTGCAGGATTTTGCTCTTGCCAAGAAGACTGGATACGAAACAGCTGTCGCAGCCCTTGGAATTGCACTGGGAATTGCGGTTGCGGCATCGATGGGACAGATTATCAGAGCTTTTATGTTTAAAATTAATAGTAAAAAATAAGCTATGAATTGATTTTGGCCTTTTGTGTGATAGAGTAGATATGGGGATGTCTATTTTGTACACTCTAGGAGGCCCATTGTGAAGCGAAGGCGAAGCTTAAAATCAACTATCATCATATGCAATGTCATTCTTGTACTGATTGGCAGTATATCATTCTTCTTGGTCGGTATTACCAATGTCAGGCTGACAGTCAAGAGAATTGCCATGAATGATATGTCAAGTCAGGTAAACTCTCTTAATTCTGCCCTTTATGAAAAGAACAAGGCTCAGTTTGATCTTATTCATTCTTTTTCGGGGTCTTCTTTTAATCGCGATGCAGGTAATCCTCTTACTCTCAAGCAGCAGCAGCTTGATGAAGTTGTTGCTGCTCGTAAAGGGGATATCAATAGATTTATCATTACAGATAAAGATGGTAATACGGTAATGATGGTAAATGGCAAGAATGAAGACTTGTCAGCTCGAAGGCTTTACCAGGAAGCTATGGCCGGACGGGAAGCTATGAACGGTCCTGTCATGGAAGATGGTCAGCTCCTTGCCCATTATGTAGCACCGGTTTATGATATGTCTGGTAAGAATGTAATACATACTATGGGACTTAGTATGTCCGGTGAGTTTGTAAATGTTACATGCCAGGAGATGCAGTTTGGTAAGACTGGTGCGTATTATGTCTTTGATGTGAATACAGGGACTATAGTTGGTGCTACAGATGTCGCCCTTTCTCGTGGCAACAAGAATGTTTATGATGAACTCAAGCATTTTGAAGAGGAGGGGCAGCAAGAGTTCCTTGAAGGCATAAAATCCGGTAGCAGTGGAAGCGTGATTTTTAGAACTGGAGTTAACAACGGACAGTTCCTGTCTGCATATGCACCTGTTGAAGGTACATCATGGGTTACGCTTCTTCTTGTGGATTTTGGTGAGTATCTGGAAATTACCGGAACTATGGAAGACTTGTTTTTTGGTATAATTGTCGGATTCCTTGTTTCGGGAATTGTTGTCAGCATTGTTCTTGGACGAAGTCTCAAGTTTGTTTCCTTTGCTGGTAAATCTATAAATGATATTGCTTCGGGAGAAGCTGATCTTACTAAGCGTCTTACAGTAGGCAGCAAAACACGTGAAATCCGTGATGTAGTAGATGGATTCAATAACTTTGTTGCTAAGTTACAGACCATTGTTGCGACAATAAAGAGCAGTAACAAAGATTTGGTCCAGTCGGATGAAGATCTTGTTGCTTCCACACAGGATACTCTCGACAGTATTGATCAGATCATGAATGATATCAGTTCTGTAAATGATGAAATCGGTGTTCAGGGTAGTGCTGTTCTTGAGGTATCTGATGCGGTAAATGAGATTGCTGCAAGTATCAAGAGTCTTGAGCGTCTTATTGATAAACAGGGGGCGGCTGTTGGTCAGGCTAGTTCTGCTGTCGAAGAGATGGTAGGCAATATTGACAGTGTAGATAAGAGTGTTGGCAAGATGGTAGGCAGCTTTGGCGAGCTTGAGAGTAATGCCAAGATTGGTATCAGTACTCAGGCTGATGTAAATGAACGCATCAAGCAGATTGAGGAGCAGAGCCAGATGCTTCAGGATGCCAACAGTGCTATTGCCAGCATTGCAGAGCAGACTAATCTTCTTGCCATGAATGCTGCTATCGAGGCTGCCCATGCTGGTGAAGCTGGTAAAGGCTTTAGCGTAGTTGCTGACGAAATCCGCAAATTGTCAGAGACTTCGTCCAGTCAGTCCAAGACTATTGGTGATGAACTTAAGAAGATCCAGGAATCAATCCTTGCTGTTGCCGATGCAAGTACAAAGGCTAGCGTTGCCTTTAATAATGTATCTGATAATCTTACCCGTACGGATCAGGTTGTTCATCAGATCAAGAGTGCCATGGAAGAGCAGCAGATTGGTAGTAAGCAGATTATTGATGCTCTCCATGCCATGAATGATTCTACAAGTGAAGTTAAGGCTGCTTCGGTTGAGATGGAGATTGGTAATAACCATATTATCAAGCAGATGCAGAATCTCCAGCATGCTACTGGTAATATGCAGGATAAGATCAAGACTATGAATAATGGTGCGACAAAGATCAGTGAGACTGGTGGTGCTTTGCATGATATTTCCAGTGCGGTATCAAGCAGTATCAAGTCTATTGGTAATGAGATAGACAGCTTCAAAGTATAAGGTCAGTTTATGATAGTAGAAGGCTGTGCGTATGACACAGCCTTTTTTGTTTGATAACTTATCGCATGAATAAAAAAAACTGCATCTTACAAGTGATGCAGCTTTTTTTTGCCAGTTAATCATTGGTTTTATATTATTGAAGCAAGGATCTCGATTATCTCAGTATCGTATCGGCCTGTCTGTCGCCGTAGATCTGATATTGCACTTGTCTTGTCCAGGATCTTGTGGTAGGACCTTGGATTGACCAGCGAATTGTAACTTTCTACAACGTGGATGATTCGTGCTATAAGTGGAATCTTGTCTCCGACAAGTCCTTCGGGATAACCTGTACCGTCTTGGTTCTCGTGATGGTATGTACAGGCTTCTTCAAAGTATATGCGGTGTCTGTCACTTACAAAGTTAAGATGGTCTTTGCCTCTCTTGACGTGGGCTTTTAGTATTTTGCGCTCGGAGGTATTGAGTATCTCTGCCCTGAAGTATTCTTCGGGAACATCTAAGAATCCTATGTCGTATACCATTGCTGCACAGAAATATAGTGTACATGTCTCATTGTCAAGGTTTAATCTGGTTGATATCTTGTACACGAGTTCGCTTATCAACTTGGAGTTGTTGCGTCTGTCTGTGTGGGCATCAATTTTTTCTCCTATTTCTACACATTTATCAGCAAGATCAAGGATTTCTTGTTTGCCTTGCTCTGTATCCGTAGGTAACATTCCTGGCATGTTGACTACTAGCTTGTCTCTGCTGCTGTTTGGCGGAGGAAGCAGGTTTGGCAGAGTTTTTATGATATCCAGTGTCTTGTTGAATTGTTCTGCCTGTACTTTGAATATGTGCTTTGTGCTTAAAAGCTGGATTATCTGGCTTACTATCAGCACGATAATCAGAATCAACAGCATTGCCATAAGCAGAAATAATATCTGTGACTGTGCATTCAGAGCATGAAGTAGCTCTTTGATAAAAGGTTCTTCTTCCATATTCTATATTATATATCCATAGCATTATAAAATCATGTGGAAGATAATCTTTATATATTTGTTTTTTTGTGATATTGTATCTTTAAGTTTAATTTATCAGGGAACTTCTAAAAATTGCAATTTTTAGAGATGCCCAGCATGGTTTTTAATTGGGGTAGATATATGTGTGGTATAGTTGGTTATATTGGATGTAAGGAAGCAACTCCTGTTCTTGTAGAGGCTCTCAAGAAGCTTGAATATCGTGGATATGATTCTGCAGGCGTTGCTGTCTTTGACGGACAGGACATTGTTGTTCGTAAGGTTAAGGGTGCTCTCAAAGCTCTCGAGGAGAAAGTTGCCAAGGAAGTTGTACGTGGTAATGTTGGTATCGGACATACTCGCTGGGCTACTCATGGCGAACCTAGCGATGTCAATGCTCATCCTCATTTGAATGAGAATGGTACTATTGCAGTTGTTCATAATGGTATCATCGAAAACTATGTTGAACTCAAAAACTGGCTTCAGAGCATGGGTGTTGTATTCCGTTCTCAGACTGATACAGAAGTTGTTGCTCACCTTGTAGATTACTATTACGAGAATTACAACGATATATTTGATGCAGTGCTCAGTGCAACTCATCGTATCCAGGGAAGCTATGCCCTTGGTGTTGTTTGTTCAGATTATCCTGACCGTATCATTGCATGTCGTAAGGACAGTCCTCTTATCGTAGGTCTTGGCCAGGGCGAGAACTTTATCGGTAGTGATGTTCCTGCTGTTCTTGAGCATACTCGCGAGGTTTATTATCTTGACCAGAATAGTTTTGCTGTTTTGTATGCAGACCATGTGGATCTCTTTGATGCTGATGGTAACAAGGTCATTAAGGAACCAAGCCATATTGACTGGGATATTACAAGTGCCCAGAAGAATGGATACGAGCACTTTATGATCAAGGAAATCCATGAGCAGGGCAAGGCTCTTACAGACACTATGCGCCCTCGTCTTGTCATGGAAGGCGAAGGAAAATCTGCTAAGCCTGTTGATATCAACTTTGAAGAAATTGATATGGGTGAAACATGGCGCAATGCAGGAAGAGTTGTCATTACAGCCTGCGGTACAGCTTATCATGCAGGTGTTGTAGCTAAGTATGCCTTTGAAAAGTATGCCCGTCTTCCTGTAGCTGTAGATGTTGCCTCTGAGTTCCGTTACAGAAATCCTATCTTGAACAAGAATGATATCTTTATCGTAATAAGCCA
The DNA here is from genome assembly GCA_045616545.1 of Treponema sp. Classification (GTDB taxonomy): domain Bacteria; phylum Spirochaetota; class Spirochaetia; order Treponematales; family Treponemataceae; genus Treponema_D. The sequence goes on along the minus strand of JAZLGX010000047.1, from coordinate 14,181 downwards.
GTCTGGCGAAACTGCAGATACTCTTGCTGCTCTTCGTCTTGCCAAGGAAGCTGGAACTCATGTCATTGCCATAACAAACTGTGTCGGTAGCTCGGTAAGCCGCGAAGCTGATGATGTTATCTATACATGGGCTGGTCCAGAAATTGCCGTTGCAAGTACAAAGGCATATACTACACAGCTTATGTGTCTCTATATGCTGGCTCTTAAAGCTGCATATATCAGGGGATGCGTAGACAAGGCTGAATACAGTCGTCTCTTGTCAGAATTGGATACAGTACCAGAAAAAGTTCAGTCAATTCTTGATAATAAGGGAACTATCCAGAAGTTTGCATCTCTTAACTTTAACAAGAAGAAGGTATTCTTTATTGGTCGTCAGTTTGACAATGCAACAAGTCTTGAATGTGCTCTCAAGCTTAAGGAAGTAAGCTATATGCACTCTGAAGCTTTTGCTGCAGGTGAGCTTAAGCATGGACCAATTGCTCTTATCGATACTGATACTCTTGTAGTAGCAACTGCAACAGATCCTGCTTTGTATGAGAAGGTTGCAAGTAATGTTGTTGAGGTTAAGACTCGTGGTGCAAGCACTCTTGTTGTTACTCAGGATACTACTGGTGCGTTTGACAAATGTGCTGATGAGATTGTAAATATTCCTTCCATCGAGACTGGAATGGAAAGCATCCTTTCTATCATTCCGAGCCAGCTTTTTGCTTACTATTGTGCAGTTCTCAAGGGTAATAATCCTGATATGCCAAAGAATCTTGCAAAATCTGTTACTGTAGAATAATTTGCTCTATAAACATAGGAGACTAATGATGTATATCACAAAGAATGAAGTTTTGACTTATATTGCTGAAAACGATGTAAAGTTCATTAAGCTTTTGTATATTGATATTAATGGTGTTACCAAATCAATTTCTGTTCAGCCTCCTATGTTAAAAAAAGCTTTTGACGATGGAGTTGCCTTTGATAATTTTGTTGTCAAAGGCTTTGATACTCCAGGAAGAAAAGATCTTGTCATTTATCCTGACCCTTCTACTTTGAGTGTCTTGCCTTGGAGGCCTCAGCATGGTAGGGTTGCCCGTATCTACTGTAATGCACGTTTTTGTGATGGAAGTGCATATGATGGGGACAGCCGGTACATTCTTAAGTCTGTCACAGACAAGGCTAAGAATGACGGGTACACAATCCAGGTAGGTACAGACTGTGAATTCTACTTGTTCCGGCTTGATGAGAAGGGACTCCCTTCAAAGATTCCGCAGGATTATGCAGGATATTGTGACCTTGCTCCTCTGGATAAGGGAGAGAATGTACGTCGCGATATTATCCTGACTCTGGAGCAGATGGGGATTGTTCCCGTATTCAGTTATCATGAGAGTGGTCCTGGACAGAATGAGATTGATTTTGAACCTGCAGATGCTGTTGTGGCTGCAGATAACTTTAGTACCTTCAAGATGGCGGTACGGACTGTAGCAGCTCAAGACGGGCTCTTTGCGTCCTTTATGCCTAAGCCTATGGAAAATCAGCCTGGAAGTGGTCTTCATATCAATATGGCTCTCTACAAGAATGGTGTAAATCAGTTTGAGACAGAGACAGAAGATGCCAGAGCTTTTGTTTCAGGTGTTATGTCCCATATGGCAGAGATGACAGCGTTCCTTAATCCTATGAATCAGTCTTATTCCAGATTTGGTTCTTTTGAGGCTCCTTCGTATATCAATTACAGTCGTAATAATGATGGTTCCCTCATAAGACTTAGAGAAGGGGAGGATGGTAACATTGGACTTAGCCTGTGGAGCCCTGATTCCAGCTGTAACCAGTATCTTGCCATTGCTCTTGTCATTGCTGCGGGGCTTGAAGGTATCCGCAACAAGCTTGAACTGCCTGAAATCAATCACAAGTCAGCCCAAAAGCTGCCATCTAGTCTCCAAGAAGCTCTTGTCTTGGCAGAGAACAGTGAGTTCATCAAGAGTGTCATTCCGTCTTCCTTGTTGCAGCAGTTTGTCGACTATAAGCGCAATGCTGGTGATCCTGAGTTTGGAGATTTATAATATCGATGGACAATGTCTTGATTGTCAGTAATACACCTTCTACTATGTCTCTCTTATCCGATTTCCTTAGGACTGAGCGGATTAATCGTATAGTGGCAAGCCAGAGTGGAGCTGAGGCTCGACGTTATATTGTTGAGTCTGACTTTGACTTTATTGTGATAGATGCTCCTCTGGGGGATGAAAACGGTACGGATCTTGCTATTACAGCTGCCGAAAAGACTACGGCCGGTATAATGCTTATTGTCAGCGAAAACAATATGTACGAGACATCAAGCAGGGTAGAAGATTTTGGTGTATTTGTCATGCCTAAACCTAGTTCCCCAGGATTCTTTTATCAGGCAGCCAAACTATTGTCTGCCTGCCGTATGCGTGTCCGTAAACTTGAAGACGAAAATCAGAAGCTGCAGAAAAAAATCGAAGAAATCCGTATTGTCAACAGAGCCAAACTTGTCCTGATTCAGGTACTTAAAATGACGGAGCCTCAGGCCCAGCACTATATCGAGAAGCAAAGCATGGATCTGAGACAAAGCAGACTGACTACCGCTTATAACATCTTAAGAACTTATGAAATGTAGGACTGCAAAATGCCAGCAGCATTATGTCAGTGCAATTGCTGCCGTAAGCTTACTGTAAAATGCTAGCAGCATTACGCTTATAGCGTTACGCTTGTAGCGTTAAGCTACTGACGTTTCTTGATTTACTTCTCAGTCTTTATGAGTTTATACAGTTCCTGCATGGCTTTTTCAGATGGTACCTGATAGTCTGGAATCAGATACTGGTCTTTTTTGCTCTGGTCGATACGAGACCATTTTTTGTAGGAACAGGAAAATGTAATCTTTGAATTAGGTACTCTGAAATATAGTACATCTCCGTAGTGCTCTGGTTTGTTGCCACTGGTAAATCCTACGATATGGCCTATGCCATTATCCTGAATCATCTGGGCAAAGAGCATTGCGCTGCTGAATGTTTCATTATTTGTCAAAATCCATACATTTCCAAAGAACTGTTCTTCTTGTTTCTGGTTAATCTGGGTGGTTTTTCCGGAATCAAACATGAATGGTCCGATCCTGACTTTGCAACCCATTGTGTTGTATGAGTCTACATTTCCAAGATAACTTATGAATTCATTGGCAACAAGAGAGTTGCCGCCTGAATTGTCTCTCAAATCTACAACGATATTCTTGATGTTGTAATGGTTTACATGGGTAAAGAATGCATTGACTGTTTCCTGGTACAGGGCATCATAGTTGCATTCCTTGAGAACAAAGATTCCAAGATCATTTGCCAGATCCAGGCTGAAGTATACCCAGTTATCTATATCCTGCTGGAAGTTTTCTCCAGAGAATGGATTGGTTTCTTCCCGCTCAAAGTTATTTACAATGTATGTGTGAGAATCATGAATTGTATTTGCCATAGCCCATAGAGCCAGGTCCATCTCCCTTATTGAAACTGCATGAGCTGACTCGATGTATGATGTAAACAAATCACTGTATTTTTTGTATTGCTTGTCAAAATCGGAAGTAATATTTGCAGGCCCATCCAAAAAGACCGGATGTCTGTTCTTGATGATTTTGTAGTAATATGTAAGGTCTTCCAGTGCTTGTTCAGCAGTAATGGTATCTGTGCGCTTAAGTGAGTATTCTATGGTCTTTACAGTTCTTCTGCTAGGATTTAATGCAAACTCATATACAATATGCAGTACCATAATTACGAGAAGTATAAAAGTAAATATTGAGCCTGTTACGATCAAGGCTTTCTTTGTTCTAGGTTTTATGTTCATATTGTTGATTCAAAGCCGGAAAATTATCACTGTTGCAGAACTGCTACAGTAAATATCTGCTCATTCTATCATATTTGAACTTAAAAGGCACTAGGTAATGCCATTTTTTGTTGGCGTATACTGGACATAAAAAAAAGGTTAGAATGAAAAATCATTCTAACCTTGCTGGGCCATCCTGGATTTGAATGGCCGCCAGCCTTAAATACATCGACTCGCAGCATAAAAGCCCATACGAATATTCTTCCATAGTATGACCGCTGAGAACGGTAAGTTTGTGAATAAGAGTTACCTGTTGTTTTATATATTCCTGTGTTCTTCATAATTTTCAGGTTCACCGTACAATTCTTTGTATTTTTCTTCTGTCATTGATTGATCATTTTCAATAAAATCCACCATCCGAGGTAGCTGTCGTATATATTCAGTTTGCCGATTGGTGGATTTTTTTTAGGAATGATTATGCCAATTCAGTTTATTTAATTCTAACCCCGTTTTCCCACCATTCTTTTTCTATAAAACCATTTGTACAAACGGCAGGTTCGTTGTTGTCGCGGTGAAGTTTATTTTTGCGCCAGTATTCAAGATGTCCTTTTCCTTCAACGGCAGGCTGCTGCATAACAAATTTTCCGTTTTCATCAAAAACGTCTCCATCAAGATATCCGTCTATGAATCTGAGGATTGTCTTTTTGCCATTGTCATAATCATCTGCATAAAAAACAGCACCATTTATTGGTAAGCTATTTTCGCCAATCTGCTGCTTGTCTGTATTATTCAGCTGGATAAAAATTGATTTTGATTCCATAAATCATATCTCCAAAATAAAGAAAACTTGTTTCTGTTTATTATATCACATTTTTTTAGTTTATTTTTTTGGACATAAAAAAAAGGATTTCCAGCATAAAACTGAAAATCCTGAAGTAAGTGGGCCATCCTGGATTTGAATGCCGTAGCCCAGAAGTATTACTCGTATTCTGTGTTATCTAGTGTAGTTTATACCCAAAAACGGGGTATTTCAACGTATATTTGGGTATTTACGGAGGGGTACTTTTAGGTGAGTTGACCTTGCAGGTGACCTTGTTTACGCTGCATACAATTCTTTCTGGAATCCAACAAACACCTTGTTAATTTCACCCAAAGAACCAAGTTCTGCTTTTGCATCATTTATTGTTCCATACTTAAGCTTAATAAGTTCTGGAAGATTTTCAATTGAAAGTTCTGTATAACCTTGTTGAACATACTGATCCAAAACAAAATTAACAAATTCAGTTTGTTTAGCATTGAGTTCTGCAGCAATTCCTGGCTTAACCATAGCAACACGCTGCTGGCGTTCTAGTGGAGTTGTGTGATATGCAAGATATTCCAGAACATCAAGAAGATCGCATTTTTCATAATTCAACATTTCCTGGACTTTCAATAGTTTATCTAAAGAGAATCCATCATGATCCATTTTTTCAAGTAAGGCCAATCGTGTTTCTGGAGTCTGCCATTGTTTTCTTAAATCTTCTTCGTCAGTAAAGAACTTTGGAAGTGTATTTTTATCTACGAGGATGTCTGCAAATTCTTTAATTGTTATAAGCTTACCGTCGTACATTACACGTTCTTCCCACTGAAAGTCTTTCTTAATTTTTGCTGTACGTCCGTCTCCAAGTTCAATTTCAATAATTTCTTTAGGACAAGTGCAAGGCAAGTTACCACAAATAGGACAAGGCTTTGGAGGACAAATACAAGGATATTGGTCACATACGGGACACTTATGTTTTGGTTTTTCACATTCACATGGCCACTTTCCACACTTTGGGCACTTTGAATGTGTGCTGCACTCACAAGGGTATTTTTCACAAATTGGACAAACAGGATTTGGATTATCCCATTCATCATCGTAGAATTTTTCGTGAGCACCTACGAAATCGTAAATTGTAAAGTAGTATTTATCATCAAAAAGACGAGTTCCACGACCAATAATCTGCTTAAACTCAATCATGTTTGGAACTGGTCGCATTAAAACAATATTGCGGACATTCTGAGCATCTACACCAGTAGAAAGTTTTTGTGAAGTTGTAAGAACAGTTGGAATTGTTTTTTCATTATCCTGGAACTTGCGGAGCTGTTCTTCACCATCATTTCCATCATCAGCAGTTACGCGAACACAATAATTTGTTCCACGTTTTGCCTGACTGTTAATCATGTCACGAATCTGCATTGCATGATTCTGCGTAGCACAGAACACAATAGATTTTTCATCAGGATTTGCTGCTTCCAGAAATTCTGCAACGCGAAGTTCATCACGTTCTCGAATCTTTATTTTACCGTGATAAAAATCGCTTTCATTATAAGTTTTTTCTTTATCTAAAAGTTCTGCACCACGAATAATTTTATCTTCTTCATTGTAAACATATTCATCAATAATCTGGTTTATACAACTTTTTACACGATAAGGAGTAAGGTATCCGTCTTCAATTCCCTGCTTAAGAGAATATTGATAAACAGGTTCACCAAAATATTTGTATGTATCGCCATTTATTGTACGACGAGGAGTTGCTGTAAGACCTAACTGATAAGCTGGCTGGAAATATTCCATAAGTTTACGCCATTCGCTTTCATCGTTTGCGCCACCACGGTGACATTCATCAATAATAATAAAATCAAAAAAATCCTGAGGATATTGCTTGTAGTATTCTTGAAGTGGAAGGCCTTCTCCTTGCTCCAACCGGCTGTCGCCGTTTTCCGCTACCCCTTCTGCGGCGTTCCCCTGCAACGCCCCCTCTGATTCACCATCAGAGCCACAAAGCATAGTCTGGAAAATTGTAAAATAAATGCTCTGTCCCATTGGAACTTTTCCGCCATTTTTACGGATTTCTTTTGGAGTAATTCTGGCAAGAGCATTCTGATCAAAAGCACCAAAAGCATTGTATGCCTGATCTGCAAGAATATTTCTGTCTGCTAAGAAAAGAATACGAGGAAGTTTTCCATTCTGAAGATTGTTCCATCGTGTCTGCATAAGCTTCCAGCAGATTTGGAATGCAATATAAGTTTTTCCTGTTCCTGTGGCAAGTGTAAGAAGAATACGGTCAATTCTTTTACTGACAGCATCCAAAACTGCATTAACGGCATTTTCCTGATAATAACGAGGCTGTTTTCCACCATCACGATTGAACGGTTCAAGATTGAATTTATCACGCCAGTCGTTTTTGTCTGGGAATGTCATTTTCCACAACTCATCAGGAGTCGGAAATTTATCTACAAAACCTTCTGTAAAATCACCAGGTTTTGCATCCATATCAATGGCCCAGATTTTGTCACCATTAGTTGAATAGGTATAACGGATGTTCATTGCAGCTGCATATTTTTTTGCCTGTTCAACACCTGCACTTACATCTTTTTCATCACTTTTTGCTTCAATAATTCCAATCTTTACGCCTTTGTAAGTAAGGAGATAATCAATTTTGTCTGGATTACGTTTTGCCTTTGTAACGATGCGACCAGGAGTAAGTAAATATGCACGCTGTTCTGTGAAGATGTCACTGCCTTCAACAACGCCCCATCCGGCAGCCCTGAGTGCTGGATCTATTTTTTTTAGTCTTGTATCGCTTTCGTTCATAAATTACTCCGTTAGCGTAAATATTCATAAAGAAATAATGGAAAAGAGTTTATGATTGCTATTTTTTCATCTGGCAAATATTTCTCAATTTGTCCATTAAATATATTTTGTTGATTTATTATGTTTTTCATTTCTGGAAAATCATTAATTCCAGAACAGATATAATTGGCTTTTTTAACATTTAAATCCTTTATAAAAAGCCAATTTGTTTTTACACGATTAATTTTTTCTAAATCTAATTTTTTTTCTTTGGTCAACGGAATCTTTAATTCATTACTTTTGTTTAAATTAAACGTAATAAACTGAAGATTTGGATAAAATGTTTCTGAAGCCTCTTTCTTAAAGGCCTTACCAATAAACATATCTGTAACATAAGTTACATAGTCTTCATCTGGTAATTCTTTCTTGAAATATCTAATTGATTCGACCATTGGGTAATCTATAAAAAGTTTACCATGTTCAGTTTCATTATCAAAATAATCCAATAATTCTTTTATTTGAAGATTCTGTTCTTCTACAGACAGTTTATTCAATTCATCAATTCGTTTTAAATCATAATCAAAGAATAAATAAACTTCCGAAATTGAATCGCTGTTTTCGATCTTGACCAATTCATCTTGTTGACTTGGAGAATTTGCCAACTGTTCCTTTAATACAGCTACAATATCAGCAGAATCAATATCTTCATCGAACGCATCAAGTTCTTTCATTTTTTTGTAAAGCGAATAAATATTACTGCAATACGAAACAATGATGTCATCTTTTATTGAATCAGAGAGAAATAAATACTTCATTGTTTTATATAAAGCAGGCTCTCGAACTCCGCCTTCAAAGATGAAAAGAATCATTTACCGAATGTACCACCACGATAAAGCTTTTCAAGATTATGACCTAACCTGATTTCTTTATTTGTTGAATTGTGAGCATTTTCTATTTTGTCTTTTGAACAAATATAGTAACAGTCAGGTCTCAATAAATCGTTTGTAAAAATGGAAGTATTATGGGTTGTAAGTAAAACCTGACAGTTATAAGACTTTAATTTTTCAATAATAAAATATGAAAGTTCAAAATGATAGAAAGCATCAAACTCGTCAATAAATACGAATGAAGGACATAATTCAGGATCAGAAACGTCTTCCAGCCAATAATACAAGAGAAGCAAGGAACTCATACCAGAAGAGCATGCTAATCTAAAATCTATATAATCGTTTTCACCATATTTAATAAGCAGCTGTTCTGAACCGTTTATAACTTTATGATCAAGTTCGTCTTCAAAACCTGCTTCTTTGAAGAACTTCTGTAAGTCTACAAAATGATTTCTTTTGATAATTGTATCTAAGATTGGATTACCAGAAACCGGTGTATAACCAATAAATTCTCTTGTTTCCAATGACCAGAATAACAACATTTTTTCTACAAAAGAATAAAATTTGTTGAATACAGCATTCTCAGTATTTTCAGCGAGAATCACATTTGATTTTACAAAGCGTAATGCAGAAAAATTCAATTTTTGAAGTTCTATATTTACATTTTCTGCACCAGCAAATGCAATTAAGATAGAATCTTTATCAGTAGATTTATCATAATCAATAAGAGTTTTACCACCAATTGAAAGTTTTTCAGAGATAATAGTTCTAACATCAACTTTTGAATATGAATAAATTACTTCAATACCTTCAAAAAGAAATTTATATTCAAATTTGACCCTTAAATCTTTTGTTTTTCTGTTTGCATAATTTATATAGTTACGAGGATTTACAAAATTGTCAGTAAGATTTGCTACAATATCAAATATGGCAAGACCAAGAGATGACTTACCGCTTGCATTTTTACCGTACATTACAGCTGTTTTTACTATTCCATCTTTTACTGCTTCTGTTTTGAATGAATAGTTACCAGTAGAAGAGAAATCAATTGTTACAGGTTTTTCAAAGGCTTTAAAATTACTTACAGTTAATGATTTAAGCATAGTGCACCTCTACATAAAGTATACTACTTTATCGACAAAAATCACTAAAAAAAACACTTTTGCCGTAAAAAAATTACGGATATTGTAATTACTACCTAAAAGTTGAACAATCCATTTATTTGTATAGCATCATTCTCAACTTTAGCACTCCTATACTACCTGAATCGCAAATAACTCTAGTAAAAATTCTTCAGTCCCTTTTTTGTTTCTTCATCAACGAAATCAAGAGTTAATAGTTTTTCGCACATTGATTTTCTAAGGTCATAATTCATTAGACAATCATGATAGTGCTTAATTGTCGAGATATATTCATTTACAAGTTCATTTCTGCGTTTTACATAGCTCATTTTTAGTTCTTCACTGGCAATCTCAGAATTTATAATGAAATTGTAATAAAAAAGTAGTTCATCAAAATTTTTCTCACCATAGATGGATAACAGAGAATCGGAATACTTAATTATTTGGAAACACCTATCAAAGATGATTTTCTTTTCTGCCATATTATCAGTAAGTGTATCTGCTAAAACATATTCTTTTACAGATTCATACCTAAGCCCTAAATCACGGAGGTATTCGGCTTTACTAAAATGAAATACATAATTGTTCGGATCAATTGATAATGCAGCATTTATCATATTAACAGCACCATTGTAATCTTCTTGTTCGTTTAAACATAACGAATATAAATGAAGCGCCGCAGGATTGTTATCCATACCCTTAACCATGTTAATTGCAAGAGAGTAATTTTTTTCCTTATATGCGCTCTTTGCATTTTTAAGGACTTCTTTCTCTGAATCCTTGTTGTTAAAGTATTCACTAACAAAATATATAGAGGGAGATTTTACCGATAAAAATTGCTTATTTGTTTCATTTTCACATAATGTTAATTCAAAAATGCCATCATTAAACTCCAATTTAGAGCAATAGAATCCTGATGTTTCATTCAAACCTAAACATGAATATGAAAAATCAATCACCCCATCAAACAATATTGAAGCATCACTTCTATATGTTTCCCCATAGCGAATCATTGGAAGAAAAGATCTTACTTCTAAGTTAATCTCTACATAATTAAGATTGTCTGTTAAACTTCTAAATGAATTTTCTGTCTCACATTTTATGCTCTTTATGTATGCATCTTTGAAATTATTAAAGACTTTAAAAAGAAAAGACAATTCTTCCTTCGTATCAATCTTTAAAAACTTTTTTTCGACTCGATCAATACGAGACTTCATCATATTTGTTTTGCATTTTTCAACAAAAATCTCAATATCATGAGGTGGAATGCCAATAAACTCTTCTTTATCCATAACTTATAATTCTCCTGCAAACGCTTTTGCTAAAAAGGCTTGTTTTAATTCGTCGTAGTTGGCAAGCTGCTTTGTGTAGATTTCTTCAAGGGAACGAACTTTCTGGCTGAGGGAATCTAACTGTTCTACGATGAGTTTTTGTTCGGGGAGAGGGGGAAGAGGGAATTGCATTTTTTCAAATGTTCCAAGATTAATATTATCTTGAGCAGCACCCTTTCCTAAAACTTGCAATTCAGCTTTGAAAAACTGTAACAAATAGAAAACATAATCTGCAGTCGCAATATCTTCGTTTGGAACAAAACCAATAACACTATCTGGAAAACAACAAGGAAAAGTTAGAATTGCTGTTTCTGCAATATTAGCAGCAATTGTAATACAAAGAGTTCCTTCTGGCCAAAGTTTACTTTGTGCTAATCCAGTTTCATTATATGTATCTGTGTATTCTTTTATATATTTTTCAGTATTGCGAATATCCCCTGTTTGAATAAATGGATAATTCCCACCGAATAAACATTTATCATTTCTAGGTCTATGTTTTGATTTTCCTCGAGAGAAATCCTTTGCAATGTCTTTTAACAAAACCTTCTTTTCCCAAGTGGTGTTGCTGAAGGCTTTTGTCAGCTGGGACTGGAACAGGTCTTTTGCGTTCTGGAGATTGGTTTTTGCATTTGCTTTTACTGTTTCCAGCTGTGCAAATTTTTCATCAAGGATTTTGACTATTCGCTTCTGTTCTTCAAATGGAGGAACAAGTATATCCAAGTTTGCAATATCAGAGCGATTTATTGATGCAAATACCGCACCTTCTTTTCCTGTAATATTAGGTTTTTCTGAAAGTAAAAAATAGAAAAGATAATCCTCATCAATATTTTTTGAAGCTCGAATTGCCGCTAACCCACGACCAATACACACTCTGCTATTACAAATATTGATAACACCAACAGGTGCACGTACCGACATAAGTATGTCATTTTCAATAGCAATTTTTGTTTCTACAGTTGTCCAAGTTGTAGGTTCTCCTAAATATTTATCACCAAAATCTTTTTTCCCTTGATAAAAAGGAGTTCCTATACCTTCCTGGTTGTAATATTTACCTTCAGGCGATTGACCTGCAATTACATCACAAACATCACCAAGTTTTTTATATTCCCAATTCTGCATTCTTAATACCATCTTGTTTCTGGTGGTTTCGACAGGCTCAACCACCGCTTCTTTTTATTTAGTTCCCGAATCAAGTTCGGGATAACTGTTGTTCCTCGGGGCGTTGCGGGGTGTCCCCGCAGAAGGGGTAGCGAACAACGCAGTGCGAGCGAGGGGAAGGCTTTACCCTCCTATTTATTTTGCCAGTTCCTTCAAAAGTTCATCGCTCTGTTTGTTCAGGGCCTGCATTTCGGCAATGATTTCTGATACATCACGAAGGACTTTTTCTTCCTTTTTGTTTGGATTCTTTACGGAGAGGTCGAAGACCGATGCGTTCAGGTCTTTTACATCAAGGCTCCAGCTGTTGGCACTGTCGGATTTTGTTTTCTGCAATGCAACAAAGTCTGCAAGATCGGCTTCGCTCAAGGGATTTGTTTTTCCAAGGTTGCGGTCCAGGTTCAGCTGATAGTACCAGATTTTTTCTGTTGGCTTTCCTTTTTCAAAAAAGAGAACTACGGTCTTAACTCCAGCACCTGTGAATACTCCGCTTGGACAGTCGAGAATTGTATGAAGGTTACATTCTTCCAGAAGCTGCTTACGGAGGGCAACACTGGCGTTATCGGTATTGCTTAAGAATGTATTTTTAATAACTACACCTGCGCGGCCACCTGCTTTGAGCATTTTGATAAAGTGTTCCATAAAAAGGTATGCGGTTTCGCCCGTTTTGATCGGGAAGTTCTGCTGGATTTCTGAGCGTTCCTTTCCGCCAAATGGTGGGTTTGCAAGAATTACATCCTTACGGTCCCGCTGCTGGATTTCGGCAAGGTTTTCTGCAAGGGTATTTGTGTGCATGATATTTGGAGCTTCTACTCCGTGGAAAATCATGTTCATGATGGCAATGATGTATGCAAGGCCCTTCTTTTCCTTTCCATAAAAGGTAGAAGTCTGAAGAGTGTTCTTCTGGGCAACGGTCTTGGCCTTCTCGTTGAGGTATGCAAATGCCTCGCAAAGGAATCCTGCACTACCACAGGCACCATCGTAAATGGTGTCGCCAATTTTTGGATCAACTACTTTTACGATTGTGCGGATAAGCGGACGTGGTGTGTAATATTCTCCACCGTTACGGCCAGCATTTCCCATCTTGTGGATCTTGCTTTCGTAAAGGTGGCTCATTTCGTGTTTGTCCGTGCTGGTCTGGAAATGTAATCCGTCTGCGTAGTTTAAGATTTCACGCATGTTGTAACCAGAAACAATCTTATTCTTGAGTTCGCTGAAGATTTCGCCTATCTTGTATTCAAGGCTGTCAGGAGTAAGAGCAGTTTTCTTGAATTCCTTGAGGTATGGAAAAAGCTGAAGGTTTACAAAGTCAGCAAGATCATCACCTGTAAGGGCATTTTTATGGTCGATCTCCCCTTCCTTGTTCTTTGGACATGCCCATTTATTCCAGCGGTACTTAGGCTTGATTATCCTTGTGTATTCCTTTCCCTGAAGTTCCATTTCATCGCTACGGGCATCCTCAAGGTCATCAAGGTATTTCAGGAAGAGAATCCATGAGGTCTGTTCAACATAGTCTAGTTCGTTGGAACACCCTGCCTCCTTCCACAATATGTCGTCAATGTTCTTGAAAATCTGTTCGTAGTTCATGAAGCATGTCTCCTTTGTTGTTCTTTACAGTATAACATGAAGAATACTTTTAGACAAAAAGAGCATGGTATTTTTTTCGGAATTTCTATAGACAGGATGGATTGTGATTGCCTTACACGCAAACTTTGCGTGGCTTTTTAATGGTGGTAATTGTACAAGCAAGGGTTTCCAAAGGGATTTTCCTTTGGTCGCAGGCTGAACGGCATTTTGACTGGGTCGTTAACGAGACCCATGTCTGCCGGAAGTCGAGAATCTCGGGGGCCCCATATCCGGAAATGTTGTTCAAGCCGAAGGTGAAGAATGACATTTTCGGTATGGGGTATACTGATTTTGTCACAAAAGCAGTTAAGGGTACGCAAAGATTGCGTATTCCTATTCTAGTCTTAGTTTTATTGATTCAGTTTCTAGAACGCATTCTTCTACAACAGGAGTATAATAACTGGTAGTTCTCGAATCATCACGGTATGATGTGTTAGTCTGAGTTTGATTTTGAGATGAATGACTGCTTGAATTACTACTACTTAATGAAGAAAAAACAGCCTTTGTAAATGCATAATTAGCTGCAGAATTTGTATCAGCTCCTAAAAATTTAGCTTTTGTATAATCATCAAGGAATCCCATAATAAATCCTCCTTATATCTTATCTATTCTCAATGATTTTAAACTGCATTGAAAAATCATCAAGCAAAAACCCATTTTTT
>JAZLGX010000046.1:0-83714 GCA_045616545.1 Treponema sp. | reverse complement strand
CGAGTCGAATACTCAATGCAATTACTGAAGGCTGGTGTATCCATGGACATTATTGCAAAGTGTTCAAACTTATCAATTGAAGAGCTAAAGAAATTACAATCCGAGGTAAATCAATGAGTTATGATGGCTTTTTTGCCGAATTCAAGCTGGAGTCGATTTTTTACAGAAAACAGGGAAACATCCTATTATAACTAAAAAAACAACGAAAGCCCTCGTATCACACGAGGGCTTTCGTTTAAGTTATGCTAGATTACTTCGAGGTTAAAGAGAAATCTGAAGGTTTTCAATTTTTGCTTGTACCTCAAACTGCTCTAACTGTAAATATGAAAACATAGCATCCTGTTTAACTTTCTTTACACTGAATCCATCGACCGTGTAATAGCTTCTATCTGTTCAGTAGTAAGTCCTGTACATTTAGCAATTGTTTCATTGGTCATCTGCATTTTCATCATATTCTTTACAATTTGATTATTGTTTTTCACCATACCTTGTTCCAGGCCTTGCTGGACTCCACGGGCAAAAGACTCTTCCTTGGCTTCCTGTATCTTCATCTCTAATGTCATAAACTCTCTCCTCCAGTCTCTCCGCTCTCTAGAACGGGATACTGCATTTTCCAGAATATTGACTTCCCTGCAACCATCATCTACTTTGCTAGTTGCTATGTATCTCAAGAGACTTTTCTGTACTGCTGTATTTGCCTTGTTCCAGTCCCTGCAGTTAAAGTATACTTCATGTGTACCATTGTCTGCAAGTTGTCTGTTTTCCTCAAATATACGTTTTACAGAGTATACCGGTAGAGAAGGTTTTTCTTGTCTGTAGTCTGCATCTCTATGTCATAGATCTTATCGCTGTCCTTGACGTAGATATCAAATCTTACACCCTTGGCATCATAGTCCAAGGAGATACTTTTCTGGCTTTCGATGTATTCTATTCTGCCAACTTTAATACCGAGGAGGGATTCTATCATCATGGCACAGATAGATTCATCTTGCATAACCTTGCTAAAGATAAAATCATCTGCAATTGTCAGATTCTCGTAAGTTCTCATTGTTCTTTGTTTATTCATCAAATGTCCTCCAGCTAAATATTGGACATTAACTTTAACTTGTTACACAAAGAAATATTGTTTAGAGGAGAGTTTGTGGGCTTAAAAATCCACACTATAAAGGTATTTTTTACTGGGTTATGCCTATAAACGAAAAGCCCTCGCATTGCAGTGCGAGGGCTTTGTTATCTAAGCTATGCTAAATTACTTCTAGATAAATTAGAGACCAAGTGATACTTCAAATGGTACTGCTACTTTGTAAGCTACAGAACCATTGCTGAATGTGTTCTTTACAGCAATATTCCAATCTGCTGCACCACATTTACCAGCAAGCTTTGGTGTAACTTCAACATCTACAGTTTCAGCAATTACATCACCAGACTTAACCTTGAGTGATGGTGTAAGACCATTGTCAAATTCATATTCACAGTATACTGCAAATCCGAGGTCTACGAACTCTTCTGTCTTGATTTCAAGTGGCTTCAAGTCATCGCTATCTTTGTTAGCAGCAAGACCTGTTACAATAGCTGGTGTTACATAACCTGCAACTCTGAATGTATCCTTCTTGTACTGTACAGATACCAAAGAATTGAGTGTGTCAAAATATGAAGCATTCTTCTGTAAATCTTTGTCATCATGGAAGTTCATTGAGTAGAACACAT
This sequence comes from Treponema sp., assembly GCA_045616545.1. Classification (GTDB taxonomy): domain Bacteria; phylum Spirochaetota; class Spirochaetia; order Treponematales; family Treponemataceae; genus Treponema_D. Next base: position 82,007 of record JAZLGX010000046.1, on the reverse strand, counting down.
TTGTCATAACGGAAACATCACCGAATTTTCCATCGTATCCGAGACCCATCTGTAACCAATCCTTGTATTCAGCTGCATTTACTCCTCTGAATTTGGTATAGTCTCCAGCTGGAGTAGCCTTGTTGCTTACGAGAGCAGCAATTGTTCCAACTCCATCAATCTTGAACTCTACAGTTCCGTTTACAACACCAAGAGTATTTGTTACACCATCATATGCAGGAGAAGCTGCATTAGCAGCAGCAAGATCAACACCTGCCTTAAAATTACCAAACATTAATTCAGACTTAACACCGTAGCCACCAACGTTTGCATTTTTTACATAGTCTGTAACAAAGTCATTGAAAAGCTGTGTACTTACAGAACCAAGTGTAAGCTTGAACTGATCTACAGGCTGGAGCCAAATGCTAGCATTCTGGATATCTCCTTTATAAATCTTAAGAGAAGCACCAGCTTTTTCACCCTTTGCTTCGAGGTTCAAGCGTGTACCCCACTCTCCAGTCTGGTTAATATCATTCACTGTAATAGCAGTTGGCTTTGCGTCTTTTCCGCTATTCCAGTCAAATGCAGAACCTGTTGATTTTACTGTTGCCTGAACATCTGCTGCGAAAGCTGCTCCAGCAACCATAGCTAGTGTAAAGAGGAGAACATCTGTTCCATGATTATCCTTGCTTCCTGGATTATCTCATCTGTCTCGTGGTTAGAGTAATGCTTTAGGATATCGAGGGATTTGTGACCTGTAATCATCTTGAGTTTGCGGTAGTCAATTTTATCAGCCATGTGAGTTGCATAAAAGTGTCTCCAACAATGAAACGTCATACCTTCAAGCTTGGGTAATCCTAAAAGTGATATTTGCTTATGAAGAGCTTCATTCCACTGTCTGCAGTTTGCGGGGTGATCCCGGTCGTATCCATAGAATATGTAGCTGTCATCTCCTGTTCCCCAAGGGTTTGTTTTTCCCTGTTGCTTAAGATTTTTGCATAGGAATGCTGGTGCCGGAACTATACGTTCGCTTCCGTTTTTGGGTTCTTTAAGTCCATCCGATCGTGCCCAGTTATGTCGTACATATATGCAGTCTTTGCCAATATCTCTAATCTGCAGTGCTTGTATTTCACCAATACGCATACCTGTGTATAAGGCTGTTTTATTTGCCAATTGGGCAATTTTATTATTCCACTCGCTTTTTATGATGATTTCAGCCTGTTCCATTGTAGGTATAACTCGAGCTTTAGGTTTTACGTGGCAGTATAATATCTGTGTTGTAATATCTGTAGGAATTAGTGATATTCTATAAGCCCATTTTAGCGGGCAAGTTGCACTTCTTGTAATCTGGTTTATAGTTTCAGATGCAAGATGAGTCTCGAGCAATTTGTGGAATACTGAACGTATATCATTTGCCGTTATATCTTCAATAGGTATATCACCTAAATATGGAATCCAGTATTTGATAACTCTCTGTCGCATAATTGTTGTGTATCGCTTGTGTATATTTTGGCCTACAGATAGTTTTTCCTGAATATATGAAGATGTTTCGTAGTTCCAGAAATCTTTGACAAAGTCTGCAAATGTTATGTTTGGGTAAGGTGCTGGAAAAGTTGCCTTTGTGATGTAGTTTTTGCATACAAGGGCATTAATAATTTGATTTACCTGAGTTGAGTTCAGATTGTTTTCCATGATGGCCAATGCTATATCATTACTGTTCATAAAATAACCTCTCTAATGTAATAGTGTCTAGTTGTATGATAACACTTGCTAAACAAGGTGGATTTACGATATAATGCAAAAAATTTGCCATTAGGGGGCTGATGAATGTTAAAGGGAAGACACTTAATTGAGCCGGGTGATTTGTCCGTTAGTGAAATTAATGAAATTTGTGCTTTAGCTGAACAGATTATTGTTGATCCAGTATCATTTCAAGATGTGTGTCGCGGGAAAATCCTTGCGACACTTTTTTTTGAGCCGAGTACAAGAACTCGACTCTCTTTTGAGGCAGCTATGCTGCATCTTGGAGGAACTGTCGAAGGATTTGCTGATGCAAGTGTTACTTCCGGTACAAAAGGAGAGACTCTTGCTGATACAATCAGGGTTGTAAGTTCTTATGTTGATGTTATTGCAATGCGTTCTCCTAAAGAAGGAGCTGCTCTCCTTGCATCCCAATACAGTAATGTTCCTGTAATCAATGCTGGTGATGGTGGACATTATCATCCTACCCAGACTCTTACTGATTTGCTTACTATACGGGCTTTGAGAGGAAGTTACGAAGGTCAGACCATAGGTTTCTGTGGTGATCTTAAATTTGGTCGTACAGTTCACTCTTTGGCTAAGGCAATGTGCTTGTTCCCAAAGAATAAGTTTGTATTTATTAGTCCTGAGGAACTTGGTGTTCCTGAGTATTTTACAGAAGATATTATCAAACCTGCAGGAGTAGAGTTTACTACTGCAGAGCGTCTCGAAGATGTTATTGGAGATCTGGATATTCTTTATATGACTCGTGTTCAGAAAGAGAGATTCTTTAATGAGCAGGATTACCTTCGCCTTAAGGATAGTTATATTTTGGATAAAGCCAAGATGAAGATGGCAAAGCCTGATATGATAGTATTGCATCCATTGCCACGTGTTAACGAAATTGCGCCTGAGGTAGATGATGATCCTCGTGCTGCTTACTTTAAGCAGGTAAAATATGGTATGTATGCTCGTATGGCTCTTATTTCTAAGCTTACTGGATGTCTTTAATCAAAAGGAGGTACGGAAATGATTAATGTTGCAGAGATTAGTAACGGTCTTGTAATTGATCACATTAAGGCTGGTCTTGGTTTTAAGGTATTCAAGTGGCTTAAACTTGATGAGGCTAACTTTAGTGCAGTACTCATAATGAATGCTGCCAGTCAGAAGTCTGGCAAGAAAGATATCATCAAGATTGATAATATTATTAACATAGACTACTCAGTGTTGGGGTTTATCGATCCTAATATAACCGTGAATGTTATTAAGGATAATAAGATTGCCCGCAAGATAACAATGAATCTTCCTGATAAAGTAGAAGGTGTAATCAAGTGTAAGAATCCTCGTTGTATTACGATGACAGAACATTATGTTACTCCACAGTTTAATGTTGTAAACAAAGAAAACAGAGTTTATCGCTGTATTTATTGTGATGCTCTTTATAAAGCAGGTAATATTGACGAGATGATAGGAGAGTTATGATGAATAATATGCTCCTTATCTATAATGCTCATCTTGTGGACCGAAATGTTGATATCAAGAATGGTGCAATTCTTATCTCTGGAGACAAGATTGAGGGTTTTGTAACAAGAGAAACTGTTAGCAATCTTCTTTGTGATGCTAATGTCACAGCTTATGATGCAAAAGGGTGTATTGTTACTCCAAGCTTTATAGATACACATGCACATTTTAGGGATCCTGGTCTCACTCACAAGGAGGATATTGTTTCTGGCAGCAAAGCTGCCGCTGCCGGAGGTTATGGGACTGTAGTTCTTATGCCAAATACAAATCCGGTTGTATCAAGTCTTGATATGGCGTTGGCTAATAATCAGAAAGGCAAAGAAGCTGGTTGTGTCAATGTAATTCAGAGTGTAAGTATCACCAAAGATTTTGATGGAAAGACAATATCTCATCTTGATGGACTGGATTCCAAAAGAGTTCCACTTATAACAGAAGATGGAAAGGAAGTTGCAGATTCTTCTGTTATGCGTAGTGCAATGTCTGTTGCGGCCAAAAAAAAGATAATTGTTTCCTGTCATTCTGAGGATCCTACTCTTGCAGCAAGTGCAAGAGAATTGCGAACTCAGGCGCTAAAAGCATCTGATAACGGTGTAAAGGCTGGATTGCTTTCCCAGGCTAATGAACTTCTTGCTCTTGCAGAAGATTGTGCTACATACAGAAATATTCAGCTAGCTCATAGTGCCGGATGCCATGTTCATCTTTGTCATGTAAGTACAAAAGAGAGTATGGATTGTATTCGTCGCGCAAAACATGATGGATACCGTGTTACATGTGAAGTTACTCCTCATCATTTAGGACTTACAGGTGATAAGGAACCTGGTATTTTTGATATTGTAAATCCTCCTTTACGCAGCAGTACGGATCAAAAGGCTTTGATAGAGGCATTGAGAGACGGAACAGCTGATTGTATTGGAACAGATCATGCTCCTCATACTGCAGAAGATAAAGCTAATGGTGCTCCTGGATTCAGTGGTATAGAAACAAGTTTTGCAGTTTGCTATACAAAATTATGCAGGGAGAATGGATTTACTCTCAAACAGCTGAGTAACATTATGTCTGCTCGTCCTGCAGAAATCCTTGGGCTCAAGACACGAGGTCTTCTGGAAGAAGGGTTTGATGCTGATCTTGTTGTAATTGATGAGACAAAAGAATGGACTGTATGTGGAAAGGATTTTGTTTCAAAGGGTAAATATACTCCTCTTGAAGGAAAAAAACTTTTTGGACAGGTTATAACAACCTTCCTTGATGGGCAGGTCGTTTACCAGAAGTAGCTTTTTCTTTGTATTATAGAGTAAATCATGGTAAAATTACTTGCTATGGTTTACTCTAATTTTTTTGTTGTCCTGTTTCTGGTAGGAACAATATACGATCTCATATTACACCAGATTCTTGAATATATAGATTATATAAATCGTAAGAAACATGGCAGGGAAATCCCTCCGGAACTTGCAGATTACATTGATGATGATAGACTTGATTTGATAATCAGGTACGAAGATGCTAAGTATTTTCTTTGGGTACCACGTAGTATTATCAGTACTTTATTTACATTGCTTTTTGTCTTGTCGGGCTTTTATGTTTCTGTATTTGATTTTTTTTGGAAGCTCACACAGAATACCTTTTTCACATCATTTATGTTTTATATAGTTGCAGCGCAGTTGCCAGGTTTTGTCATTGATTTGCCTTTCAGTCTTTGGGGTGAGTTCAAGATAGAGAAAAAGTTTGGGTTTAGTAACATGACTGCTAAATTGTGGATTATGGATTTCCTTAAATCGCTTGCTCTTGAACTTATCCTTACAGCAGTAATTACCGGAGTAGCATGCCTTTTGATTGAATATGCCAATAGCTGGTGGTGGCTTCTTCTTGGTGTATTCTATGTTGTATTCAGTTTAGTTGCAAATATTGTTTATCCTATGTTTATTGCTCCTATATTCAATAAGTTTACTCCGGTGGAAGGAGAGCTTAAGGATGTTTTGACATCACTTATGGATAAGGCTGGTTTCAAATCAAATGGGATATTTACTATGGATGCTTCAAAACGAAGTAATCATTCCAATGCATATTTTACTGGACTTGGTAAGAGTAAAAGAATTGTGTTGTATGATACTCTTGTAAATACCATGTCCAATGAAGAAATAGAAGCTGTTTTAGGCCATGAATTGGGGCATTACAAAAAACATCATATTGTTAAACGTATGGTTGTGATGGTTCCTGTAATATTTTTAGCCCTTTATGTTGTGAGTTTTCTCGTGCGGTATCCATCTTTGTATCAGGGATTTGGCTTTGATGTGAGTACTGAAGTTGACTATAGGGGAGAAGTTGTAGCTCTACCATATGTTCAGTTTTTTGGTTTGCTGCTCCTTGAAATAGTTTTTGAAGGTTATGCAACTTTGCTTTCGCTTTTGTCTAATACTTTTAGTCGCAAGAACGAGTTTGAAGCGGATTCTTTTTCTGTTACGTCTGTTGGAGGCGCTGAGCCTCTAGTAAATGCTCTTATCAAGCTTAATAAAGAGAATCTTTCTGAGATTAATCCTCCGCATATCTATACCGTGTTTAAGTACAGTCATCCCCCTCTTATCGAACGGATCAAAAATGCCAGACGAGTTGAAAAAAACTGTAAATGTGGTAAAGTTATGAGTGATGAAATTTAAGAAAGCACAATTTCTTGTAATAACAATATTTATATCACTTTCTCTCTTTGGCCAGGATAAATATTTTCATTCTCCGTCTTTGGAACCTGTATATGAGTTTCCTTTTAATACGGCTTTTGAACTGACGCCAAAAGAAATTATTCAGATAGCCTTGGAATTCAGTTTATGTCCCTCAGATAGCAGAGCTTACGAAAGATGTTTTGACTCCTATAGTAAACTTGAGGCAAAAGTAACTTCTGATGATTTTATGGCTATGAGTGAAACTGCCAGAGCCGAGCAGATACTTGTACTTATGTATCAGGATATGCTTTTCCAATATATCGAAGAACAGACTAGGATGGATTTTCTTATTCTGGATGGCTTATATAATTGTGTTTCTTCCAGTGTTCTGTATATGGCTCTAGCTCGTGCGTCAGGGTTAAAGGTTTATGGAAATAAAACTCCGTCGCATGCTTTTTGTACAGTTTATGCGGATTCATCTTATTATGATGTAGAATGTACTAATCCTATGGGTTTTAATCCTGGTAGTCGTAAATTAATCAATGATGATGCGGGAAGGTATTATGTTGTAAATCCTTCGAAATATACAGGAAGACAGAAAGTTTCTGATAGAATGATGATAAGTTTTATCTGCAAGAATATGGTCAGTCTTTATAATGATGTCGGGGACTTAGAAACTGCGGTCCCATTGGCTGTAACTAGATTGGTTTTTCTTGCAGATAGTCCTGAAAATGAATATGCAGATGCCAGGAATGATTTTGACAAGATATGCGGAAACCTAAGTGCAATATTGCAGCATGATAGCGCATACATAGACAGCTTACTTTGGTTGGATAAAGTTTACAGAAGATGGGGTAGTAGTCATATCTTTCAGGATAATTATGACATGGCGCTGCATAATGCTGTTCTCTATATGTGCGAAGGAAGGGATTTTGGAACTGCCTCCGAAATCTTTAATGAACGTAAGGATATTGCTTCTGTAGCGTGCTGCAATGAAATAATTTATATGATTTATGGATTGCAGCTGGAGTCAACGATTGATGGCAAATCCCACAAAGATGCATTGGAATATATATTATCTTGCTATAAAGATGATGAGTGCCATGTGCTAGAAGTAAAAAAGCGTCTTGATACTCTGCAAGAATACTTTTGGACAGAATGTGTATACGAGATAGTCAATGCTGCAGATAATAGCCCAGATGGAAGTGATTTTATGGTGTATTTGTCAGCTGTAAATGAAGCTAAGAAGGCTGTAAGTTCGTTGCCTGAGTCTCGGGGACTAAAATATCTGCTGGATCAGTGTCTGCTTAATTATAGTGTATGTATTCATAACAGATTTGTTTATATGTATAATTGTGGTGACATAGACCAGGCAGAAAAAGTTTTGGAGTCTGGAATAGAAAACTATCCTGAGAGTGAGATTCTTCGGGAAGATTTAAGGGCCTTAAGATATATACAGGGATATTAAAACGGTTTTGATATAAATTTTTAAAAATTTGCAAAAAAACAATTTAGAGTTATTGACACTTTTTATTATACGGTGTATATTCAACTCATCAGCAATGATATGGAGCGATGGCAGAGTGGTCGAACGCGGCGGTCTTGAAAACCGTTATACTCTTACGGGTATCGGGGGTTCAAATCCCTCTCGCTCCGTCCTAAAGAAAATATGCTTTCAGGAACTTTGGAGGCGTGGTAGAGCGGTAATACAACGGTTTGCTAAACCGTCGGTTCCTAACGGGCCGGGCAGGTTCAACCCCTGTCGCCTCCGCTAACAAAGCTTACTGCTTTGGTTTACAAAATTTGAGACTATGGCTCAACTGGATAGAGTGTTGGCCTGCGGAGCCGAAGGTTGGCGGTTCGAACCCGCCTAGTCTCATCTTTTAACTTAAGAAAACAGGATTAAGACTTTTAGTTTTATCTGGTGGTTCCGCAAATAACACCATATAAATGTCTTAATCCTGTTTTTTTATCCCTGGAAAGATGTCCGAGTGGTTTAAGGTACACCCTTGGAAGGGGTGCGTGGGTGAAAGTCCACCGGGGGTTCGAATCCCCCTCTTTCCGGTATTGCTCAGATGCCTTGCACGTATTCGCTAGAAAACCCCGCCAGAGCCGGAAGGCAGCAACGGTATTTAGATGATTACGGTGCCGAGGATTATCTGGGCTTTTTTTTTATCTCATCAATATTTTCCTTCTTTTTGTGCTATAATCAAAGACATGAATAAAACAAATTTTGGATTAGGTATTTTAGTTGCGATTGTTGGACTTCTTGTTATGATTAATCCAGAGTCCAGCATAAGGGTTATAGTAATCCTTTTGGGAGCTGCTTCTTTGATAGGTGGCATTTATTCACTTGCAAAAAGACGAAATCTTTTGGATGATTCTCTGTATTCTAAGTCCATTTTGATTCGAGGTGTAGCCAGTATTGTTATGGGAGTGCTTGCCATGGTTATGCCGATTGTATTGTTCAATGCGGCTATGGGGGTATTGAGAATTGTTCTTTATATAGTTGCAGTTTATTTCCTCCTTTCTGCTTTTGCAGAGATTTTTTCGATGGTAAGACTTAGCCAGGCTGGCTTACATGATCAGGTAAAAGGTTTGTTTTGGACGGCGATAGGATCTGTAGTAATAGCAATTCTTCTTTTTATGCTGCCAAAGAATTATGGAACAAAAATTATACAGGTACTTGGAGCCTTACTGATGCTTGGCGGTATCGGATATACATTATATTTATTTGTGCATAAGCCTATAGTGATAGAACCCGAAAATATAAGGGATGATGATTCTGCCGATAGCGAATCAGAGTCTGAAGTATAGCTATGTGATATAAAATTAGGAGAGAGCTGTTTGAAAATTAGATTTATTCGCGTTGCTGCTTCTTTGTTACTGTTACTTTGTGTGTCTTCAATTTATGCTGCAGACCATAAAGTCTCCAGTCAAAGACAAGATTTTATTACAGGGAGCCTTCAGCACCGGGGAATTCCTTATGTGTATGGAGGTAAAACGACAAAGGGATTTGATTGTTCTGGATTTGTATCTTATGCAGCCAGAACATATACAAATGTGTCGTTGAGTGGTAGTGCTCAGAATATCTATGATAGTGTGGAACATATTGAATCAAAAGAACGGGAACCAGGAGATCTGATATTTTTTAGGACAACAGGTGGCTCTAAAATATCTCATGTTGGTATCTATCTTGGTAGATATACAAAGAGCGGTCCGTATCATGATAAATATGTTTTTGTTCATGCTGCAAGTGATGGGCCTAAGACTGGGGTTATAGTCAGTGCAATTGACGAAAAGTTTTGGAAGGAGCATTTTGCCGGTTATGGGCGATTTCTACCGAGTACCAAAATGTACAACAGTTCTCATCGTAACTAGAATATTGTTTGGTTGTTTATTATATAATCATGAATAGAAAAAAATATTACTTTTTAACAGTTTATCTTATGATTCTGTTCTCGTTTGTAGGTTGCAAGGCGAGTGTAAAAATTACTGCGTTGCAAGCAGATGCCTCAGCTGGTGCTGCAGAAGCACAAGTTCAGGTAAATCTTGATTTGGGAGCGTTGTTAGGAGATACAATAGTCTCTCTTACAGGCCTTATAGGAGATTCTGCAACTGGTTCTAAGTTGTTTAATAAAGCGGAAATGGAAAAATCTCTTATGGATAGCGGCTTTACAAATGTATCAGTTATGCCACGGGGAGAAACTGGTGTAGATGTAAAAGCTTCCCTCAAAAAAGGTTCGTATAATAATTTTATAAATAGTGACAAGCAGAATCTGACTGTTACATTTACACAGGATAATATTGGTATATTATTTGCAAGTCTTGGGGATGATTATTTGTCCTATGCAAGTCTGCTTATGGCTCCTGTTCTGTCCGGGGAAAAGATGTCAGTTACTGAGTATAAAGAACTTCTAAGTGCTGTATATGGGGATGAACTTGCCAAAGAAGTAACAGAGTCTGTTATTGATTTGACGTTGCAGGGGTTGAAAGGTAAAAAATCCTCTTTTAGGGTGAATCTGTGCGATGTTTTATGTCTGACAGATGCGATGACATATTCCGTATCAAATCAATAATAATACAATTGATAATTGAAGAGTTCCCTTTTGGGAGCTCTTTTTTTTGTTATTTCTACATAATATCAAAAAATTTTGCATAATTATGCATAAATACTTTTCAAAATACAAAAAATAGTTTAGTATGTGTAAAGTTGAAGAACAGGGCGCATGCATGTAAAGCTGCTCCAACAGAACTAACTGCATTCTTCAACTAAGGATATATAAAATGGAATACAGTATTAAGAATGCTTATTGTAAGCGCGTATGGGATGAGATCTCTGAAAGATATGCTGATCAGGGACACTTTTTGCAGGCTGCTGGACTTGTTCTCGAGACAATTAGTCCTGTTGTAGACACAATGCCACAGTTGGAAACATACGCTGTTCTCGAGCGCCTTGTGGAACCAGAACGTATCATTATGTTCCGTGTACCTTGGACAGATGATCAGGGAAAACCTCACGTAAACCGCGGATACCGTGTTCAGTTTAACAGTGCAATCGGACCATATAAGGGAGGACTTCGTTTCTCTCCAGAAGTAGGTCTTGACGTTCTTAAGTTCCTTGGATTTGAACAGGTTCTTAAAAACTCTCTTACAACACTTCCAATGGGTGGTGGAAAAGGTGGATCAGACTTTGATGCACACGGTAAGAGCGATGCAGAAATCATGCGTTTCTGTCAGTCTTTCATGACAGAACTTTATCGCCATATTGGTGCAGATACAGACGTTCCAGCCGGAGATAAGGGTGTAGGTGGACGCGAAGTAGCATGGATGTTTGGTCAGTACAAGAGAATCACAAACCAGTGGACAGGTGTTCTTACAGGTAAGGGACTTGATTTTGGTGGATCTCTTATTCGTCCAGAAGCTACAGGATACGGACTTATCTACTTTGCAGAATGTATGCTTGCTAAGATGGGAACAGATTTCAAGGGAAAGACTTGTATCGTATCTGGTAAGGGTAACGTTGCTCAGTATGCTACAGAAAAAATCAACCAGCTTGGTGGAAAGGTAATCACACTTTCTGACTCATCTGGATATATCCTTGATGAAGATGGTATCGATGCTGAAAAGCTTGCTTATATCACAGGACTTGCAGCAACAAAAGCTCGTATTTCTGAATACGTTAAGAAGTACCCAACAGCTAAGTATTTTGCTGGAGAAAAGCCATGGGGAGTAAAGGCAGATTATGCATTCCCTTGTGCTACACAGGACGAAATCTACCTCGAAGATGCAGAAAAGCTCGTTGCTAACGGAGTTAAGCTTGTAGCAGAAGGTGCTAACATGCCTACACGTGCAGAAGCTATTGCATATCTCCAGAAGAACAATGTACGCTTTGCACCAGGAAAAGCTTCTAATGCAGGTGGTGTAGCAGTTTCAGGTCTCGAAATGAGCCAGAACTCAGAGCGCCTTTCTTGGTCTAAGGAAGAAGTTGACGCTAAGCTTAAGGACATCATGACTCAGATTCATGACAACTCTTGGGAAACAGCTGCTAAGTATGCAACAGAAGGTGACTACGTTTCTGGTGCAAATATCTACGGATTCCTTAAGGTTGCCAGAGCAATGATGGCTCAGGGATTGGTATAATCCGTTTTTTATCTGAATATAAAATGACACTTTAACATAAAGGCTTTTGCAAGTTGTTGCAAAAGCCTTTTTTTGTTATATTTTTTTCATGAATGAGAATGATGTAACAAAGACAAAGTTGGATTTGTCTGCCTATACAGACTTTATCGTAGAAAAGTCTGTCGAAATCTTGAATATTGACAGCCCTACAGGTTATACAAAAGAAGCTGCCAAGTGGGTATATGATCAGTTTACTGCTCTTGGATGTGGTGCGCATATTACGACCAAGGGTGGTGTTCTTGTTTGTATTGGCGGAAAAGATACAAATAACGGCATAATGCTTGAAGCGCATGCGGATACATTAGGCGGTATTGTAAGTTCAATAAAGAGTAATGGAGCTCTCAAAGTCAGTCCTCTTGGCGGAATGAACCCAAATAATGCTGAAACAGAAAATGTGCGTGTTGTAACAAAGTTTGATGGAGTATATGAAGGTACCTGTCAGCTTGCAAATGCTTCAATCCATGTAAATGGTCAGTATAATGATACAAAACGTACATGGGATAGCGTTGAAATAGTTCTTGATGAAAACGTAAAGTCAGCTGCTGATACAAAGAAACTTGGCATCAGTGTAGGTGATATTGTATGCTTTGAACCTAATACACGTGTAACAAAATCAGGTTATATCAAGAGCCGCTTTTTGGATGACAAGCTCAGTGTAGGAATTATCCTTGGATATGCCAAATATCTTAAAGATAACAACATCACTCCAGAACGTGCAGTATATGCTCATATTACTGTATATGAAGAAGTAGGTCATGGTGGAGCCGCAAGTCTTCCTGATGGAATTACAGAGGCTATCAGTGTAGACATGGGTTGTGTAGGAGATGGTCTTGAGTGTACAGAACGTCAGGTAAGTATCTGCGCAAAAGATTCTGGAGGACCTTACAGCTATGATGTTGTAAAGGGTCTTATTCAAGCTGCAAAAGACGCTGGGTGTGACTATGCAGTAGATGTATATCCTCACTATGGTAGTGATGTAGAGGCTACTTTGGGAGCTGGATATGATATCAAGCACGGCCTAATTGGAAGCGGTGTATATGCCAGCCATGGTTATGAGAGAAGTCACCGTCTTGGCGCAGAGAACACACTGCGTCTCTTGATTCAGTACATAAAATAAGACTGTCATCAAATTTACATTAAAGTCTTCGGAGCCAATGGTCTTCTGGAGGTTGTAAAAAAAAGCAAAAAGCCAGATTAATGAGATTTATTTCTCAAAAATCTGGCTTTTATTTTGTCTTGTACAAAAGAGGCTAAGTGCGCCTAGTATTAATTCTGCAAGCAAATCTTATCAGAGATTATGAGTTATTGATATCAAACTAAAATGGGGAAATTCCCCATTTTTTAAAATAGTGCAAAAAGGTATTGACATTAATTCTAGAGATGACATTAATTCTAGAAATGACATTAATTTTACAATTCCCCTTGTTATAGAAATTACTGCAATGGTGTATTTCCATTTGGTTGAAGTTTCTGACAAAAAAATATAAAAAAACAAAAAAAATATTTATAAGTACTAGACACGATAAAGTGTTTTTGATATATTATAACCATCAGCAACGAACAACGCTAAATAAAAATAAAGCGATGAACGAAAACTGAAACGGAGGATTAGCTCAGCTGGGAGAGCATCTGGTTTACACCCAGAGGGTCGGGGGTTCGAACCCCTCATCCTCCACTACAAGTCAGATTAAGTTCTGACTTTTTTTTTCGGGACGTAGCGCAGCTGGTAGCGCATCTGGTTTGGGACCAGAGGGTCGCAGGTTCAAATCCTGTCATCCCGACCTAAGAGCTTAGTTTTTAACTAAGCTCTTTTTTTATTTAAAACAAATGCAGTTATCTTTATTCCATATCATTTTTTCTATCATGTTGACACTGACCATTATAGCTCTTAAAATAGAACCTAATTGCAATCTTAAAAGCTTACTTCTAAGCTAACTTAATAAACTGGAGATATTATGGGACGCGTAACTTTACGTGAAAAATATGGGGCATACTTTGAACAGTTGAGCAAAATGTCAGTTGCTGCAGGAAAAATAGAGTCAACTAACGTTTACCAGCCAGGTAATCCAAATACACGTAAGATCATGGATGCTCTTGTAGCTGAAAATATCCTTCCTGAAAGTCACTTTGGTAATGAGCAGAATTTTATAGATTTTTATGATCAGGTAAAAGCAGGCAAAAGTGGTCTTATTCTTATGGAACACTACAGCAATACTGATTTACCATGTCTTATTTACATGCTTGCAAATTCGGAGAACGAGAAACTCAGGGATTTGGCTGGCAGAATTGTAGCTATTGCCGGTATGAAGCTTAACGAGGAAGATCCTCATGTACGTGCTTTTGCAGAAAGTTTTTCGCGTGTAGTTATTTATCCTACTCGCAGTCTTGATAAGTATGCAGCAAATGCTATTTCTGAAGAAGAAGCTAAAGCTGAGGAGCAGAGAGCCCGCAAGATAAATATGGCAGCTATGCGTGCAATGGACGACTGCAAAAAGCGTGGAGAAGTAATCCTCGTATTCCCTTCAGGTACACGCTATAGACCAGGTCATCCTGAGACTAAGAGAGGACTTCGTGAGATAGACAGTTATCTTCGTCTTTTTGATGTTGTACTTCTTGTGTCTGTTAACGGTAACATTCTTGAGTTGCAGAACGAAGATATGTTGGGTGACCTTGTAGGCGAGGATAAAATGGTATATACAGCCAGTCCTGTAATCGAGTGCAAGTCATTCCGTAAGGAATATCTTGCAACTTTGCCTGCCGATGAAGCTGACCCAAAGCAGAAAATGATTGACCATGTAATGGAAATCCTTGAAGCACAGCACGAAGAAGCTGAAAAAACAAGATAACTAAAAAAACCCTGGAAGTCGGTTGCAACCTGAATCCGGGGTTTTTTAGTTTAATGGTTGGTCCTATTTCTTTTTGTTTTTCTTTTCGCTCTTTCTGCTATAAAGGTATCTCTTGATTTTCTGACTGGCTGTCTTTTCAAACTGTGATACTTCTTCTACCTTACCAATATGAGAACTCTTGTTGACTTTTGCATTGACAAAGAACTGAATCTCGCTGAGGATTTTTTCCCTGTTGTAGGCTACATCGCGAATAAACTCAGAGCTTTGTCTTGCTCTTTTTTCGGCAATAGTTCCTAATTTATCTTTAAGTGTGCGTTTCTCTGCTTCTTCAGTAATCTTTTCTTCATCAACCTGGACAAGAGCTACAAGACCGTTATCATCTTCCACTACAAGAGATTCTGATACAAGAGGATGTTGGTTAAGTACAAATTCAATGTCTTCAGGGTAAATATTCTCGCCGGAAGGTCCAAGAATCATGTTTTTGCTACGACCTTTAAGAGCTAATCTGTAGAGCCCGCATTTCTTTTCGATGCATCCAAGATCACCTGTTTTGAAGTATCCTTCTCCACAACTGTCATTGCTGGTTGTAAATGCAGCCTTTGTCAGTTCAGGATCCTTATAGTAACCTACCATTACGTTAGGTCCCTTGGCCACAACCTCTCCGATCTTAGTCTTTGGGTCTGGATTAGCAATTTGGATATCTACACCTTCCATTACAGGACCAATAGTCCCCGGATATGTGATTCTTACGCCGCTTCCTGCAAGAAGTGGAGCAGTTTCAGTTAGACCATAGCCTATGGCATAAGGAAATCTGGCATCCTTCATGAATCTTTCTACTTCAGGATCAACTTTTGCGCCTCCAATACCAAAGAATACAAGGTGATCTCCAAAAGTTTTCATAAGAGTCTTGCCGGCTATGCGGCTGAGCATTTTGCGGAAAGGTGGAATAGAAGTCATGAACCTGGTAAATTTGTTCTTTTCGAACGCTGGCTTTACCTTTGACTTATATATTTTTTCCATGATGAGTGGTACTGAACATACAATGGTAGGCTCTACTATCTTAAAGGCCGGAAGAAGTGCACTTACTACAGGAGGTTTGCCCAGGTAGTAAACAGCAGCTCCGTTAAGCATCTGCATTGTAAAACCTATTGTAAACTCATATACATGACTTAGTGGCAAAAAAGAAAGACAACGGTCCATTTTGTTTACACGATGCATTGTCTGTCCCTGGATAGCTGTCCATATAAGGTTTTTGTGGGTAAGCTCAACTCCTTTACTTCTGCCTGTTGTTCCTGATGTATAGATGATAGAAGCTGTATCAGACTCTTGTACAGCGATAGCAGGAAGTTCAACATCCTTGAAATCTTCAGCCTTTTTACCAGGGTGCGATATAAGAGATAAATCTTCAATCTTTATGATGATAGGAGGTAACTTGTCACCAAGTTCCTTGATTCTGTCGTAGAGTTTTTCTCCGACAATAAGAGCATCTACACCGCAATGTGCCAAAATAGACTCTACTTCTGCCTCTGAGAAGTCCGGCAACAGAGGAACAGCAATCATTCCCTGGTTTACTATACCGAAGTATGATGCTCCCCACTCAGGACGTCCTGATGCAAAGATAGCCACTTTCTGCTTAGCTTTAAGGCCAACGCCTATAAGCATTCTTGAAACATCCTGACTTAGAGAAGCTAATTGCTTATACGTTATTGGAGTTTGGCCAACCAATGCGAGGGCAGGTCTGTCCCCAAACTTTACCAGTGAGTTCTGTAGAAGGGACTGGAATGTGTATGTCCCTAAATCCTGTATTGTTTCCATTTATGCCTCAAATACTATTTTTCTCTCTGCATTATTTGACACATTTTTTGGTTTATGGTTGCAGAAAGGGGATATTTTCAAAGTTGTCTCTAAAAACTGCAATTTTTAGAGACTCCATTAAAGTATAACCCTTTCTGTGATAATTACTAATAAGATAGGCTAGAAAGCTTCCATTTTGTTTAGAAGTATATTGATTTTTACAGAGTATTCTGGATCCATAGCCCATGTTCCGGCAAGTTCATAGATAGTAGGTGCTTTACCTCTTGGATTAACATAGCGGTAACGGTTGTCAATGCATGGGTTTCTAAGGGTATGGTCACTGGTAGTCGCATAAGCATGAAGATGCTGTATGTGGGCACGTACCCCAAGTCTCTCCGTATCAAAGGACTCCCCTGGATGAGCTCTATCCATGGAGCCAAGTCCGCAGTAATTGTGCATCTCTGGTGTAACAAGTCCGCCAAACTTCAAGAATCCTGTCTCGAGACACATCTGGGCAAATGCACAGTCTGAGTTTATCCCTTCTGTACGTGCTTCGTCTACGTAATATGCTGCAAGTCGCTTTACTACAGTCTGATCTGCATCAGGATTGTTTGACATAAAGAACTTATACAACTGGGCACTAGATTTTATCCCTGGAGCTGTCAGAGAACGGGATATATGTGTGCTCTTGGATGGTGGAATCTCTGTTTCAGGTGGAATACGCATGCTATTACATGCTGCCAGGATCAAAACGATAGATGTAACTGTTATACATGAAAAGATTTTTTTTATAGATTTCATACATGGTTTATCGGTCAAAAAAAGGGGGTACAACAATGTTACAGGCAAAAAATGCTTATTCCCTGACAGGGTAAATATATCTGTCATATTTTTTGAAGTTATAGTCTGTTTTATATGTATCAAGGGCATCAGCTGGAACTAAAATCCTAAAGTTATACTGTGACATCAGATTGTCTCCTATGCTGTAGCTGGAAGGCGATTTGCTATCCAGTATCAAGGCATTTAAGCTGGAACATCCGTCAAAGCTGTTGTCCTTTATAAATCTTATGTTAGGCTGTATTGTTATTGTCCTTATGAACTCTTTATTGATAAATAAATCATCTTTATATCCTATAATACTCTTGTTATTGTAGGTTGTAGGCAGAATCAAGTGTGATGTATTAACACCAGGAGCAAAATCTGCGATGATATAATTCTCCTTGTATTCTTCAAAGATAAATAAATCAGCTTGGCTGTCATCTCCTACATACTGCATGTCAGGAGTTTTCGGACAGGATGGCACATTTACGTGTGTTACAGAAGTATCTTTGAGCACAGTCTTAAGATCATCTATGAATAATTTTGTATATGCTATGGCACCGCTGTCATTAAGGTGAAAGTTAGTATCGTAGAAATACTCTGCCTGCAATATACAGTCATTAGGATTGCCAATTACATAAAAGAGAAGCTTTTCTTGCAATGCAGTGTAGTACTCTCTGATTGACAACCTTGTTGTATCCTGTTGTAGTGCAAGAGAGTTCATGGGACTAAAGTGATAATAAATTTTTGCACCTTTTGAGACACAGTATCTGGCAAAATCATTAAGGTAATCAGTAAAACTCTGGGAAATCATATCTGCGTCAAAAGCAATATGGGTGGAAGAGTCTTTTTTATCAGCCATAATGTTGTAAGGCCTTGGGTACACAACATCCCCATATTCGTCAAAAGATGTTGCAGAATATATTCCATCAGGATCGGGCTTGCCACGTAACAGATACAAAGCTTTTTTGAATGAATGTCGTGGTATTGCAGCAATAATATCTCTATGTCTTCCTCTTAGTATAAGTGGCAGTATGTTCCTGCAACTGTCAGTTGCCTGAAGTATATCTTCCGGAGAATATTGCATAGAAAGTGCGTAGGAAGTCTGTTCCGGAGATATAACTATAATATCACCTTGATGAATGTAAGGCTTTGCTATATCACACATGACAGATGTTCCAATGTTAAGGTACAGACCAAAATCAACGTATGTATACTCTGCAAGATTCTCCTGTATAAGTTCTCCTTTAAGGGCAAAAGGAACGCTACTTCCGCCGATTACAATTATTCTCTTGCCATCAGTATTCTTAAGTCTTTCTGTCTTGTCTTTGAGACCTCCCAGGAATGTCCTGTCATAGACTGATTCTGTCACAAATGGCAGGGTAAATACAAAAAATGCAAACAATAATGCTATCGTTATAAAAGGAACAAAGCTGTTTTTAGAATTGGAAGTATATGAATGCCGCATCCTTACCTCCTGAAACTTCAAGACATCTTGCAATCCATATTACAGTAATTGCCAGTGTATAAATACTCATGTACACATTAAACTTTAAGGCACTTCCTTGTTGTATTGTCTTACTGACCTTTGGTAAGTTATCAGCTAAAATAACAGAAACTATCGCTAGCAAGATAAATATATATTCTTTGGGGGATGCAAAGTACAGAAGAGCCTTGATGTCAAAATCTGTAAAGACTTTTTTATACAAAAGCAATGCCTGTGCCATAGACGAGGATCTGAACAATATCCATGACAATGTTACTATTGTCACAAGATAGATATGGGAAGAAATATTATGACCTGTAATATGCTTATATATAAGCTCAATGCTCATGATAAAGCCAAGAAAAAGTCCCCACATGGCAAAATGTAATCCAGCTCCGTGCCATATACCGCTCAGGATAAAAACAGTATTGACTGCAACTACTTGTATGACAATGCCTCTTTTGTTACCTCCCATAGGAAAGTAAATATAGTCCCTGAACCATCTGTTAAGTGTCATATGCCATCGTCTAAAAAAATCCTGAACATTCATTGCCTTATAGGGACAGTCAAAGTTCATCGAGAGATCAATGCCAAGTAGCTTTGCAGAACCTATGGCAATTTCTGAATATCCCGAAAAATCTGCATATATCTGTATGGCAAATAAAACTGTAGCTATCAATATTAGTGAACCGGAGTAAGAATCAGGCATGCTATATATTTTGTCAACATAGGTTGCAATGTAGTCTGCAGCAAGTATCTTCTTCATATAACCGCGTAGCAAATAATATATTCCATCGTACTTTTGATCTGTGGAGGCTGTAAGCTCTCCTTTTAGGTAAGGCATCAGATGGCTTTTTCTCTCTATAGGGCCTGCCACCAATTGTGGAAAAAAAGTAACATACAGAAGATAAAATGCAAAGTCATCTTCAATGACTGTTCTATCATTGTATACATCTATAAGATACGACAGTGTCTGAAATGTATAAAAGGATATCCCCAATGGAAGAATCAAGCCGATATCTTTAATGATTACTATATACTTAAAGAATACAAGAAATATTAGCAACATTATTACTGCTGAATAAAACAATATATTGCGCTTATATTTTACTTGGGTCCTTGCAATAGCCTTTGCGGATATATATGATATCCAGGAGTCGAGTATCATCAAAAGTAAATACGGTATACTGAAAAAGCCATAGAAAGCCAAAGATGATGCTAATAATACGAAGTGCCTATACCTTTGGGCAGTAAGTTTTAGTATCATTATTACTAGAGGTAAAAAGATAACATATTGAAGTGATGTGAAACTCATTGTTCGGCTATAACCTCACTAAGTGCATCTATTATGGACTTTGTATAAACTTTGGTGCCATTTGTACTCAGATGGTTATCTGTACCATAAAAGTATAAGGGATCCATTAGACTTTCCTGTATATCTGTAATTACTGGTATACAGAGATTGGCTCTGAGATAAGAATCCAGCTCTCTAATTGTATTTTGGTTACTGTCTTTGCTTATACTGATATTACTGCGAGGACTGTATGCAAAGTAAACTTTTGCTCCTGTTTCGCGTATCTTTGTATATATATCGTTAATTGAACATATAGTATCTTCCGTAAAATATTCCTTGTTGTAATAAGCTCTCTTGACTCCAAATGAAACTCTGTCTGTGTTATCTGGCCTGTATACGATATAGTCTCCATTAGTATTATAGGATAATCCGTTTGTGCGATTACCAGATTCATCGTAATCATTTGGAGTTACCGAAAAACTATATCTGTTCATCTTATGTCTTGTATTGTTGAATGTCCTGTAAGTATCAAAAATATTATTAAAATGACTCATATCAAGCTTGGATAAAAGTGCATAATCTGATTCAAATAAACAGAATGTATCATTATCAAAGTCACTGCTAGTGCAGAATTGCTTTCCTATTGAGTCAAACTCTGGACTTGATATTACAATATCATCTTTACCAAGATATGGTATTATTGAATATATTATTGGCATCATATTGGAATATGCATATACTCCCATGTTTATTACTTTGTAGTCATCAAAGTATTCCTGGAGCATAGGACTGTTGTACCCAAATCTTGCTGATGAACCACATATTATTACGATTTTCTTTTTGTCTCTATTCTGTCTGAGATAATCCATCTTATCTGCAAAAGTTGCAAAATATGTCTTTTGATATGCAGGTTCCTGTGTTGCATTTATATGTATTTTCCCAACAGTGCAGCTGTCAAAAGATTCATTTACCACATTTGTAAGGCTATCAAAAAATATAAGTTCATCAATTACGCATCTACTAAAGCTACCTGGCTCTATAGTTGTGACAGTAGGAGGAATAATCATTCTTGAAATATGCAGATCATTAAAAGTTCCTTTAGAGATAGTATGAACAACCTGGGACTCTATTCTTGAAGGTATGGCAATTACCTGAGGTTCTTCTGTATCTGAAGTATACTGCCTTATATTTATTCCCCTGGAGTCTGGTATGTAGCCAAATTTGGATGACGAAGTCTCTTTTATGTAATCTACATATAATTTGAGGGCTTGCTGTTGCTTCCTGTCAACACGACCCCCAAAAGGTATGATTTCATCAGAAACTTCCGTTAGTTTATGAATATAGCCGGTGGGAATATACCCGTATTTGTCAAAATCAGTGGAATATATCAATGTATTGGCATTGATGTGGGGACTGTCTTCCGTAACATCAGCTATAAGAATATCGCCATCAAAGTACAGGGTCTTGTAGTCTTTGCATAGTTGCATTGATATCCTGGCAGGATACTCTATATTATGAATTGTTACATCGTAGTAACAGTAACTTTCAGATTCTCCTGTTCGGGAAGATATATGATAGTTATCATAATTCAGGCTCTGGATCCTGTATCCCTTGGGAACTCCGACTCTGCATGTCAATTCTTCACCAGGATAACGTTCATAAATCTGATTGGGATAGTAGATATCTGGATTGTCCTCAAATATGATGGTAACTTTGCGAGGTGGTCTGTTTTTTAGATTATAGCTTATGTTACAGGATTCAGATATACCAATAAAAGCAATAAGAACTATGGTGAGAAATCTTGTAATCAAATGTCTGTTCCATCTGGTATATTTGTTCATAAAGCCAAATCTATGATAAAATTATAACCATAGATTATTTGTATTGTAAACATGAGGTTGTATATGTTTAGAATTGCTGTAGTAGAAAATGATTCCGGAGATTTACTGAAACTCAAGAACTGCCTGATTAATTATAGTCAAAAAGAAAAGATTCAGTTTGAAATCTTTGAGTTCAGTGATGGAGATATGATTACTGACAACTACAAAAGTAATTTTGACATCATACTCATGGATATTGAGATGGAATATATGGATGGCCTGACTGCCGCCGAAAAAATCAGGGAACTCGATAAGGAAACAATAATTATATTCGTTACCAATAGTCCGCAGTATGCAATAAGGGGGTATAAAGTAAATGCCTTTGATTATATCCTCAAGCCTATAGCAGAGTTTAGCTTTGGTGAGACAATGAGTAAAGCCATCGCCAGATTAGATAAAAAACAGGAAAAGTATATAACAATCCCAACAGCCCAAGGTACATCAAAGCTTGCCGAAAGTCGTATATGCTATGTAGAAGTGCAGGATAAGTATCTTTTTTATCATACGCTGGATGGAGTATACCAAGTGAGGGACAGCCTTAAAAATGTTACGGCAACACTTGATTCAAAACTATTTATAATGTGTAGCAGGTGCTATCTAGTCAATCTTTCGTATGTAGACAGTTACCGTAATGATGAACTTGTGGTCAATACAGATACAATAAAGATGAGTCGAGGCAGGAGCAAACCATTCCTTGATGCCCTCAATTCTTACATAAACAACAGATAATTGTGGAGTTATTCAATGCTGCAATCTGATATCGTTAACACACCAGGCTATTATTATGGCATAGCATATTTTGTTTCGGCAATTTCAATTCTCCTTACAAACAAGAAGAGATTTGGGATAGGTCAGGAGATAATAAAAGATATAGTTTTCTTTGTTATTCTCATGTTATTTATGATTTTTACTGATGGGCTTACAAGCATCTTTGCAGTAAGCATGGTAATCATAATATTGATGCTGTATATATTCCTGCGTATAAGTATCAATGTCCGTAAGAGAACTGCAGCATTTTATTGTGCCAAATCTTTTCTGTATGGTGAGCTTATGGCATCTTTTTCGTGGCAATTATATTATTATTGCATACAGCGATATCATCTGGAAGAAGTCCTGTGGTTCAAGATACTTGAACTTTTTATGTGTTATGCAATATTTTTTACTGTACAGTTCCTGTTTGAGCGCCATCTTGGTAAAGGTGTGGAAGAACTCAAGATCAAGAAAAGCAATATGATATGGGCTCTTATAATAGCTTACTCAGTATTTATGATAAGTAACATGAGCTATTATTCTGTAGATGGATTGTTTTCGGGTAGCAGTGCAATGGATCTGTATATTATCCGTACACTTGTAGATGCTACTGGAGTTGTAGCGTTGTCTGCCTTGCATATCATGTTACACGAAAACCAGCTGACACTGGAAGTCTATGCCCTCAAAAACATAAACGAAATGCAATACCGCAATTATCAGATATCCCAAAGCAGCATGGATATGGTCAACAGAAAGTACCATGACTTAAAGCATCAGATTGCATTGCTAAAATCACAAACCAATACAGAAACCAAGCTTGAATATCTCAGCCAGATGGAAAAAGAAATCTCTATATATGAGACAAGATTCCAGACAGGTAATGATATACTCGATGCCATTCTTGCTGCCAAAGCTACTTATTGCCAGAAAAACAACATCGAGTTCAAGGCTATCATAGAAGGTGGCTTAGTCAGCTTTATGGAGGCTATGGATATATCTGCTTTGTTTGGAAATCTTCTTGATAATGCCATCGAAAGTGCGGAAAAGCTGGAAGATGTGGCATTGCGCCTTATTAACCTCCAGGTTACAAAGGAACGCAATTTTTTGTGTATTCGCACAGAAAATTACTGCAGGGATAAAGTTGTTTTTCGCAATGGGGTACCTGTAACAAGCAAAGGAGACATCAGATACCACGGATATGGTATAAAATCTATCAAGTCTATCGTAGAGAAATACAACGGATCAATGCTTGCCGATGTAAAAGATCAGTGGTTTGTACTAAATATTCTTGTTCCTTTAGGGTAAATTAGAGATTTTCTTTGCAATTCATGCACAAATTTGTGCAATTGGCACCAAATGAACGATATAACAGATTAACTGCGTTAACATATAAGCTGAATATTTTATCCAAAAGGGGGATAGCTTATATGTGTGCAAAGAAACTTGTACCTCTGACAAGAGGTGTTTCCGCAGTTATGGCATCTGTTTTTGTTCTTTCTGCAGTAGGAACTGGGATAACAGAAACATGGCGCTCTGCACTGGATTATTTTCTTAACACAAAGAGTTACGAAACTGTTACAGATGAGGATGCTGCACGTTTCAAGACTGATTATGCTACAATAGGAGATATGGCAGCTGCAGCCAGATCAATTTCAGTAAGGGAAGGTGAAGAAGGCACAGTTGTCATGAAGAATGATAACAACGTTCTCCCATTACAGACTGGCAAAGAAGTTGCCCTGTTTGGCCTTGCTGCTTATGCTCCATATCCATATGCCGCTGGAGATCTGAGAGGTGGCAATGATGACCAGCTGGACCTTGCTGCATCTCTTAAGAATAACGGTATAAAAATCAATTCCACAATCGAAGAATTCTATACAAAAAAGATTCTTAACCAGCACGAAATTGAAGTAGCCAATATGTGGACTGGCGAAATAACAAAGAGTATTGGTTATGACAATATCTACGTAACATCACCAGGTGACTTTGTAGACTATAAGATCAATGAAGTACCTGTATCAGCTTTTGAAAGTCTTGGAGTTCCTTCAGACTGGAAGAGCAGTGTAAACAAGAACAACACAGTTGGTATCTGTGTGTTTGCCCGTGGAGCTGGAGAAGGCAATACTTATGCTCCTGGCAGCGCAATTGATTATGCAGGCAACAAAACTGGAAAAGATCCTCTTGCATTATCAGATGATGAACTTAGCATTGTTGATGTAGCCCGTGAAACTTGCTCACAGGTAATTGTATTGCTCAATACAGGTAACACAATGATGATAGGAGATATCGCAGAAGGCGGTACACACGAAGTAGACGGTATCTGTTACATCGGTGTAATCAATGACTATCAGTGCGAAGGTATTGCAAATGTCCTTACTGGTAAGGTAAATGCGACAGGAGCTCTTGCAGATACTTTTGTCAAAGACTTTAATTCTATTCCTGCAGTACAGAACTTTGGTAAAGGAATGTATGCAGACTATGAGATAGTAGCTTCCAAAGGTACTGATGCAAGATATCCTGGTGAAGAAATTGCCAATACACCTGCAAGCTCTTTTGGAGGAGCTGCTACATATAACGGTGGAACATACATTGTAGAAGCTGAAGGCATCTATGTCGGATACAAGTACTACGAGACAAGATATTTTGATTCTATCGTAAATCCTTCTTTCAATGCTCTTGTACGTAACGGAAGTACTCAGGGTGGATCATGGGATTATGATAAGGAAGTTCTCTATACATTTGGACACGGACTTTCATATCTGGATTATGAGCAGAACATCAAGAGCATCAATGTAGAGAAGACAACAGAAGGAAATGTGACAGCTGTTGTAACAGTAACAAACAAGAGTAACAAAGATGGCAAATTCCTTACACAGCTCTATGTACAGCAGCCATATACTCAGTACGACAGAACAAATTCAATCGAAAAATCTGCAGTAACATTCCTCAATTCTGCCAAAGTAGACCTTAAGGCAGGTGAATCTAAGGATGTTGTAATAACAGTTCCTTCAAAGTATCTTGCAAGCTATGATTACAAGAATGCCAAGACTTATATCCTTGATGATGGAGACTATTACTTTACAGCTGCTGCCGGAGCTCACGAAGCTGCAAATAACTTCCTTGCAAAGCTAGGCAAGAAAGCAGACGGTGGAGCAGTTGCAGTATGGAACCTTGACAGCTTTGATAAGACAACATTCAGTGTACAGAATGGTACTGTCGTAACAAATGTAGCTGATGATGCTGACCTTAATTACTGGACAGGAGAAAACACAGTAACATATCTTACAAGACAGGACTGGACAACATTCCCTGTTAATTACAATAACATCGAGATCTTTATTGGTAAGAGTGCCAAAAAGGATGAATGGATCAAGCATCTTCGTAACCAGATCTATGATATCAAGAAGAATAACCCTGCTGCAGAGGCCCAGAGTTTTGGACTCAAGTTCAATTCTGAAGACATTCAGTATGCTCAGTTGTCTGATATTGGTGATGAATACTGGGATAAGCTTGTTGCTCAGATTTCCATTGACGAAGCAGTTGGTGCAGTTCTCCATGGAGGAAGTAGATCCGATGTACTTACAAATGTAGAAAACCCAATTGTTCTGCAGAACGAAGGTGTATCAGGATTTACAACTCCTTATGTAGATGAATCTACAGGTAAGAAATATCACTTCAATATCCATTCCCAGACATTGATGGGTACTTCATTTAACCCAGAACTTGCTTATGAGTGGGGTCTTGTAGAAGGAAACAGTGGTCTCTGGATAAACCGCTATGACTTGTGGGGAACAGGTCTTACACAGCGTCGTACTCCATACAATGGACGTAACTACGAATATATTTCAGAAGATCCAATGCTTACTAACCGTATCGGAGCCGGAATCCTCCAGGGATGTGCTGATAAGGGAATCATTAATGGCCCTAAGCATATGGGATTCAATGACCAGGAACATAACCGTGGAGGAATCTCTGCCTACATGAATGAGCAGAAGTTCCGTGAGACAGATCTTCGCGGATTTGAAGGAGCACTCTGTGATGCCGATGGTCTTGCAGTAATGATAGCCTTTAACCGTATTGGTGCAACAAATGCAGCAATGCACACAGGTATGATTCAGGATATCGTACGTGGAGAATGGGGTTATACAGGACTTATCTCTACAGATATGATGAATAACAAGTATTACTTCAATGGCGAAGCTATGGTAATGGCAGGAATCACACAGGTTGCAGACTTTGCAACAGATGACAATCACCTTAACCAGGGCGAAAACGGAATGGATAAGACTTGGGGCTACCTGTCAGTAGACGGAGTCAAGAACGATTCTGAGTTTGTAGAAATGGCAAGGGAAAACCTTAAGTACCAGCTTTATACATTTGCCAACAGTGCTGTTCTCAATGTTGAGACTGTCAAGGTAGATACATGGTGGGATGTAGCCCTTAGGGCAACAAAGACAATCAGTATGGTACTTATGATCTGTAGCTGTTGTGCTTTTGCAGTACTGTCTGTTCTGCCAGGCAAAAAGGAAGACTAGGAGGAACCTGTTATGGAAACAAAGACAAATAAATCAAAAGGTGCAATCATGTCACTTGTAAGTCTGATTTTTGTACTTGCATCTACAATAATATATGCAGTAAATGTAAACCAGGCAGGATACTTCAAGGGTGCATCTGTAACAAACATGGTTTTGTTTGAGATCATAACAATGATTATTCTTGCTGTATCATTCTTGTATTCAATGTGCCCTATAAATGGTGTCGCTGACAAGATATGTGACTTTGTTCTCTCTGTACTGAGAGTCTTGGGCTGTGTACTCATAGCTTTATGTCTTATCAATCTTGTTGCTGCAAGAGTAGAAGGTCTTGGATTTATATATTTCTCCAACGCTGATGTAACACTGGAAGTTCAGACTCCAGAAAACCTTGCATCATCACAGGGAACAATCTGTAATCTTGTAATGCTTACAGTTACATTGATTGTAAATATTGTATCTTCATTCTTTAATCTTAAACGTAAGTAATTGGAGGACATCTCTAAAAATATTTTCTGGAGATGTCTTTTAATAGAGTTCTCCGGAGGCTTAGACTTCTGGAGAACTCAATATCTTTTTCCAACCGGGGAACATCATGTATAAGTCAGATCATAAGTGGAAAGGTTCATTCATTACAGACGGAAATTATAAGTTTACACAGAAACATGTTTCTCCAAAGATAATGACATTTAAAAAAGACTTTACGGTATCCAGACCTGTAAGAAAAGCATATATATATGCCACAAGTATTGGTATATACAACATATTATTAAACGGAAAGAAACAATCAGATGCATTCTTTGCACCAGGTTTTACTTCATATAAATCATTCCTGCAGTATCAGGAGTATGATATTACTTCAGATATTGCAGAAACAAATACATTGATAGTCAATGTAGCTGGAGGATGGGCTGTCGGAAGTTATGTCATGAACAGACAGAACCGCATAACAGATGACAGACAGTCTCTTTTGCTTGATATCTGCATCGAATATGCAGACGGATCAACAGAAACCATAGGGTCAGACAGTGACTTTGTTGTTACGACAGATGGTCCTTATAAGACAGCTGACCTGTATGACGGTGAGACTTATGATGCCAACGTTGATTACTGTAACAGCAGCTTGTATCATAAGTCATCACTATATACACCAAAAGTCAATCCAGAGATTCAGAAACAATACGGTCTGCCTGTCACATTGCACGAAAGCTTTGAACCAAAGTTTGTCAGCGAGGTAAACGGACAGCGTATATATGACTTTGGCCAGAACTTTGCCGGAGTAGTTACATTCAAGGCTGATGCAATCGGTGGAGAAGTAATAACAATAAGACATGCAGAGTTACTCAATCCAGATGGAACTCTTAATACAAGTTTCTTGCGTACGGCAAAGGCGACTTTGACATATACATGTAAACAAGGACTTAACGAATACACTCCAGAGTTTACTTACATGGGATTTAGATATATCTCTGTTGCCGGAATTGCGGAAGATAAAATCGCAATCACAGCAAGGGCAATATATTCCGATGTAAGGCAGACAGGAAGTTTTGAGTGCTCTGACGAAAATCTCAACAGATTTACCAAAAATATCCTGTGGAGTTCCAAGAGTAATTTTGTAGATATCCCTACAGATTGTCCCCAGAGAGACGAGAGACTTGGTTGGACTGGCGATATATCAGTATTTGCACGTACAGCCTGCAAGTTTTTTGATATGACAGCATTTCTGGAAAAATGGCTCAAGGATGTAAAAGCTGAGCAACTTAGTACAGGAGGAATCCCTAATACAGTTCCTAGCCAAGGATATGGATTCCCTGCGACAATGCCTAAGATGGCAATAGATTTTTGGGGAGATGCCTGTACAGTTGTTCCTTGGGAACTATATAATGCAACAGGTAATACAGAAATTCTTGCACAGATGTATGATACAATGCGCAGGTATGTAGATGCATGTAGATTCTGGGCTGGATTTGGAATCGGATATCACAGATATATCTGGAATACTCCTTCTGTATTCCACTTTGGTGATTGGGTAGCACCTGATGAACCTAAGATGAGTGGCTGGCAAAAAAGATCCAAGTGGACTGCGACAGCATCTCTTGCGATAACTTCAGGTATACTTGCCAAGACTGCATTGATACTTGGTAAGGACAAAGATGCAGTCAAGTACAGCAATCTGAGTCGCAAAGTATCACAGGCATATCGCAAGGCATTCTTTGATGATAATCTCAAGCTCAAGAATGAGTTCCAGACAGGATATGTACTGCCGATACATTTTGACATGCTGTATGGCGAAGATAAGCAGAAGGCTTGTGCCAATCTTGCAGAACTTGTAAGAAAAGATAACTATAGGATTGGAACAGGATTCCCTGGGACTCCATATATTCTCTATGCACTTTGTGATAACGGATACAAAAAAGAAGCTTTCAATATGCTGTTCTGCCAGGAGTGTCCTTCATGGCTGTACGAAGTCAAGATGGGAGCTACGACAATCTGGGAGAGATGGGATGGACTTACCAGTGACGGAACATGTCCTATAGGAGATGACGGAACAGGTCTGATGATTTCGTATAATCATTATGCAAGTGGTGCCATAGGGGCTTTCTTTTTTGAGCGTATACTAGGTATACGGCCAGTGGAAGCCGGGTATACAAAATTTGATATCAATCCTGTAATACCAGAACAGCTTGAATATGCCAGAGGAGAAGTAAGTACACCACATGGCAATATAAAGATGAGCTGGACCAAAAAATCAGATTGCCTTGATATTGCATTTACTGTTCCCGCAGAAACAACTTGTGTCTTGAAAATCAATGGAAGAACAGAAACTTATACAGCAGGTGATTATAGACTTGAAGGAGTTGAATATGAGCACTAGTTTTTTTGACAAAGAGTTTACTAAGACAAAGATAAAGAGTGATAATGTCAAGTTTCCGGAGATGGCCTTTGGATACTTTCTCGGACCTTTTGGGGCATTACTTGCAAGCGGTATATTTTCAAGCTTCTTGAACAGGTATTGGACAGATATCCTCTTCCTTGACGAAAAACTTCCTGACGGTAGCCTGCCTAGAAGTATCACTACGTTCCTTGCGCTGTTGCCTCTTGTTTCTTCAATACTGATAGTAGCTGGGAACCTTATTGTAGGACAGATAATCGAACATACACATACAAAAGCTGGTAAAGCAAGACCTTGGATACTTTTGTCATCAGTTATCTTATCAGTATCATGTGTAATAATGTTCCTTGTGCAGAAAGGCAGTCCTGTAACCAAGATGATACTTACAGCTGTAGCATATAATCTTTATTACTCTGTAGCATATCCTCTGTATAATACATCAAACAGTACACTTATCCCTGTATCTACCCGCAACAGCAATGAGAGAGGACTCCTTGCATCCCTTACAAACTTTGCAGGTCTTGCGGTAATGGGTACAGGTGGTATGATATTCCCTATGGTCATAGCTTTGTTTATGGGAGGATGGGAAACTCCTAATGTCAAGGCTTGGCAGCTTACATTCTTTGCTGTAGGTGTGATAACTTTTGTATTTACTGTATTACAGTATTATTTTACTCGGGAGCGCGTAACAGAAGAAATTGATGGTGGAATGGAGAGCGTAAGTGCTGATGAATCCAGCTCTTCTGATAAGAAAAAATCACTTTCCATCAAGGATCAATTCTCCAATGTAACATCTATAAGTTACTGGTGGATGGTACTTGTATTCTATCTGCTGTTTCAGTTTGGCGGTGCATTCAAAAACCTGTCTGTTACGTATTTCTGCTCACAACAGTTTGCTGGTAGCGCAGTAGGACCTGATATGGCAATGTCTGTCATTAATATTCTTGGAGCAGTACCAATGGCTGTAGCTATGCTCTTTGTATGGCCACTTTCCAATAAGATTGGAAAACAGCTTGTCGTTCTGGCAGGTCTTGTTATTGGTATGGCAGGTGGTGTTCTTGCCGGATTGTTCCCGACCAACTTTGTGGTTGTGTGCATCGGTGTATGTCTCAAGAGTCTCGGACTTTCTCCTGCTGCATATATGATACTTGCAATGATTGCAGATGTATTGGATTATGTAGAATATAAAAATGGTCATAGATGTGACGGTCTTACCATGTCGATTTACAGTTCCCTTATGGCTGCAAGTACACCTGTAGCGACAGGCTTATTCAATGCCATATCTGGTGGAGGTGTAAACTCAGGAGCCGTAGTAGTAAGCTACATATGGATAGAGACTGTAGCATTTGCTATAGGCGCCGTAATAATGATCTTCTTTAACGTAGAGAAACAACTTAAAAAGCTTAATTCACCCAAATCAAATTAAGTTGAGTCATAAAAGGCAGGTAAATCCTGCCTTTTTTTGTCTATATCCTTACCTCATAGACTTTTACATAAGTTCTGCTGGACTTTTATCATTTATCACAGTAGCAATTATCTCGTTTGTCCTAGGAAAACGCAAAAAGTATCCAGTATTTTTAAAAAAGTACCCAGTTCTTTTAAAAAAGTATCCAGTATTTTAAAAAAAGTATCCAGTTCTTTTTAAAAAGTATCCAGTATTTTTTTTAAAGTAAACAGTAAAATTTTAAAAATACTGTTTACTTTTATAGATTCACAGGGCAAAAGAATACAAAACATACTGTGATCGTATCAAAAAGCTACTGAGCTTTGAGGTAAAAACAGCTGAGCAAATAGGTATAAAGTATGTGAGCTTTTAGATAGAGGATAGTAATTTAACTGGAAAATCACCAGCATTATTGATCTGCTTGCTGCTATCAAAAGCTGTAGAGCTAATATTGACAAAATTTTAATGATACGTATACAATCTGTTTGTACTTGAATTGTGGGGCTTAAATTATGAAAGTTAAAAATAAAATATTGGTAAATCTAAGTTTAGTAGTTCTCTCGAACTTGATATTAGTGTATTTTTCATTAAATCTTTCAGTTTCGTTAATTAATATAATTGATAATTCTGTTGTTCATAAATCTTTAGATTATAAAAGTATAATCCTGTTTTTATTTTTTGCATTATTCTTTACAGTAATAAGCTTATTTATTTCGAAGTGTATAAATACTATTGCAGTTGATTTTGAGTTTTTTGATAAAAGGAGTATCTAGATGGAATTATTTGAAGACTATGTTTTAGAATAAGATGATGATGAGGTTATTGCTTGTGGTTGTCTTTGTGGAGCTGCATCAGGTAGTGGTTCAGGTTTAGGTGAGAACTAAACTGTTTGAGTTAAAAATTTTTTTTGGAGTTTATTTTTATGGATTTTAAAAAGCAGATAAAAAATGTTTCTATGGGACTTATAGTTGTCATGTGTATATTAAATCTTCTGATTACATCACTTGATTTTATTTGCCCGATTTTATTAAGAAATTTTATATCTACATATAATACTGAAAGATTTTATACATTTCTTGTAATGGTTTTAGGTGCATATATACTCAGTTTGCTTATAAAAATGTTATATATTAGGTTCAAGAATTGGTGTTCTGTAAAATATAAAACACGACAGACTCTTATTATGTATGAGGCAATGGAATCAATGAATTACGTTACTCTGATTGAAAAAGAACCTACATATTTGATTGAAAAGATTAATAATTGTGTAAATACATTTTTTTCTTTTTACTCAACAGTGATATCTGAATACTTTATTTCTATATTTACCATTGCATTATGTCTTGGAATTCTATTTTTTCTATGTTCGCCTGTAGCTATCATTTTAATCATACTAATTCCGATTCAGCTGCTTGGATATTTTCTTTTAAATAAAAATCTCCAGAATAGATGTATTGAATTACAGAATATATGTGCGAGAAATTTTGGTAAAATTATTTCTGTCCTTTCCAAAATTGATATGTTGAAGAATTCTAAGACAAATTTTGTTATTGAGACACTTCTTGGGAAAAATGTTTATGATATTCACAATGAGAATTCAAATGTTTCTTCTTATGCGGAGAGGGTGAGTACAGTTTTTGAAAATATAAGTGCATTTTTGAATGTTCTTATATATGTCTTTACTTCAATATACTTAGTAAAGGCAAAGATAGAAATTCAGGATTTTGTATATGTTTCCTTAGTTTCAAATCAATGCGTAAATGCAGTAAATAAATTGTTAAGGGCAAATCTTAATACGAGGGATCTTAAAGGATACAAAAAATTTGTTGACGAGGAACTTCTTGCAAATCTCGAAGAGAATAAGTTTAATCGACTCTTGAACGAAAAAATTGATTGTATTGAAATGGATATACATGACTTTGGTATTAAGGACAAGGTTTTAATTGAATCTGGTAATGTTACGTTTAAGCGTAATGATGTTGTTTTTTTGCACGGTGAATCAGGTTGTGGAAAGTCTTCATTGATGAAAGCTCTTATCAGGTTTTACCCGATAAAAACTATCAAAATAAATGGTAACGACATAAAAGATTATGATATATATTCTATAAGAAATAAGATATTTTATATGTCACAAAATATTCCAATTATCAATGGAACAATATTAGATAATATAATACTCGGTGAAAATCTAAAAAAGAATGATGTTCTTAAAAAAATAAGTACATTTGATTTTCTTGACAAATTTAAAAATTTAGAGAATGGCTTTGACACAAAAATATTTGAGAATGGAGCAAATTTGTCTGGAGGAGACAAACAGAGAATTGCTATTGCAAGATTGCTTCTTTTAAAGCCTGAAATCATTATTCTTGATGAAATCACAAATTCACTTGACAGTGATAATTCAAAAAAGATCATGGATATGATTCTGAAAAATAATAAGGATAGTATTATCTTTGTTATCAGCCATGACAAAGATATACGATTATTCTGCAATAAGTTTGTATGCATTGAAAATAAAGTTCTAAAAATGGAACAATTATAGTTACAGTGGTAAAGATTCAAAACTGTACAAGTCATTTAGAAAGATAGTGACAAAATGTTATATATATGTTGTACCTAGAGTTGTTGTTTTCTCCTGGTGTGTAAGCTGGGGACTCAAAAAACTAAATTCACTCAAAGCAAATAAATAACTGCGGGACACCGGAGCTTATGTTCCGGTGTTTTTATCTCTTTAATTTTTCATCATTTATAGAATCAAAACATATTCAGCTTTTTTAGTAATAAAGTCTTATTTTGTTAAATTTTACTAAAAAAATTTTGACAGTATAAAATAAACACCAATACAATATGTATATTCACACACAGGAATCAGAATGGAGAAAAAGAGTGAAAAAATTTGGAAAACTGGCCTTATCATCATTTGCACTAGGATCAATGGTTTTAACAGGATGTAATAATTTAACATTACAGCCATCAAATGCAGATAAATCATCTGCTGTAAGATCTATTACAAAATCTAGTAAGATACAGGAAGATGATTCCTGGAAAAAAGACGTTATCTATTTTATGTTTGTAGATCGTTTTTATGATGGTAATCCAACCAATAATAACGGAAACAACCCTAATCAGTATGATGCCTCTAAGCAGAATTGGAAGAAATATTGGGGCGGAGACTTAGAAGGTGTTAACCAAAAACTTGACTATCTTAAGGAGATGGGAATTACTTCTATATGGGTTACTCCTCTTGTAGACAGCATTGATGAATTAACAAGGGATGGTGATGCTCCTTATCATGGATACTGGGGTCATGACTACTTTAATATTGATGAACATCTTGGAACATGGGATGATTTTAATAATCTCATTACTAAAATGCATTCTGATGAGTACGGTATGCGTCTTTGTTTAGACTATGCTCCTAATCACTCTAACCCAGACGATGAAGGAGAAATGGGGGCTCTCTATAAGTCATTATATGATAAAAACGGTAATCGCATCGGAAGAGATACTATAATAGCATCTTTTAAAGAAGATTATAATAATATGTATCATAATAATGGCGGAGTAACAAACTGGAATGATTATTCTCAGGTAACAAATAATACTCTTTTTAATCTTACAGATTTCAACCAGAGTAATTCTGATACATATAATTATCTTGCTGATGCATTGGAGATGTGGCTTAAGAAAGGTGTAGATGAAGTACGCATTGATGCTGTTAAGCATATGGATATTGATTTCACAAAAAAACTTGTGAATGATATGCAAAATCGCCTTGGCAAAGAGTTATTCATTTACGGTGAATGGTCTGGTGCAGGAGCAAAGATATACGGCGGAGTAGATGCTTATGCTAAGACATTGGAAAACACTACAGATTGTAACCTCTTGGACTTCGGTTATAGATCTACAGTAGAAGAAATGCTTCTTGGTGAAAAAAATGCAAAAGACCTCGCTTCTTATTTAATGTCAAGAGAAACATACTTTGCTAATCCTGGCAAACAAGTTGTATTCCTTGATAACCATGATATGGCTCGTCTTAATACAACACTTCGTGTTAAAGGTAGAATGAGTGAAGAAAAAGCTGCAAGTAAAACAGATATCGGACTTGCTCTTACAATGACAGTACGTGGTGTACCTTGTATCTACTACGGTACTGAAAACTATGATGCTAACTTTAATACTAATCCGTTTAATGTAGCAGGAGATGATCCATATAATCGTAATATGATGACAAGTTTTGACGGTAATACTAAAGCTTTTAAGATTATAAAATCTTTAGCAGAACTTCGTCAAACAAATACTGCTCTTCAAGACGGTAAATATGAAGAAAGATGGCAGGATGAAACTGTTCTTGCTTTCCAGAGATTAAACGGTAATGATGTTGTAGCCACATTTATTAACAACGGTGATACATCAAGAGTAATGTCAATTCCTAACATGTCTTTTGACCAAGGTAAATACACTAGTCTTATTGGTAACGATGAAGTAACAATTATTAATGGAACAGCAAATTTAGTAATTCCAGCTAATACAGCCATTGTAATTGCACATACTAATTCAAATATTTCTATTACCCCTCCCGTGACAGACGGTACTTTCACTGTAAAAGTTAAGACTGGAAGAAATAGTGAAGCTATTTATTTCCCAGGTGATTATAATGGATGGAGTTTAACATCCAATAATCTTAGTGCTGCTCCTTATTCAGAAGTTAGTTTTAATATAAATAAAGCTGTTACAGCTTCTACTATTTCTGCAGGGGATAACAACGAAAAACTTGAGCTTAAACTTGTAACAGCCGCTAGTTGGGATAATCAGTGGAACTTTAGAGATTGGAATACTAGTTCCAATATTACCCTGACAGATAATTATCGTCAGATTAATATTGACTGTAATGCGGGAGACAATGTAACACTGCTTATTGATATTGCAAATCTTTCTATTATTGCAGAAGTTAATAAGTAGAATTTAATCGATATCTTATATTTAATGTATCAGCCATTAAATAAGCTTTTTTATAATTATTAGTGTGTGATAAAACTGTATATTTGGTTGCCTTATATACAGTTTTTTTTATGCGTCTATATGCAAGGTGCTAATAATAAAAAAAAGGCTGCAAACTAGTGCAGCCTTCTTTTATGGTTATCAAGTATTATTTGATTGTTGTACCGATGTAAGTCTTGCCGTCAAGAATTGCACGGATATTCTCTATGTCTTTGCCTGCGGCACAGATAACTGTAAGACCCATTTCGCTTGCTTTTTTGCTTGCAATTGGATCAAATGGACAGTTTTTACCAGGAACCCATTCGTCTCCTACCATCTTGCGGAAGTCTTCCCAAGAAATCTGGTCGATAGGCTTGGCATCAGGATTTTTACGTGGATCATCTGTGTATACTTTTTCGATATTGCTGAGGTTTACTACAGTGTCTGCCTTGAACTTTTCTGCAAGGAGAACTGCATCGTTGTCTGTACTGAATCCTGGTTTCCATCCTGCAGCAACAAGTACACGACCTGTAAAGTCTGTTACTTTAGTTGGGTCTGTTACGACTTCCTGCTCACAAAGTGGTCCAAAACAAGTCTTGAGAATCTGTGCATTAAGTCTTGTTGCCATGATTCCCATCCAGTCACATGCATTGTTAAGCATATCTGTTTCTGGATATCCTGCTGCTTTTGCTGTGTCAGCATCGTATGTTGCTGCAACTTCCTTATATGCATTCTGATATGTACGAGCAGGTCCACCGCCTCCTGCTACAAGAATAAGACGTGTTTCAGGATTGCTTGTGAGGTAGGAAACTGCCATCTTTGTAAACTCGCTGAGAAGTTTTACATCTGGTTCATTTGGAGCGATAATTGATCCGCCTACGCTTAGTACCTTAGTCTTCATAAGTAAGGTTCCTCCATATTGATTAGTATATACCGATGATTACAGGGTTGTTCCACAGAGAACTGTAGCTTGAAGTCTGGCTTCCAGCTTCTTCCCATGTTGATTGCATTGCGTATGTCTTTGGTCTGTAGACAATCTTGCTGTCTGACAGAGAGCTACGTATCTGGTTCCAGCCTCTGCTTATTGTTATATGCTGACTGTCTAGATTTCCAAAGTAGAATTCCTTAGGATTCTCTACAGTAGCAAAGGAATTATATTCCATTCCAGCTCCCAGTGCAATGTCTACAGGGAACCATCCGTAATTTTCAAAGTATAGTTCTGTCCACCAGTGGTTTTTGTTGGTAACATTGTTGTCTACCAGAATACCGCTCAACGGTATTGATGGAATGCCGGCTGCACGACAGAGACTTGTATATAGTATTGCAAAGTCGTAGGCATCACCTTTTTTCTTGAATGCCAGATCCAGTGGATTGGCTGTTACTGTCTTATTGTTGGTTGTAAGGTCATAGTTCTCTATCATGTAGTTGTAGATGAGTCTTGCCTGCTGGTAAGGGTTTGTTTCTTTGCCGATTATCTTGTCTTTTAGTTCAATGATGATTGGCTCATTGGATTTGATAAGGTTGTCAGATGTAGTGTAGGCTGTGTACAGCAGTCTCTTTGTATCAGAATAAGGTTTGATATTGTCTTTTTTGATATTGCTTGTTATCGGATAAACTGTAATTACAAAGTTTTGGCTGAATCTCTGCTTGTTGTTTATGATATTGTTGAGTGTACGCTGGTAGATGATGTCTCTTGGATCATCTTTGATCAGTGGTTCAGGATAGCACTCATTTAATTCTGCCTGAGGTTGTGATGATGTTACAGGAGGACGTGGTATGTACAAAGTGATTGTAGAGTCCTGATCTGGAACAGATGTTGCAATGTCTGCACTTAGCTGGATGATGTATGTATGCTTGGAGCCAAAGTTTTTGTTTCCTGCTGGGTGAGATACTGTAAGGCTTTGGGTTCCGCTGTTTCCTTTGCTGGTTGATACAAATATATTACCTGTAGATGCTCCATCTGGTACTCTTACACGGATTTCTGTATCACTCCAATATTCATAGTCATAGTCATTGGAACTGGCTGCTATGTAGTTATCATTATCGTCTGTAATTCTGTTCTGGCTGCCGATGGTGTTATTGGTTTCCCGTGCAGTTGTAAAGAATATTTGAGAGGAGTCTCGTGCGATTCCAAAGTTACTTCCTGTTATTACTATTGTCTGTCCTGTCTTTGCGTTTTCAGGGCTTATGGAAGAAATTACAGGGAGAGTAGTTGTTGGGTCGGATTTGACTGGTACTGGTATATGAGATGAGTTTGCAAAGAAGCTTGCTTCTGATTTACCTTGTGTAGTTACTATATATACTAATCCATCTTGTACATTGGATGGCAATGTAAGCTCTATATGAGTATCGTTCCA
The DNA here is from genome assembly GCA_045616545.1 of Treponema sp. Taxonomy (GTDB): domain Bacteria; phylum Spirochaetota; class Spirochaetia; order Treponematales; family Treponemataceae; genus Treponema_D. Next base: position 43,362 of record JAZLGX010000046.1, on the reverse strand, counting down.
GGCTTTGTAAGCGCTGGATGTGATACGGCTTCCTGCTATTTCTACATAGGAACTGTCCCTGTTATTGCCAAAGTTGCGTCCTTCTATGGATAGCACTTCCCCCGGAACTGCTACTGGAGGAGTGATACTGTCAATTTCAGGAATCTTTTTTTTCTGTCGGCTTACAAGGGAGCTTACAAATATTGCGATAGCTGCAATAAATAACCATAGCATTACCCTAAAGAGAGGGTATCGTTTGAAGAGTTCTTTAAATGTTTTAGCTGCGTTCAATTTAGTTTCCGTTGCCTATTTCAAGTGATAAGGAGGCAAAAGGTGAGTATATGTGTAAAACCATGCCTTTCTGCTTGCTTTGTTCTGCGTGTTCAGGAATCTCCATGAACATATCATAGCTGGAAAGAGATGTCTTTTGCATTGTTTCATCAGATACTGCCTGTATGCCTTCTGGGGTTCCTATTCTTATAGGATATACTGCTGTCTCATCAAATCTTTCGGTTGCCGGATAGACAACAAAAGATGCTGATTGGCTTCCAAGTACTGATGATAATGTGCTTGGAGTTATCTCTCCGTCTACCACAAGTCGCTGATGCTTTTGGGGAACAGCAGAGGTCCTTGCAACCGGGGTAAAGCTCTGGGTATTGCTTACTGTAACTGCATTTTGGGTTGGTTGGGTCGCAACAAGAGATGCTGATACAGAATCTTGTATACGTACTGGTAATATAATTGCAATTACTGCAGCAGCTGCTGCTCCGGATAAGATATATTTTACTGTGGATGGAAGCTGAAGTACAGGACCAGAGTGTTTCCTTGTTGTCTTTGTATAAGATAGCCTTGAAAGAAGTCTGTCGTAACTTTGCTCCATATCCGAGCTGGTAAGACAGATACTGGTACTGTCACTTTGGACTGCGGCTCTTAATTTGCGCAGTTTCTGCAATTGTGCCTGGCATGAAGGACAAGTTGCGACATGCTTCTCGTATTTTTCTACATAATGCACAGGAAGTTCATTATCGAGATAGACAGAGTGGATATCATTTTCAGGACAAGTAGACATCATCTTCTCCTATAATCTTTGAAAGTTGTTCCCTAGCTCGGAATACCCTTATTTTAACATTATTTTCGGTTATTCCAAGAATTTTGCCAATTTCTTTATAATTTAAGTCTGCGTATTCACGCAGTACTATTACTTCCTTTAGTTTAGGAGGCAGAGTATTCAGGGCTTCTTTGGCTCTGCTTATGGATTCAGCCTTCAGTAAGTCTGTTTCTCCTGAATCCATATGTTGTCTGCCTTCGTATAATGCCTTATGGTAGGCTCTTGTTTCTCTAACTTTGCGCTTGGCATAGTTAAGGGATGCATTCTTTACAACTCTAATAAGCCAAAATTTGGCGTCATCGATAGACGGAAAAACCATATGTTTTTCGTTGGCCTTTATGTATGAGTCATGAACCAAATCTTCTGCAGCTTCTTCATCATCGACAATACGATAGGAAACTTTGAACAGAAGCTGCATAGTTGTGTCATATATTGTCTTAAAGTCTTTTTCGTTACAGCAGTCCAGGGACTGTGTATCGAATGCTCCTTCCCTATTGTTAGAAAACACAAGAACCTCTTTTTGGTTACACTTTATTTTATTTGCGTTCCCAGATTACACCGTTAGGACTGTCTGTAATGACGATTCCTTTTTGGGTGAGAATATCTCTGATCTCGTCGGCTTTTGCAAAGTCTTTTGCCTTCTTGGCATCGGCTCTCTGCTGGATGAGACTTTCGATCTCTGCAGCTTCTGGATCATTTGAGTGATCTGGGATTGCTGCTTTGGCTGCTTCGATATTCTGTTTCTGTACAACTGCTGCTGTATCAAGGAGCTTGAGTCCTAATACACTGTCCATACGGTCTATAAGATCCAGGGCTTCTTCTGCGGTAAGGCTTGAATCTTTTATAACTTTGTTTACAACTCCCAGGGCTACAGGTGTCATAAGGTCATTTTCGAGTCCAGCTTTGAATGCATCAAGGTGAGCATTTGCTTTTTCAGAAAGACCTGTGCGGTTGTCTGCTTCTCCTTTTGTAAACAGCTTACCGGCAGGGATAGTTACATTTGCCTTGTCTGCAAGTTTTACTATCTTCTGGATAAGTGCTGCACGACCGTTTTTTGCAGAATCCATAGCATTAAGAGAGAATTCCAGTGGTTTACGATAATTTGCTCCTAGGAGGAAAAATCTGTAATCCAAAGGTTCGTATCCTTTGTCTTTAAGGCTATAACCTTTCTTTTCTGGTAATGAAGCCTGTAAAGAAATATAGTGACCTGCAGATTTTGACATCTTGCCACCCTCGATAATGAGGAATGCAAGGTGCATCCAGTAATTGACCCAAGGTCCTTTTGCCTTTTCTTCTTCGTCAAAGGTTCCTTCAGACTGGGCAATTTCGTTGGTGTGGTGTACATTGATGTGGTCAACTCCACCTGTGTGAATGTCAAAGTGCTTGCCAAGGTATTTCATACTCATGGCTGAACATTCTATGTGCCATCCTGGATATCCGCGGCCCCATGGAGAGTCCCATGTCATAGCCTGGTTCTCAAACTTACTCTTTGTAAACCAAAGGACAAAGTCTCCTGGATTACGCTTGTTGTCGTCAATTACAACTTCCTTACGCTTTCCGGCTCCGGCTTTGAGTTCCTCCATATTGAGGTTACCGAGCTTTGCATAGTCTGGATATGTAGAGATATCGTAGTAGAGGTTACCTCCTGCCATGTATGTATGACCGTTTGCTTCAAGCTGTTTGCAGACTTCGATCATTTCCTGGATGTGGTCCGTAGCACGGCACATTACATCTGGATGTACGATGTTTAGGGCATCGATATCTTCAACAAAGGCTTTATAGTAAAAATCTGCAACTTCGAGTACGGACTGATGGCGTTCTGCTGCGGATTTGACCATCTTGTCATCTCCATCGTCTCCGTCTCCAGTAAGGTGTCCTACGTCTGTGATATTCATTACGTGCTTTTTGTCATAGCCTAAATATGTAAGGGTTCTATCCAGAATATCCCAGCTAACGTATGCACGGAGGTTTCCGATATGGGCGTAATCATATACGGTAGGTCCACAACAGTAAAAACCTGCAAATCCTTCTGTAAGCGGTTTAAACTCTTCCATCTTGCGGCCCATACTATTGTAAAGTCGTAATGCCATAATGTCCTCCATAAAAAATCTTAAATAGAATAATTAGGTTTCTTCATGTATAATAAGAAACTATGATTAGTAGCATACGAGAAATAGGGGAAAATATCAAGAACTGCGAAATTTTCAAGGGAGATGTAGATTTTGATGTTGTCCTGAAAGAATATACGACAATGAAAGTTGGTGGTTGTGCTGACCTTTTTGTGAAACCTGCAGACTATGATAGTTGTGCTTGTGTATTGAAGACTTTGTCTGAACGTGGAATTCCTTGTTTTGTCCTGGGTGGAGGCAGCAATCTTGTTATTAATGATGATGGGATAAGGGGTGCTGTGCTTGGTAGCCATAACTTGAATAATATAATGGAAGAATCTTGTTCAGACGATGTATCTTTAGCCTGTGGTAGTGGCTGTACGATTTCTTCTATTATAGAGTACTGTTCCTTGCACAAGATTGGTGGGCTTGAGTACTTTTCGGGACTGCCTGGAACCATAGGTGGTGCATGCTTTATGAATGCCCGCTGTTATGAACATAATATATCAGAGTTTATCAGTAAAGTTGAATATATAGATCTCACTGATGAAAAGTATGAACTCAAGACTTATTATATGGAAGAAAATGATTGGGATTATAAAAAATCCCCGTTTATGTCCAAAAATGCTTTTATCATAAATGTTTATCTTGGTAATCTAAAGGTTCTTGATTCAGCTGAACAGTTGGATAATTTCAGGAAGCAATGCGAGTTTTATGTGGAAGACAGGCGTAGTAAGGGTCATTTTAAGTGTCCAAGTGCCGGTAGCGTATTCAAGAATAATCGTACTTTTGGCAAGCCAAGTGGACGTCTTATCGATGAAGCCGGGCTTAAAGGTACAAGTGTTGGCGGTGCCCAAGTCGCTCCGTGGCATGGTAATTTTATAATAAACAGTAATAATGCAACTGCCAGTGATATCAAGAATCTTGTAGAATATATTCAGAAGAAAGTTTTTGAAAACACAGGATTTTTGTTGGAATGCGAAATCATTTTCGTTTAATTGTGTTATAATAATGTCGATATGGTAATAATAGAAGGGGGAGTCTTAGTCAATGTTACAGTTATCCTTTGTTAATTTTCAAGCTAATTCTTTCATGCTTATTGAAGGAACTCCTGCACAAGATAGATTTTATATTATTCAGAGTGGCAAGGTCAGAAGTTATCACGAAACGCAACTTCCAGGCAGATACCAGGATACTCTTGGTCCGGGAGACTTTGTTGGTGTAATTTCGTGTATGACAGGTTTTAGTCAGACAGAAAATGTAGTAGCTGTAACAAATGTAACAGCGATAGCTGTTCGTCGTGACCAGTATTCAGAGCTTATCATGCAAAATACACCTATAGCGATGAAGATTATACGTACTTTTGCACAGAGTATGCGTGTTCTTAATGATAGCTTGGCATCTATTACGTCAAAGAGCGATGTTAACTCATCTCCAGAGCATCTTTTTGCTATGGGACAGTATTATGAAGAAACAGGTTTTACTGATATTGCCATATACTGTTATCACCAATATCTTAAGGAATGTCCTAATGGGGCAAGCCGAGCAATATGTCAGAAGAAGTATGATTCACTTAAGATGAGGAGTCATGTAGTTTATCTTGATCCTTCCGCTGATATGGTTCGTGAATATCCTAAGAATACCATGATAATGGCTGCGGGTCAGTCTGGAGGAGATATGTATATCCTTCAGGAGGGTGATGTTAAGATTTCCAAAGTTGTTGGAGAATCTGAAGTAACGTTTGCTGTCCTTAAGAAGGGTGACATGTTTGGAGAGATGGCTCTCCTTGAGAATAAACCTCGTTCTGCCAGTGCTATTGCAGTGTCAAATGTTAAGGTTATGGTTGTAAATAAGGCCAACTTTGATCATATGGTTGCGACTCAGCCTCAGCTTATTTCCCGTCTTACATCGACACTTGCTGAACGTATGTGGTCTTTGTATCGACAATTGGGTAATACTCAGCTTAGGGATCTTAGGGAACGTTGTGTTGATATGCTGTCTTTGCAGGTAGAAAAGCGCAGGGTACCTTTGCAGAAGGATACTTCTTATTCAACCAATATGACTCCTCTCGAACTTGTAGTTCTTGCTGGTATTCCGCAGGAAGAGCAATCTATTGCTGTTAACAAGCTTTCTTCTGATCAGAATGTCATGCTTGTTGCCGGAAAGATTGTTGTGCCTGATGTAATCAATCTTGTAAAACAAGCAGCTTTCTATCGTAAGCAGAATAGTCGTCATGCTAATGGCTAAAAAAATATTTGCAATTATATCGTTACTTTTGGCTGCATCTGTTTATTCTATAGCAGAAACTCTCCCTATGGGTTTTGGTGGAGTTGAGCTTGGAATGAGTGTGGATCAGGTAAAGCAGACATTGAAAAATAATCCAGATTTTGGATACAGGGGTGATAAGGATGTTTCTCTTCTTCCGGGGGAGAATCGTGTCCTTATTGAAACTGATACTTCCAAGACGAATCCTTATTCTATTTTGGACAGATGTTTCTTTCAGTTCTATGAGGATAAGCTGTACATCATTACAATAAATGTGAACCAGAAAAAAATGGATTATATCTCTGTGTTTAATACTTTACGCGAAAAGTATGGTGATCCAAATTCTCTTAATCCCAAAAAATGTGAATGGGTGAGTGATACGGTAATACTTAATCTTGAAAAACCACTTGCAATAAAATATACCGATAAAGAAGTTTCTGAAAGTATTGTTGGTAAGAAACAAGTTCAAAAGTCTGCCACTGAAGAAACTAGGCAGAGATTTCTTGATGGACTTTGATTTATGAAAAACTCGATAAATTTACGATTTTTGTGTTTTATAGCAGTGATGTGCATTTTATGTACATCTCTTGTCTGCTGTAAGGAAAAGAGTACCCTTAATCATACTGATCTTGTAATTGTAAAGGCTGACGGCACAGAGATAGGATGCTCTGTTGAGATTGCTAAGAGTGAAGAAGAGCGTAATTATGGTTTTATGAATCGTAAGAACATTCCTCAAGGCACGGGCATGATTTTTGTGTTTGAAAAGGATCAGATGCTGCGTTTTTGGATGAAAAATACGCCTCATCCTTTGTCCATTGCATATATTGACAGTCAGGGTATCATAAAAGATATATATGATATGACTCCATTTAGCATTGAAGGGGTGGAAAGTACTTCGTCAGTACGATTTGCTCTTGAAGTTCCCCAAGGGTGGTTTGACTCGGTTGGGATACAAAAAGGTGATAAAGTGATGTTGAAAACAGGAGACAGCTTAAAGCGCTTATAAAAAAAATACCCCTCGGAGAGTCCGAGGGGTTATTTTTTATAGGTAACTTAACTGCTGCTGTGCAATCTTATCATCAGGATCAATTTCGAGTACTGTCTGGAAGTATTTTTTTGCTTCTTCCTTGTTACCCATTTTTAGATAAAGATATCCTAAATTAGATATAATCTTTGTATTGTCAGGATCAAGGTTAAGTGCATCACTCAGACTATCCAGAGCCTGATCAAATTCTCCTGTTTCCATCTGACATATAGCAAGCTCATTGAGTGTGTCTGCGCTTTCATCGCCACCTTCGCATTCTCTTGCTTTCTCAAAAGCCTGTTTTGCATCTTCGAATCGTTCAAGTCTTCTTAATCCCCATCCTAACATGAACCATGCATTCCATACGGCAGGGTTGTTCTGTATGAACTTACGAATTACGACAAGGCCTTTTTCTTCCTGTCCAGATGAGATTAATTCCCATGCCTGGTGGAACTGGTCATCTGCAAGGTTGCGGCTGGAAATCTTCTCGATAACTTCCTGTGCACGTTCTTTTTTGTATAATCCGTTTTCGCCAAGCTCTTCGTCAGTGTAGTCTGCAGTAAGAGCCATGTAGCTTTCGAAACATCCTTTGGCATCTGCATAATTGCGCTGCTTGAGGTAGAAAAATCCTGCATTGAAGAATGCATCTGGAATTTCTGGTTCAGCATTCATTGCATCTTTGTAGTACATCAAGGCACTGTCATCGTAAGCATCGGCATCTTCATTGAGGCCTGATTTTCGATAACTGTCAGCCATCTGGTCAAAGAATAGTGCCATATTCAGAACAATAGAAATATCCTCTGGGTCAAGACCGTGGAGTGCCATCCAAATCTCTTCTCCAAGTTCCCAATCCTCATTACGTGCCTTAAGAATTGCAGCTTCTGCCAGTTCAGTTTTAATATTAGGTTTTACCGCAAGTATTATTGACCTGTAATAATCAAGGTTTTCGTTGTTGCGATCGTAGGCGAGAACAGTAAGAATACCTGAAAGTATTTGTTCCTGACTCAATTCCTTCATGTTAAATGCACCGCTATCATCTCTATCTTTTTTCTGGACAGGCAGCGGAATCTTTGGGTCAATCTGGAGAGCCTTTTCTGAAAGATTGAATCCTTCAGGAAGATGAATAAAGTAAATTGAATCCATAGGATTTACAGAACTCATAGTTATATCCTTTTGCTTGAATAGATTAGTGTATCGCTGATTAATCTCAAAGTTATAGTACTGTTTAAAATAATAAAAATCTTCTATACAGAAAAGTTTTTCTTAGCCGTATAGAAGATTTTTCATGATATCAGATACTGATCAGACAGGTTCTTCGAACTGTGTACCTGAACTAAGTTCGTTCTTTCGTGTTGTGGTTATATAATTGTTGATATGTATCTTATAAGATAGGGTGATGCTACTATCCTCAAACCTGACGTTGGCACTAACAATCTCTTTTCTTCCTTCCACTGGACCGACTTCGACTACGGTTCCATCCAATGTTATAATCTCATGTGGTTCATCAAACTCCAACTGTATCTTAACAGGTTTATTCTTGAGGAATCGTTCAAGACCTACAAGAAGTATCTTACAGCCTCCGAATGACAAATCTCGCAGGATACAATGTCGAGGAACGTTATCGAGGAGAACAACTTGTTCTTCCTTTGGAATTCCAAGCTTACGCATACTGTCAGCATTGATAGGGATACGTTCTTCCTTACGACGTATAGCGTTAGTATTTGCATCCAAAAGATGTCCTACCATCTGTATAAGATCATCAGGCGGCCTTTGTGTGTATGCAATAGTAACAATAACAAGCTCCTGACTGTTCATGTATGGAGTAATATTGGAAACTTTACCGGAGATAAAGAAACTCATGAGCTGACCGTCTGCCTGATAGAAACTATACTTCAAGCTGACTGCAGAACCTCCCGGTTTGCTTATCTGGGCAAAAGCTCCGCCTTTAGTTCCTACAATGATGCGGGCAAGAACAAAAGATGTAGAGTTAATGATACAAGGCCACTGATCACCTGCACACTTAATATAAATCTGTCTAGGATCCATATTGAGAGTACGGATTATATCTTTGGTGAAAGTTATTTCTGTGTTCAAGTACTCGTTATAGTAACGTGTAATCTGTTGACTAGTTACAATTGCCATATTCTTATATTAATTTATTACACTTTAATTGTAAAGTCAAAGAACGCTCAAAAAAAATAAAGAAATTCTTTGATAAGTAAGAAAATGGAGAAGAATTGCGTTAGATTAGAATTTGTGAAGATGGATATGCTGTTAAAAAGACTGACAGTTCTAATTACTCTATTTATTATTTCATTCCCAACGCTCTTTGCCAGGACAATTAGGATTCCTGATGTTGATTTGATGGATTACATCAGATATCAAAACGGAGGATTGGAAGAAGTATCAGAATACTATGATAGAAATAATGCAGTATTTGATATTATAGGGCGATACAATGACTGGACTTATTCTTATGTTCCATGTGATATGAAGTATTCTTACAAATTGCTGGATGAAGGTAAGTTGGATTTGATTTATGATGCATTATATTCTTTTGAAAAGATACGAGAAGGATATTATTTCAGCTTATATCCAAGCACTATAATGTATCTCGACCTTGTAACGCTCAGCAATAATGATAAATATAATATGGTCAACCTTGAAATGCTTGATGGCTGTACACTTGGGTATCTCGCCGGAAGAAATGACCATAAAAGTCTTATAGAAGGATTTTGTTGGGATCTTGGTATAAAAGTTAATCTTGTTGCTTATGATAATAATCCAGCTCTATTTAATGCTTTGTCCAAGGGGGAAGTTGATGTTATTCTTTCCACTGTAGATAGAGTTTATCCGACTCACAAAGTTATATATAGTTTTGGGAAATATCCTGTCTATTATACTTCCCGGGATAAGGAGATAATTGATGAACTTAATGAAGCTTTAGATAGAGCTTTTGCGGATGATCCTACAACTATAACAAATCTGTTTCTTGGTTCCAGTAATCTTGAATCTGTTGCTCTTGAAAACTTTTCTTGGGAAGAGCGGGATATAATAAAGAATATAGGTCCATATGTTGTTGTACACAACAGTGTTAGTGAAGGGACTGAACTCGTTGATTCCAAGCAAAAATATCTAGATAATCTGTCAAATCTTACGGGACTTAAATTTGAACTTATCGTAAACTATGGAGGTTTTTCCGGCCTTAAGAAAAATGTCATAACTGAAGCTGTCTATGTTCCAAAAAGTATGAAAGACAGGGGTACTGTCATTTATACAGATGTGCTGTACAGGTTGCAGTGTTGTATGGTGGGAAATCCGAATGTAAAAGTTGAAAATCTCCAGTATGCAGCGAGTCCTGAGAATTATCCGGAAAGTAAACCTGTTATAGCTGTTTCATCGGATATTTCGTCGATAGTTCCTTATTTACGGAGTATATGTGTTCCTTTTGACTGTGTCCTTGTAAGTGACATATCTACTGCTGTAGAAGATTTATCCGACGGCAAATATGATGCACTTGTTCTAGATTCTTTGTATCTTAAGTACAAATATAAGCTTAATGATTACAAGGCGCTTGCAAAAACTTCGACTTTTAATTTTGAAGTACCAATACGCTATGCTGTAGTAGGTGAGAATAATAATATTGTTGCTAAGGCTATAAATGCCGCAAATAGACAATTAGGTATAGAAACATACCAAAGTTATTTAGACCAAAATGCAATGAAAATATATAATGTACCGTCTAAAAATAGATGGATGCGTCTTTTGGGCATTGTATTTCTGATTGCTATAGTTATATCTGTTATATTTAGCACTATATTCTTTATTTTTAAGAACAGAAAACTTAAGAAAGCTGCTCTTAAAGATTTTTTGACTGATATAAATAATATTCATGGATTTGAGAAAGCAACAAGTAAGATAATGGAAAACTCTCCTTGGTCTACATTTGTGTTTGCCGAAATTAATATAAAGGATTTTAGCTATGTGAACAGACTTTATGGGTCTGGAACCGGTAATAATGTACTTAGAAAAGTTGCTCGTATGCTTGAAGAATATGCATCAAAAAGGGAATCTTGTGTAGTTGCAAGAGGATACGCAGATAATTTTTATGTCATGCAAAAGCTTATTCAAGAGCCGACATCTGTAATGGATGATTTCAGTGATTGCTTTACCTGGATACAAGATACAATAGTGAAGGAAAACGAAGTTCGCATTATCTTAAAATGCGGTTGTGCTTTATCAGAAGGATTTACTGATGTTGAATCTACCGTAAAGGATCTTATAAGTAAAGCAGGTTATGCCAGAAGGTTTAATGACAGAAACCTTGTTCAAAATGTCTCTTTGTTTAGCGGTATAATAAAAGATCAAAAATATAATGAAGAGAAAATAGAGAGCCGTATCGATTCTGCTTTGAATAACGAGGAGTTTTATGTTGTGTATCAACCTAAAATCTGCTTGAAAAATCAGAAGATTTGTGGAGCAGAGGCTCTCGTAAGATGGAATAGTCCTGTGTCAGGTCTTATTCCTCCGGATCAATTTATTCCGATATTGGAACATAATGGTTATGCATCTAAGTTGGATTTCTACGTATACAACAAGGTTTTTGAGTATATCAAGTCGGCTATGGATGAGGGAAACTCCATTGTACCAATTTCTCTGAATATCAGCAGATTAAATTATAATCCAAGTGAATTTGTTAATGAACTTAATACCATTGTTGATAAATTTGACATTCCTAAAGATTTGATTGAATTGGAGATTGAGGAAAGATTCGCAGGTGCAGACGAAGAAGTCCTTAAAGAGATGATTTCTATGTTGCAAAAGTCAGGATACAAGGTCAGTATGGATGACTTTGGATCAGGACAATCATCTTTAAATATGCTTAGTGAGATTCCTGTGGACATAGTTAAAATCGACCAGAAATTCTTACGACAGGCATCTGAAAATCGAGATGCTCGTATAATATTAACTTATACGATTGAGATGCTGAAAGCAATGGGAAAAAGAATAGTTTGTGAGGGTGTCGAAACTGCGGAGCAGGTAGAATTCCTTCGTTCTGTTGATTGTGATATTGTACAGGGATATTATTATTCACGTCCGTTAGACTCTTTTTCTTTTAGAGAATATTTGATAAAACACATATAATGAAAACTTATAGACACTTCTTTTTTGATTTTGACGGAACGATAATGGATACTTCTGAAGGTATCTTTAATGCGTTTGACTTTGCACTGAAAAATCTTGGTAAAGAGACAAAAGCTCATTCTTATTATCAGCGTTGTATAGGTCCCCCTTTGGCATACAGTTTTGAACATTTCTTAGGATTTAGCACGGAAGATGCCAGTAGTATCTGTATAAAGAAATATAGAGAATACTATACGCCTATAGGATTGTATGAGGTTTCTGTTTATGATGGCATTGTTCAAGTTCTTGAAACATTACACAACCAGGGATATGGAGTATATCTTGCAACTAGCAAACCTCAAGAACTCGCACAGCGTCTATTGGATAAATATGGGCTGACAAAGTATTTCACTTTTGTTGGTGGCTCAGATATGGCAGAGACTAGAGCCAATAAAGTACAGGTAATAGAATATGTTTTGGATAGTTGCAATCTGAGGAATTGTATAGACCAATGCCTGATGATTGGGGACCGGAATTATGACGCAGATGGAGCTCATAAAGTCGGTATGGATTGCATGGGAATATTATGGGGGTTCGGTGATAGAAAAGAATTTGAAGAATGTGGAGTAGAATATATAGAAGAAACTCCTTCTTCAATATTGTCATACGTCCAAAAATAAGGTAATATGGCTCATGCAAGCATTGGAATTGAAATATGGCTGTAACCCTAACCAGAAGCCTGCTAGGGTTTATATGGAAGATGGCGATTTACCAGTAACAGTACTTAATGGTAAACCTGGATACATTAACCTGCTCGATGCCTTTAACGGCTGGCAGCTTGTAAAAGAACTTAAAGAAGCTACAGGGCTCCCTGCCGCTACTTCTTTTAAGCATGTTTCTCCTGCAGGTGCTGCAGTAGGACGCCCCCTCTCTGATACTCTCAAGCAGATTTATTACACAGATGATGTAGAACTTACACCTTTGGCATGTGCATATGCTAGAGCTCGCGGTGCTGACCGTATGTCTTCATTTGGTGACTTTATCTCTTTAAGTGATAAATGTGACAAGGCAACTGCTCTTCTTATCAAAAAAGAAGTAAGTGATGGTATTATTGCACCTGGTTATGATGATGATGCTCTCGAAATTCTTAAGGCTAAGAAGAAGGGCGGTTACTGTGTTCTTCAGATAGATCCTGATTTTGTTCCAGCTGCTACAGAAAAAAAGCAGGTATTTGGTGTAACTTTTGAGCAGGGACATAACTTCATAAAACTTGATGATGATTGTCTCAAGAATATCGTTACAGAAAACAAGAGCCTTTCTAAAGAAGAGAGAGACAACCTCCTTATTTCTCTCATTATTCTTAAATATACACAGTCTAACTCTGTTTGCTACGTAAAGGATGGACAGGCTATTGGTATCGGAGCTGGGCAGCAGAGCCGTATCCACTGTACACGTCTTGCTGGTGATAAGGCTGATAAATGGTGGCTCCGTCAGTGTCCAAAAGTCCTAAATCTTAAATTTAAGAAGGACATCAAGAGAGCTGATAGAGATAATACTATTGATGTTTACACATCAGATGATTACGAAGATGTACTTGCTGAAGGTGTATGGCAGAACTTCTTTGATGAAAAACCTGAAGTATTTACAAGAGAAGAGCGTAAGGCTTGGATTGCAAAGAACACAGATGTTGCTCTTGGTAGTGATGCTTTCTTCCCATTTGGCGATAATATCGAACGTGCTCATCGTAGTGGTGTTAAAGTTATTGCTCAGCCAGGTGGTTCTGTAAGAGATGACAATGTTATCGAAACAAGTAACAAGTATAACATGGTTATGGCATTTACAGGAGTAAGACTTTTCCACCATTAATATGATTTTTTGATGGTAGTCAATAAAAAAGGCTGAGTAAAACTTATGGTGTTTGCTCAGCCTTTTTATTTATCATTTACTATTTAGTTTTTCAGCTTTAGCTAATAAGCCTCTGGATCTTTTTTTCTTATCCCACAATTTAAGTGCTAACATAAGTACAAGTCCACCTATAATCATTATAAAACAGAATATCTGACCGGTAGATATGTTAAGTAAAGATGTATTTCGGGACAAAACAGATGAGCCGTCATGGTTTATGCGATAACCAAGGTCTGCATCTGGCTGTCTGAAATATTCTATTACAAATCTTACTGTTCCGTATCCAATTGTATACATTGCTCCAATAAATCCGTCAAAAGGCTTATGTTTTCTTAAATTCCAGAGCAGTATAAATAATACGATTCCTTCAAAGAAACTTTCATATAACTGGCTTGGGTGACGTGGTAAATTTACAAGTCGAGTTCCTTCAGAAATTGGCATTCCTATTTCTTCTGCAAAAGCTTTTACCCAATCAATACTGATACTGAATTTTTCTGCACCAGGGAATACGATACCCCAAGGAACTGTAGTAACTCTTCCGTACAGTTCTCCATTCATAAAGTTTCCTATGCGGCCAAAGGTGTAACCTAGAGGAATTGCTACACACATTGCGTCAATCCATTTCCATAAAGGTTTCTTGTTTTTGGTACACCATATAATCATTCCTATCAGGCCACCAATAAAACCTCCATGATATGACATACCTGCAAGTCCTGTGAATTGTTTTGTTGTTGTATCAAAAGGCCAAAAGATAAGCCAAGGTTTTTTTATGTATAGACCTGTTGTGTCATATACAAGAGTACTGAATACTCTGGCTCCAATGAGGAGGAATATAATGCCACATGCAAGAAAGCTGAATAGGTCATCTTCGGTTGCTTTATAATCAAGGGTATCCAAAGCTCCCTCTTTCAGCTCTTTTTTTAAAACAAGATATGCAGTTCCAAATGCAAATATGTACATTAATCCATACCAACGGATTAAGTTGAGTACAGGTATTCCTGGAAATATAGACTGATTTATCCAGGAAGGATAGTTAATGTATAAAGGTGCAAAAAGCATTTTTGTAATTTCCTTATCTAATTAAATTCAGACTTTATATCCTCGCTTGCTGGCATCAAGAAGTTTTTTCTTGAGAAGAGCATTTTCGTTTTTGAGCGAGGTTATTTCATATTGCAGGCTTTTGAGAGTTTCTGCCAGCTCTCCCATTGTAAGTGCTCCAGAACCAACAAGTTCTTCAAGATATGACATTTTTGCTGTGTAGTCATCGGCAGCTTCTTCCTTTGCAATAGCAAAAGAATCTTCTATATTATCATATACATTATAATCATCATCAAAGACAAGGGTTTCTGACTGCATGATTTTATCTGCAATGCGGTATATTGCCTGAGAGATTACAGCCTGTGGTTTATACTTTATTACAGGGAGACGCGCTGCAAGAGCTTTGTCCTGTGTACCGTCTCGGTAAATGATCCCAAGATGTTCCAATTCAAGTCCCAGATATTCCGAGCAGGATCTTCTGATTTTAAGAGCTTTTTCGGCATCTTTTGGATCATCAATCATGTTAAGGACAAGACGGGGATGAAATTGCTTGAGCCTGTTTTTGAATACAGCTGTACTCGCAGGATCTTCTCTTTCGAGTGTCTCGATAAGTTTAGGAAGATACAACTTCTGGAGCGATGCAGAATCAATCTTAAGTTTTTCCAGACACTGGTACGCACGACTATTTTTCTTGAAGGTATTGTACATCATTCGGAATACAATGTTCTTGAGGAACAAGTAACCGTTTAGCGTAGCTGTAACTGTAGGCGAAGTAACGATAATACCTTGAGGTGATAACAAGAACATATCAAGAATTGTAAGGTGCGTTCCTGCCCCCAAATCTATTATAAGATAATCACAATCTTCTTTTTGAAAATTCTTAATCAGATCGTTTTTCTGACTAGTTTTTAGTGAAGTAAGGCCGGGAATCTCTGAATCCCCTGCGATAAATCTTACATTCTCATAATCTGTGTCGTATATTATGTCTTTAAACTGTGTTTGCCCTGTAAGGTAGGTACCTATTCCTGTCTTTGGAGAACTCTGACCGATTACAAGGTGAAGATTAGATGCACCTAAGTCTAAGTCTACCAGCAGAACTTTTTTACCTGCCTGTCCAAGAGCTATAGCAAGGTTGGCGCTGAAAAGACTTTTTCCTACACCACCTTTACCACTGGCAACTGGAATAATCTGCATACTATAAATATAACATAGTTTTTTGTCACTTGCATAGAGATTAAAAAGAACGTAAAATAAATGTATGGATAAAATTAGAGAATCAGCTAAGAATATAAGACATTACATGATTATTGGGATTTTGTTTCTTTTTCTTGCAATTACAGCAAGTCAATGTTTTGCCCAGTCTGCAACGCCTTCTGCTGATCCGGATCTTGCTAAGCAAAGGCAATATCTCGAGATAATAAATTCATTATATTACTATATCCAGCAAAATTATGTTGATGAAATAGACCCTGAGATTCTTTATGAAGGTGCTATCAAAGGTATGCTTGATAGTCTGGGGGATCCGTATTCCTGCTACATGGATAAATCTGAATGGAGAAGCCTTACTGATACTACAGTTGGAGAATTTGGCGGCGTAGGTCTTTCAATTTCTAAGCCTAAAGTAAGTACTCCTGAAAAACCTGCATATGTAGAAGTTTCTGCTCCTATAGATAATTCTCCAGGGGCAAGGGCTGGTATTATAAGTGGTGATTTAATCATTGCTGTTAATGGAATAGATACTGCTGATATCAGTATGGATGATGTACTTGGTATGCTTAGAGGTACCGTTGGTGAAAGTGTAACTGTAACCATTAGACGAAAAACTATGGAATTTACAGTGGACCTTGTCAGAGCTATAATCGAAAATCCTACCGTAAAGTACAGTATGATAGATAAAACTGGATATATCCGTATTACGGAGTTTGGAGCTAATACAGCAGCCCGTGTTCAGGAAGCGATAGACAGCTTTAAGGCTGAAAAATATTCAGGTATTATCATTGATCTTAGAAACAATGGCGGAGGACTTTTATCTTCTGCTGTTGAAATCGCAGATAAATTTATTGATAACGGTCCAATTGTAAGTACAAAGAGCCGCATTTTTTATGAAAACAAGAATTATTTTGCTTCTCCTAAAGCAACTACAGTTCCTACAAGCGTTCCTGTTTTGGTGCTTGTGAATGGAGGTTCTGCTAGTGCCAGTGAAATATTAAGTGGAGCATTGAAAGATACTCATCGAGGTTATCTTGTTGGAACAAATACTTATGGTAAGGGTAGTGTTCAGATTCCTACAGGTCTTGTAAACAATGATGGATTCAAGATTACAGTTGCAAAATATTATACGCCTAGTGATATAAATATCGATAAAGTTGGAATTGCTCCAGACAGGATCATTGATTATCCAGAGTTCAGTAAAGACGAAGAAGAAGCTTTTGCAGCTCTTGTAGAATCAGATGAAATTGAAGTATATGTGTCTGAACATCCTGATATGGATGAAGGTGCCATTGCAGGATATGCTGAGGAACTTTATAAGAAATATCCCCTTGAACAACGTGTAATTCGCAAGATGATTCGTAATGAGACAGACCGACATAAGCCAAGTCGTCTGTATGATCTTGATTATGATGTACAGCTTACACAGGCACTTGATATTATTCGGACTGAAAATTTCAAGAACTTGATGGCATCTGGCAAAACTTTGAGGGAAGAATCCGAAATACTACAGGAATAAAAGTATTAATGAGACAATTTATTGCAGAAGACAACTTAGATGATAAAGGATGTCTTGTTGTTATAGGAAAAAAGTTCCGTTACTTATTTAATGTATTAAGAGTCAAAGTTGGGGATATGGTTTATGTTCGACTTCCTTCTGGGCTATTGCAGAATATGACTGTAGCCAGAATCGAGGAAGATAAAAAAAGAATCATACTTCAAGTTGCTGGTGATAAACAGGCAGAAGATAATCATGCGATGCCTGTTTCCCAGGTGAATGGCCCTGAGATTATCCTCTTTATGTTCATTGCCAAGCCTCAAAAGATGGAGCTTGTAATAAGGCAGGCAGTAGAATGCGGAGTAAGCCGTATAGTTCCTGTTATTGGAGCTTTTTGTCAGTCAGGTCCTGTTGAGGCATGCAAGAAAAAAGCTGGCTTTGGAAATCAGATTGCAGACAAAGATGACAGATATTCTCGTATAATCACAGAAGCAAGAGAGCAGAGCGGTAGTCCTGTTGGTACAGTAGTAAATTCTTGTGTCACTGTTGAACAAGCTGCGGCTTTATGGACGGAAATAAGTAAAGGTTTTTCCAGTCGCGCTCTTGTCCTGTATGAGCAGAGTGAAGATACGACATCTATGCATCAGGCTTTGTATTCAGAGACTAATATCGAGAAAGCTTGTCTTGCAGTTGGAGCTGAAGGTGGAATTTCACCGGAGGAAATTGCTTTATTAAAGAATCAAGGTTTTATACCTGTTCATTTTTCTACTAATATTTTAAGATGCGAAACGGCTGCTTTATATGGTATTGCCGGTATGCAGATTGCCTTGACGGAGAATAATTTATGGCAGTGCAAAGAATAAAACTTCTTGGGGTTCCTGTTGATGTTATGCAGCCTCAGGAGCTTGAAGAAGTTATCATGGGAATGCTGGAGAAAGAAGGTCCAAAACAGATTATTTTTATGACTATCTGGGATTTTCTAAGGGCCAGAGGTAATAATGATTATGCTAAATGTGTCAAAGATGCTGATTTGATAATACCAGTTTCAAAAAGTATTCTGAAAGGTGCCAGATTCCTTAATCTTCCAGTACCGGTAAGGTTTAATCCTTTTAATGTTTTAATTAATACTTTATCTTCACTAGAAAACTATTATAAATCCTTTTACCTGTTGGGTGGTCGTAAGAAAACTCTTATGACGGCCGAATCAAATGTCCGCACTACTTTCCCTAATTTACATATTGTAGGTAGATATGTTGGTTTTTATCCTAAGTCTGTTGAAGGTGATATTGTTTCTGCAATTCATAAAGCAAGCCCAAGCCTTGTGTTGGTTAGCGAGGGAATTAAAGAAAAAGATTTGTGGATTTATAACAGAAAGAAGCAATTTGGAAACAGCATATTTATATATTACAGAGATGCTGTTGGTATCTTTGGCGGTCGAAAGAGTCGTGTAAAGCCTAAGACTTTTGATAAGGGACTTGAGATATGGGATGAAATAATAAAGAATCCTTTGAAAATTTTCTTGATTTTCCCATATCTGTGGTATAATACATTGTTGATATGGACAAAAATGTTCAATAGATAATAAATAGTTGGTTGGTTTTGTTTTGGGGAAGCTTCTTATTGTTACGCGTCAAGAACATGTAAAAGAAAGGTTATTGAGCTGCTTTAATCCTGAAGATGTCGAGATAAGTTCTGATTTTAGAAAGATGGCTTATTTGGATTTTGCAGATAGATATAGTAAGGTTTTTCTAGATGTATCTATGTTCGAAGTTCCGATGATAGATGCTTTTTCAAAATACCTTCATACGATTGAAGGTATAGAATTTTCTTTTTTGCCAGAATGTATCATAAATTCGATTGATTTTATGAGTGACGCAGATATAAGTAAGTTTATACTATATACTTCTGACAGTTCGACTATTTTGAATAGATTCAACAGTGAATTGGGTCTTGCCTATAGGACCGATCTTGACGTAGTACTGATAGGTTCAGTAGGAGTTGGAAAATCTTATTGGGCACAGAAAATCTTTGATGAATCGACAACCCATAAGAATAGATTTAGAGTTGTGCATTGTGGTAGCCACAAGAATATTTTTGAAGCAGAATTATTTGGGTATGTGAGAGGTGCTTTTACCGATGCCAAAAAAGATACGCCTGGTGCATTGGAAGATGCAGAAGGTGGAATTGTCTTTTTGGATGATATGGAGTGCCTTGATGATAATGGACAGGCATTATTGCTGGATGTTTTGTCACGTCGTAAATATCGACCATTGGGGTCGCTTTTGGAAAAAGATTGCGATGTGCGATTTCTATTTGCGGTGAAGGATGATATCATTTACAAAGTCCAGTCTGGATTGTTTAGGCGAGACTTGTGGTCAAGAATGTCCTGTTTGAATGTTTCTATACCACCATTAAATTATCGTAAAGGTGAAATACCTATGTTAATTCAGGATATTCTTGATAAATACGGTAAAGTAATGACTGATGCAGCGTGTCATAGTCTTATGGTTCATAACTGGAATGCGAATGTAAGGGCTCTCAGAAAAATCATAGAACTTGCATGCTTAAGGTGTGCTGACGACGAAGTTGAAATAAAAAAAGAATACGTAGACCTGAATTATGATTTATAGCCAAAAAAAGCCCGCATTTCATTACGAGATGTGGGCTTTTTAGTTAATTATTCTTTTTGCTTAATCCAGCAGCTTTGGTAAATGTTTTTTCGATATATTGGGCTTCGCCTTCACTTATTGATGCCCTGGACAGCAGATTCCTCCAGAATTGCTCCATATCATCTCGTCCTGTTTTACTGAAAAAACCAATTTCCTGCAAGTTATCCGCTATAGTAGATACAGTCTTATCAAGTCTATCCAATGTTATGGGAGTATATCCTGTCATATCTTTACGAGTATTTCTAAACAAGTGATAAGATATTATCTGTACAGCATGGCTCAAGTTTAATGATCCAAACTCGTCGCTGGAAGGAATTGTTACGCCCATTGTGCATTCTGCAACTTCATCATCAGTAAGTCCTGTGCGCTCATTTCCAAATACAGCGGCAATCTTTCCTTGATCCTCTGTAATTGGTGACACTATATCAGCAAATTCTTCAGGGAGCAGAAGTTTTCCGCCTCTCTTCTGACCTCTTCGTCTTGTAGTTCCTGCGGAGCAAACACAATCCTTTGTAGCTTCTGTAATGGAATCAAAAAATTGAGCATTATCAAATATGTATCCAGCGTGGATAGCCAGTATATGAACTCTTTCGATATCGATATCTTCTTTTTTGCCTACAATTCTTAGTGTATGAAGTCCATTGTTTGCCATTGCGCGACATACAGCTCCAATATTGCGACTTTCTTCTGGTCTGCTTAAGACTATTACTATGTTATCGAGATTCATGGGGTAACTATACAATTTTTATAAATTTTGCGCTACAATAAGCTGATGCAAAAAGATATTTTTAAGAAAAAAAACGCACTGGTAATCGGTGGAACAAGCAGTATAGGTTATGAAGTGGTAAAAAAACTTTCTGATTGCGGATGTCATGTTACTGCCGTAGGCAGGCATATCCCTGAGAATCCTGTTGATGCTGATTACTATCTTTATGACTTTGACAATGATTCATTAGATATATTCAACCGGCCTGATTTTTGTGGCTTGATGGAGTCCTGTGATATTTTGGTTAATTGCTATGGACCTTTTGTTTATAAACAGGTTCATGAGACTTCTGTGGATGAGTGGATCAAAACTGGTATTATGGATTATGCGTTAAGTGGTGCTCTCGTATCTGGCGTACTTCCTGGAATGATGAATCGTAATTGGGGACGTATTATTCTCTTTGGAGGTACAAGAACTGACAGTGTAAAAGGTTATAGAAATAACTGTGCATATGCAGGGGCAAAGACAGGAGTTTCTGTAATCGTTAAGTCAGTAAGCCAGGAATATAAGAAATATGGGATATCATGCAATGGTATTTATCCCGGATTCACCAGAAATGCTCCAGCTGAAAATATGCTTATAAATGCTATAGATATTGCTGAAAAAGTAGTGTATCTTATGGAGAATGACGAACTTAATGGGGTTCTTCTGAATATAGACAGAGGGTGGGTCCCGTATTATAATTAGTGAGTATATTTTCTCAAAGGATCAGAAAACGTGAATAATAATGAAATTGTTGCCTATTTTGATGCAGATAAAGATGATAGCTTGGATATTAGTTTATTTAGGGTAAACGAAATGGAAGATGCCCTTGTTTTACATCTTAAAGGGTATATAGATACATATAATTCTGCATTTTTTCAGAAACAGATAAATAAAGTTGTAGAGGCTGGATTTACAAAGATTATCTTCAATTGTACTGGGCTTAATTATGTTTCTTCGACAGGAATTGGATCTTTTACAGGTTTTCTGAAGTTGGTTAAGCCAAAGGGTGGTGATGTAGTGCTTGTAAGTATACAGCCACGGGTTTACGAAGTATTCCAGCTTCTTGGATTTAGTCAGTTTTTTGCCATTCGTGAAAGAATTGAAGATGCTGTTGCCTATCTGAGCCATGGTGGAGGAACAGAGAACTCTGTATTCCCTAGTATATTCTCATGTCCTGTTTGTCAGCGTAGATTGAAGGCAGTACGAAGCGGACGTTTCCGCTGTTCAGATTGCAAGTCTATTCTTGCTATTGATCCTCAAGGACAGGTATTCTTAGGTTAATTAATCAAGCATTCAACTTTTGCGGTTGAATGCTTTTTTTTATTAGACTGCATGTAAAAAAAAAGAACTGTGTGTAAGTCCTGTGGATAAGTGTTGAGAATTTGTGAATTTATAATAGAAATTTGAGCGTATGCTGTGAATTTTATGGTGAATTCCTACTGAAAAGTCTTTGAATTTATAGATGAATTTACTTGTAATACAATGAATTATATTTATATTTCTGATGATTTATCGTATATTTTCATGTTGTTTTTTTATGCAAAATACAGCTGGTTGACTGACAAATTCTGAATAAATATCCTGTGGATAACTTGTGATTTGTTCACAGAATAAAAGAAACTGTTCGTATTTCTAAGTGGATTTTTAGGGTGTATAGTGATATCCTTTGAAGGTGAGATGAAACAATCTGTAGAAACTTCGTTAAAATTAGTATTTACTTACTTTGCTGTATGTATCATCGGATCATTTGTAGGTGGTATCGTATTTATGGTATACAATCTCTGTGCCAATATGGTAACGGGAGATGCTTATATCAGTTTTTCCGGTGAGCTGTTCTTTCACGGAATACTATTCTTTGCCCCTATTGTTGTAATCTTTATAGGAATGTTCCTTGTACTGTCGATGATACGGCATAACATACACAGTATATCAGCGATGGTTGTTTATGGAGTGTTGCTGTTATTATCATGGCTGTTCATTATTCCTATGGGGAATAATTATATCCTTGCTCTTGAATCCTATGAAAGTGAAAACCTTCGTAATACTCAGTTGTCTCCTGGGTTCTTCAGGAGTTATGGCGACGACTCCGTATATTTTTCTGGAGTAACTGACAATGAATTGTATTCCGGAGTCTTAATAAGTTCTGCTGATGATACAATGTATACATTCAAAGATATGACTGTAGAGTCTATTGATGAGCAGTTTTTTGCGGATACTCTTGTCCAGTCTAATGTAGATATGCCTGTATTTATGAATTCACTGGTGGAAATGTACAAGATATTTTATGAGATATCAAAATCTGCGTCACTTGCTGGGATTGGATCCTGGTTATGTTTTGCAACAATAGGTCTGGCATTGATTTCTGTTATTGCACTTAAAGATATATCTCATTACCGGCTGGTTAATGCCTTGCTTGTCCTGTACTGTTCTCTGATCATTGTTGTTTTTAATATATTTGGTTACCAGCCTTCTTTTATATCGCCTTTAGTTGATGGGGCTAATAATTTTCTGAGAAAACTTATTGTACTAAGAAATATTTCAAATCCTTTTGTTATGTTATGTAATATTCTTTTTGCCATGATTCTTTGTGGAGTTGGAGTATATTCCTATTTTAGAGAGGGTAGAAACTATATTTATTCTTCGAACTTTATTTCTTCTGATGAAGAAGGAGATGATAATCTTTGAAAAAGGTTTTAATAACTATCGCTATATATATCTTTACTGTATTTGGAATCTTTGCCTGCGTCTCCTTTTTATATGGTAATATTCCTACTGTACTTGATGGCACTGAATATCTATATAAATTCAATCGGGCTGTGTACTATTTCCTGGATAATCTGCCCTCTATAATTATCAGCGGATTCATAGTTGGCTGTAGTATCGAATGGAAAGACGGCCTTAACAGCATTGAAAAATATTCATCAGCAATGCTTAACCGGTTTAAGTATGTAATTTTTATTGCATTGGGTATAGTTTGTGTCCTGACAATGAGTCAGGAAGTCTGTATGCCTATCATCGACAGGAATCAGATCAAAGCAGAACAGGCTCCTGGGGATTTGAACAGGTCAATTCAGCTTGCAGAAAAATATCTTGCCGAAGATGACCCTGAACTAGCATTTCAGTATGCGTTATATGCCAGTTCTATAGCTCCTAAAAATGAAAATGTCATTGCGGTTTATAAAAAGACAAAAGATCAGATGGATATCCTTAAGGATAAGCAATCATTCCTTCAACTGAAGGGCTCCTCTGAGGAACCGAGACTTAAGACTATAGAAAATCCTATACAAGATATTGATAAGGGTTACTCAATCCTGGAACTGCTGGAAAAGTCAAAGGTCGAAGCTGAGCAGAAGAATTGGGTAAATGCGCATTATTGGGCAGCACTTGCTGTCAAAGGATGCTCCGAGAATGATACAAATAGAGTCGAAGCCATTAATGCTGCTAACTATGCATGGAATCAACTAAGTAATCCTTATGGAATAGACAATCAGGCAGAACGGGAGCTGTATGCCAGAAAGAGAGCTGGTTATACTGCCCTTAATGATGGTGATAACTTGAAAGCTTATTATATCTTCAAAGCTCTGGAAGAAGATCAGGAACTGCAAGGAAGAGATCCGGATATAGAAAGATACCTGAATATTGCCAGAGAAAGAGTACTGAACAGTTACTTCTTTATTGATGAAACTGAAGATATGCAGAAGTTAAACCGCAAGCAGAATACTCATTTTGCAATTAATCACAGCAATGGAAGCAGACAGATTGTCCATATCAAGGGAATATTGGATTCCAACCAGGATGGTGGAGTAGTCCGCTATCTTGAAGGTGTTACAATCGTAACATTTGACCGCAAAGGTGGACTGATAAGTTCAATGTCAGTACCATTTGCCAAGATGATAGGAGTAAGTACTTCATCATTTACAGATCAAGTCTTATATTCTTTGGATATGGAAAGGGACTGGAAATTTGTTCCAATGCTTATACTTGTTTCTGTAGATCGCAGGACAGAAGGTGTAATCAGTAAGCCTGACTTTAAGTATAATGTTACCGGGTTACCAAAAGAAATTATGGAAAATTACAATTTCTCTATTCCTGATGAAAACATTGGTGCAGAAAAAAAGCCTGTTGTCGCCGAGTTCCTTGAGTCTACAAGTCCAAGTGTCATGTTGCTTTCTATGCCATATGACGACCTTTCTATTTTGAATCAGATGTCTGAAAAACCTAGGAATATGTCTTTGTTCCAGATAAAGAAGTTTATACACAAAGCTGACTATTATGGATATTCTACTTCGGTATACAGGCATTCCCTTGTAGCCAGAATGACTTATCCGCTTTTGATGCTGATATTTATCATATTTGCTGCCAGCAGTGCATGGAATTACAGGGTAATCAGTCAGAAAGAATTATTCAGATTCTCATGGCTTTTTGTTTTGCCTTGCTTGAATTTCATTATTGCAATAATCTGTGAATCTTTGATGTATGTAGCAAGCATCTTTTCTTATGCAATGGTCGGTATGTTTGGCGCTTATGCTTTACTTGCGGTCTTTATTGTATATCTAATACTGTTGTTCATTGTATCAATTCATTTCTGCTCACGATGTAGCAGATAAAATAAAAGACCACCTGGTAAACAGGTGGTCTTTTATTTTATAGGGGGCATTGTAGGACTTATTTGACTTCTACACGTTCTATATGAGCGCCCAGATTAACCAAACGTTCTACAAGATGTTCATATCCTCGCTCTATCTGATAGACATTGCTTATGGTGCTTTCCCCATGGGCAGCTATAGCGGCTATTACCATTGCCATTCCTGCTCTTACATCAGGAGAGACAAGGTGGTCTCCGTGTAATACGCAAGGGCCTGTAACTACAGCTCTATGAGGGTCACATAAAGTTATGCGAGCTCCCATATTAATCAGTTTATCTACAAAGAACATTCGGCTTTCAAACATTTTTTCAAAAATCAGAACTGTTCCTTCTACCTGAGTTGCAACTACAGTCATGATTGAAGTCAAGTCAGCAGGGAAGCCAGGCCATGGACTGTCATCAATCTTTGGAATCATTCCTCCAAGATCAGTGTTTACTTTCATTTCCTGATTTGCATCTACTGTAAGAACGTCATCTTTGATAGTCCAGCTGATACCCAGCTTATCAAAAGACAGCTTTATAGGACGCAAATCTTTTTCCTTTACACCGGTAATTGTTATGGATCCTTTTGTTGCTGCTGCAAGTCCTATAAAAGAACCAATCTCCATAAAGTCTGGACCAATGCTAAAATCGCATCCATGGAGCTTATCAACACCATCTATCTGGAGAATATTGCTTCCTACTCCGGAAATCTTTGCACCCATGGAGTTGAGCATATTACACAAATCCTGTACATGAGGTTCGCAGGCTGCATTTGTTATCTCGGTATGGCCTTCTGCAAGGACACAAGCCATCAGGGCATTTTCTGTTGCAGTGACACTGGCCTCATCCAAAAAGATTTCTTTACCCACAAGCTTATTTGTAGTGAACTCAAACCTTCCATTGGTATCAATCCTGACTCCAAGGTCAGTCAATGCCATAAAGTGAGTGTCAAGGCGTCTTCTTCCTATGACATCTCCCCCTGGAGGAAGCATGACAGCTTTGCCGGTACGTGCAATCAATGGACCTGCAAAAAGAATTGAACCACGAATCTTTTTACCCAGCTCACTTGGAATATCTGAGCCGGTAATGTTCTTGGCTTCAATCTGCCATGTGTTGTTTTCTATTTTAGTAACTTTTGCACCTAAAGACTGAAGAATCAGGAACATTACTCCTGTATCTTCAATCTCTGGAATATTTCTGAGTGTAACGCATTCATCTGTCAGCAATGTTGCTGCAATACATGGTAATGCAGCATTCTTGTTTCCGCTGGCAGCTATAGTCCCCTTGATAGGGAACCCTCCCTCTATATGATATTCGTACATTTATATTCCTTAGTTTTCTGCCCAATTCTGTATCAGCTGGATCAGAACTTCTGTTGCATAAATCATCTGGCTAAAGCTAGCCCATTCATATCTTGAGTGGTAACAGTGTCCACCTGTAAAGATATTTGGAGTTGGGATTCCCATTTCTGTCAGTCTGGAACCGTCTGTTCCACCTCTGATAGGAGGGAATGTAGGTGTTACTCCTGCTGCGTTATAAGCGCTTACAAGTTTTTCTACTACAGCTGGATTTTCGTCCAGTTTCTGCTTCATGTTGAGATACTGCTGTGTGTGAGTAACCTTTACTGTTCCACCAAGGGCAGCTGCTGTTGATTCTGCAATGAGATCAACTACATGCATTCTCTTCTTCATTCCGTCTAGAGTAAAATCTCTGAGAATAAGATTTACTTCTGCCTGCTCAACTGTACCGGAAATAGCCATAGGAGCATAGAATCCCATGTATCCGTCTGTAGTTTCTGGCATCTCGTTGTGTGGAAGAGCTGTAACAAAAGCACTTGCAAGGTTAACTGCGTTGACCATGTCAGGTCTTGCATCGCCTGGATGCTTTGATTTTCCGGTAAATACAACATCTGATTTCCATGCGTTGAAGCATTCTGTCTCCAGTTCTCCAAGATGTCCGCCGTCTACTGTGTAACACTGTTTGGAAGTAAGCAGGTCCAAAGGAACTTTGTTCATACCATGACCTGTCTCTTCATCAGGAGAAAACAGAACTTCTATCTTGCCATGCTTAATTTCTGGATGCTGGATCATGAAAGCAACTGCTGTCATGATTTCTGCAACTCCAGCTTTGTCGTCGGCTCCAAGTAATGTAGAACCATCGCTGGTAATGATAGTATCATTCTGCTTGCCAGCCCAGGCAAGATGCTTGTCGATGGCTGGATCGAGAGTTATTCCATATGGAAGGTCAATTGGACTTCCATCATAGTTCTTGTGAACTATAGGTTTAACATCTTTACCTGTAACTTCTTCTACAGTATCTATATGTGCAAGAAGACCAATTGAAGGTGTGTCTTCATAACCTTCTGATGCTGGAAGATATCCATATGTATAACAGAATTCTGTTGTTTGTACATCTTTTAGGCCTATCTCTTTCATTTCAGAAGCAAGCAAAGCTGCCATATCTCTTTGCTGAGGTGTACTAGGGATAATGCCATTGTCTGCATTTAGACTGGAACTTTCACTATAGGTCTTTACATAGCGTAAAAATCTTTCCATTAAGTTGTCTGCATAGACTGTCGAAAAAATATCTTTTTGCAAGTTATTCATACTAATAGAATACTGTATTTTACCCCATAGCGCAATGTTTTGAGGTTAAGCTTGTGCATGTGAGGCTATTTTTGGCTATATTTAGTTGCAATGGGTAAATGTTTTGGAATATTGGCGGTGTAAAAAATGAATACTGTCGATGTAAAAAATAAATCTCGTCGATGTAAAAAATGAATCTCGCCGATGTAAAAAAAATTATCCTAAGACAACTCAATACTTTATCAGTGAAAACGATGAACTTTTCCTAAGACTTTTCATGACTTTTGCACTGAGTTTTTACCCAAAAGTAAAGGAACTTTTTACCAAAAGATGCTTAGGTTTGCCTCAAAAATCATTACTTTTATGAGTCTAGGACAAGAACGTCATTAAGTTACTACAGGTGACTGGATAAAATTATGTATGCAGATTACCTCAAAGAGTACTTATACTGTGAAAAAAAATGTGAATAATAGGTAAAAGTCTGACATTTTACCTTACAAAATCATAAATAATGTCATAAAACCGTTGCTTTTTGATTTTTACGTGACTATAATTATCTAAGTTTACAAAAAACACAATTTTGTCATTAAGGTGAGAATTATGGAACAGACTTTACCAAAAATGCTTCGGGCTGTAGCTGAAAAATATCCTGAAGTAAATGCACAGTATTCAAAAAATAAATCAGGGGATTTTATTGCCAATAATTATCATGAGATGTATCAGAATTCCCTGGACTTTGGTGGAGCTCTTTTAAGTCTGGGAGTAAAACGAGGGGAACGTATTGGTCTTATAAGTGATAACAGAAAAGAATGGGAACAGGCTGATATGGGACTTTTGGCTATTGGAGCCATAGATTCTCCTCGCGGTTGTGATGCAACTGAACAGGATTTGTCTTATATTCTGTCTTTTGCTGAGTGTGAGATATGTATTGCTGAAAATACTTCCCAGGTAAAGAAGATTCTTAATGTTCAGGACAAAATACCAACATTGAAGACCTTTATCTCTTTTGATCCGATAGGAGATGATGAAAAGGCAAGATGTGAAGAAAAAGGATTGTCATATTATCAGTTTGCCGATCTCCTGAAGACTGGACATGAATGGCGCAAGAATAATCCTGATGTTGTTGAGTCTGAATTGGAAAAAGGTAGAAGAGATGACTTGGCATCTATCATATTTACCAGTGGTACTACAGGAACTCCTAAAGGTGTTATGCTTAGCCATGGTAACTTTATTGCTCAGCTTGACGAACTTGTAGAACGTATCTTCCTTAATCCTGGAGAAAGAGCTCTTTGTGTCCTTCCTGTATGGCATGCATATCAGAGAGCCTGTGAATACGTAATTATTGCTCAGGGAGCAGGTCTTTGTTATTCAAAGCCTGTGGGAAGTGTCCTGTTGAGTGATATCCAGAAAATAAATCCTCATCTTTTGCCTGCTGTTCCTCGTGTTTGGGAAGCTGTATACGATGGTATCTGGCGTAAAATGCGCAAGACTGGTGGATTTACTTATGCACTCTTTAGATTCTTTATTGGGGAAGCTATCCTCTGGTGCCGTATAGACCGCAAGCTTCGCCGAAAAGGTTCACGTTTTGGTAGGGATTATCTTGGGTTCTGGTGGATTGTCCTCCTTTTGCCATGGTTATTGCTCTATCCTATAAAGTGTCTTGGAAATCTCCTTGTTTTCAAGAAGATAAAGAAAATGCTTGGTAAGAATTTCCGTGCCGGTATTGCCGGAGGTGGAGCTTATCCTTCAAATCTTGATGAGTTCTTCTGGGCTATTGGCGTTAATATTGTAGAAGGATATGGAATGACTGAAACAGCTCCTATTGTTAGTGTTCGTCCTGTTGCAGATCCTATTCTTCGTAATGTTGGTGCTCCTATCCGCAATGTAACTGTACGTATAGTAGATGATGAAGGTATTATTCTTGGCCGCTGTAAGAAGGGTAATCTCCAGGTCAAAGGTGATACTGTAATGAAAGGTTACTACAAGAGGGATGACCTTACTTCCAAGGTTATGACTGTTGACGGATGGCTTGATACTGGAGATATTGCAATTCTTACAGTTGATGGAGAAATCCAGCTTCGCGGTCGTAAGAAGGATACTATAGTTCTCCATGGTGGTGAGAATATTGAGCCTCTTCCAATAGAAGAAAAGATCAATACTTCACGTTATATAGCAGCTTCGGTTGTCATGGGTACAAACGAAAAAGGCGAAGACCAGAAATATCTTGGTGCACTTATCCTTCCTGTTCAGGAAGAAATCCAGGAGTATGCAAGAGAGAATGGTATCGAAGCCCCAAGTTATAACGACCTTGTGGAAACTCCAATGATCAGGAAACTTATTGAGTCAGAAATCAATGAGCTTGTAAGTGCAAAGAATGGTTTCAAGGCTTATGAACGCATCAATAAGTTTGAGATGATAACAAAGCCATTTGAGATTGGTGTTGAACTTAGCGCTAAGCAGGATATGGTAAGGTATCGTATCCGTGAGCTTTATAAAGACAAGATTGCAAAGCTTTTTAGGGAATAGATTTTATAGACATATATAATCGGGAGAGTTTTAGAGGTATAGCAAAGCACATCCGCGTATGTGCTTTGCTATACCTTCTTTTTTTAGTAATGGGGAGGCTTACGGTTAGGTATGTCCCCATCAATCATGTCTGACATCTCTTTGACTTTTTGAGCCAGAAGTTTATTTTGCTTTTTGAGCTGCTCAATGGTTTCTGTATGTTCTACAGCTACTTTCTGGATTTGATTGACAAAATCTTCCATATAAGCAAGCTTTGTTTCAAGCTCAATAATCTTATCTGATGTTTCTGCATCCATATTTCACTCCAAGGTATAGGATTCTCCATATTTGACTATCTCGACATCAGAATATCCGTTTTCTTTGAGATAGCTCTGCATATGTTCCTGAGCATCCTTTTCACCGTGGACTAAGTATATCTTTTTTAATCTGCTTGTATCAATAGAATTAAGCCACTCTACAGATTCCTTGTAATCTGCGTGGGCACTGAAACTATTGAGTTTTTCAACTTCTGCCTTTACTTTGTACCAGTCGCCAAGGATTTTTACTTCCTTTTCGCCATCGAGTATCTTTCGGCCGAGGGTGTGTTCTCCCATGAATCCTACAATACATATGATATTTTTGGGATCAGAAATGCTGTTGGCAAGATGGTATAATACACGACCGGCTTCGCACATACCGTCAGCACTTATGATAATCATTGGTCCTTGCTTTTTGTTGAGCTCTTTTGATTCGTCTACGCTGGTAACAAAGTTAAGCTCCTGGAATCCAAAAGGATTCTTGTGGTGCTGCAGGAACTGGTCCTTTGTTGTTTCTGAATAGCACTCAGGATGGAGCTGATAAATACCTGTTGTGTTTACAGCCATAGGACTGTCCACGTATATAGGTATTCTAGGAATCTTTCCTTTATCCAAGAGGAGGTGCAGGTTATAGACAAGTTCCTGACAGCGCTCAATGGCAAAGGAAGGTATAATTACTTTGGCTTTGCGGTCAATGGCTTTTCTGATTATGCGTTCCATATTGACCATTGCTTCGCCTGGAGCATCATGTAGTCTGTTTCCGTAAGTACTTTCCAGGAAAATATAATCTGGAGCAGGGACATCTGTCGCAGGGTCTCGGATTATAGGTTTGTTCTTTCGGCCTAAGTCTCCTGTATAGAGGATTCGTATCTCATCATTTGGGGAACCTCTCAAGGCATTGATCTTAGGTTCTTCTGACGGTTCTGACTTGGATTTTCCTATACCGAAGATTCTGTGCCACAGTCTTCTACCGCTTCCCATTCCGGAACTTTCTTTTTTGCCTGTTACGGCATTAGCTCTCTGTCCTGTTATGGTAAGATAAGCAAAGGAAGAACCCAATATATGTCCTGCATCAAAGAACTCCAGCTGGATGTCTGGGGCAATATACATCTTGCGGTTGTAGCCCAATGTAATAATCTGATTTGCAGCCTTTACACAGTCTGCTTCCTTGAATAGAGGCTTCCATGTGAACTTTTCGCCTTTTTTGCTTGCCTGTTTTGCCAGGAACTCTGCGTCTCGGGCTTGGATTCTGGCTGAATCCATCATTACAATATTAGCAAGGTCACGGGTTGCCGGTGTTGCGTAGATGTTTCCTGCGTAACCATTCTTTGTCAGTACAGGTAAAAGTCCACAATGATCAAAGTGTGCATGGGTTAATATTACACTTTCTATCTTATCTGGTGCAAAATCAAAGTTACGATTCTTGCGATCAGCTTCGGCTCGTTTGCCTTGAAAGGCTCCGCAGTCAATCATGAAACTTCGTCCATCAATTTCCAGTATATGTTTACTGCCTGTTACTTCCTGAGCGGCGCCAAGAGAATAAGATACAACTGCCATATGACCTCCGTTATATCTTTAATTATATTCCCTAATGGAAAAATTCCAAACTATTGTTATAATTTAATTTACCGATATCTATAAGTAAAAACTTGAGTTGAGGATTGTATTATTGTATAAACGCGAAGTTGAGAATGTTCCTGAGGCATTTGTTGTTGATGGTAAACCTGTATTCGGTACCTTCAGGGGACATTCAAGAAAATTTGATATTCGGGGAGTCTATCGGCCTTATGGTACACTTCCCATGCCTACATTTATTACAAATCTCAGAATAAAAAGCAGATTGTCATTCTTCTTTAATCTTGGTGAGTATATAGGGTCCATAGAGTTTTTTGATGCCAAGATTTTTGGAATGGCTGAAGTCATTTTTTGGAACAAGAAGACTGCACAAAAATACGTGTATCACTCATATATGGGGCCAAGAAAAAGGTTTGTTCCTCATAATCTGGAAAATGCAATAACTTATTGTAATCTGAGACGAAGATATATCCGTATCGGCTGGAATCGTAAAAACGACAATCTTTCTGTAGTGTTTAATCTTCATGCCAGCAGGACAAGCCACGGGTGTAATGGAGCATTGCTGGCAAAGTTCAGTGACAGCAACATGGGCGAGTGTATGACAATTTCCCCAAGCCCTACAAAGAGGCGATGTGCAGGATATTATTACCTGACATTGGGATTGCATGGAGCAATAACTGTCCTGGAAAAAAACGGCAAGGAAATAACCATGGAAGATACTGAAGGTCAGGCTTTTGTTGCAATCAACAGGTCTTATCTTAAATTCCGTTCCCATGGGCAGTCAGTAACTTGTTTTGGCGAGGTAAACAATCAGCCAATTTCTTTTAGGATTTCTTCAACAAGTCAGGAAGCTGTAGAACCGGAGAAGTATAATAGTAATGTATTGTTCTACGGTGGAAAACTGACAGCTCTTCCTCCTGTTGTAATCACGCATCCTTTTGGTGTTGAGAATAAATGGGTTATTCAAGATACAGAGAATATGGTGGATTTGACATTTGTCCCTGTCAGTCAGGAACATAAAGCGATAAATGCTCTTGTTCTTACGACAGAATATCATACCATCATGGGGACCTTTGAGGGATTCCTTGTTAATGGCGATGGAGAAAGGATAAATATAAAATCCTTGGTAGGTATGGCAAAGACTTATCTTTTGAGATTATAGGGGCTTTATATGGCAGAATATTTGGAACCAGGTACATTAGACAAGATACGCGAGAATATTGGTCCAATTAGTGACGAAGAAGCTAAGAAATTAAGTGAGAAACTCGGTGGTAAGATTTTGCAGGAACGTTCTTCTGCTCCTGCTGCAGCTCCAAGTCACAATAGTGGAAAACGTTCTTCTAGTCCGGTTATAAGACCTACAGGAAAAACTTCCAGCTCAATCCCTGTTTCGTCCTCAAACAACAAGAGTTCTACTGACAGTGGAGCTGTTACATCAGTTGTAAAAGGTAATACAGATAATGATGGACTTCCTATAATCGAAGGTAAAGAATTAAAGCAGATGGAACGTCTTATGAGTTCCGGTGAATATAATATCAGACCAAATTACGGTGTGTTTAACTTTATCCTTCTGATAGGAAACAACAAGAATAAGCTGAACCGAACTTTTGGCTCCTTTACGATAAAAAAGGACATGGATCATCTGCAGGGATTTATAAATGCTGTCAAAGCAATCATTCAGATAAGTCCTGATATCTACAAGACAAAGATTCATACAGAGCCGGAACTTAAGTTCAAACTTATGCGTACGGTAGGCAGCTGGAATCTGAGGGACCTGAGGGTCATGGCTGTAGATCTTGAGAATAATTATGACCTGACGATCCCGATGCTGGTGCCTTTTATCAAGAATGTATACAAGATGCTCCTTGTGGTGCACTACATAGGTCAGGATAAGATTCCTCTTATCATAAAAGAAGTATATGCTGACTTATTGACTTTTCCTGATAGTAACAAGAAAAAACTGCAGATCTTGAGTAAGCAGGCTATTACAGAGTGGTTATATGTTCAAAAGCAGATCATAAAGGGGTTGTATCCTTTATTGATGCGTATGTGCTCAAAAGAATTTGTGGAATATCCAGAATTCTTTACTGTAAAGGCAAATGACATTCTATCTTTTATTGGACTGACAAAATACGATCTTCTTATGCCTGAGAAAAAGAAGTCAAAGGAAGAACTTGAAAGTCAGCGAAAGGAGATGGAAGTTGCCTCCGAAACCAACGAGGAAAAGAAAAGGGATACTTCTGCAGATAATAATGGCATGGAAGCCGGAACTAAGGACGAATACGTACGAACCGGTCTTAAGATGCTGGAGCAGCTTTTCCCTGATGCAGGCTTTAGTCGTCTGGACGCTCATCCTGATATGTATCCGTATTTTCAGCCAATATATAAGTTTGTAGATGGATTCAATATGCTTGCTCCTGAAAATGGACTGCAGGTTACGATAGTTCTTCTCAAGATAATAGAAGAGTTGTTCCAGGGATGTCGTAATGTCCGGTTTAACCTGATACCTACTGACCAGACAGGGGGCACTGAAGAAGATATAAGCAAGGTTATGCTTGAATGGGCTGTATATAGTGAAGATTTGTTTGGAAAAAAGCTTGGTGACTATATACGAACTTATGTCAATTCCACATATAGCCAGGCCGACTTTGTAAATTCACAGTATGCTAAAGAAACCATGACCAATATCCTGTGGCTGACAAAGTATTACTTTCTGCCATATTATGAGTTTACGCAGCTTATTCTTAAGAAACCTCGTAATGACAATCCGTATAAGTCTTTGAGCTCGAGGGTATTCTATCTGAAAAAAGCACTTATTGAATGTGTCAAGGATACAAATGGAGATGGTTCAGGTCTCTTGATGAACAGGAATGACAGATATCACTTTGATTTGTCCAACAACATCTCAAAGCGTCTGGATGTTTTGCTTGGCGCCAAGAAACTCCAGAACTCTGCTGCAACAAATGCCAATTTGATAAAATATACGGCTTGTATCGTAGCGGTTTTGGACTGGTGGATCAACAACAAGGATAGTCCTGCTTATAGCAATACTTCCATCATCTATAGAATATCAGATGAAGATGGAACTCCAGTATTCTCTGTACCGGAACGCAAGGACCAGAATACATTGTTTATCGAAGCAATAAAAAAGGCTGTTGCCGGAAGCGGTCAAAAGAAATAAATCTCTTGATATATCTCATTGTTATAAAGTGGGTTGTTGTGCTATAATCTCAAGTCATGAAACATAACATGCAGATATTACAAGAGTTGGCCGCCAAAAATGGTCCATTGTGTGTTGGTTTGGATACAGATCCTTCCTATATTCCTGCTTGTGTACTTAGTCAGTATTCAAGTCCTGCTCAGGCTGTATTAGCCTATAATAAAGAAATAATCAGCAGAATAACAAGAGATCAGAGTGCATGCTGCTTTAAGGTACAGATAGCTTACTATGAAGCTATGGGACTTGAGGGTATGAAAGCTTATGCTGAGACTCTCAAGGCAGTCAAAGAGAGTGGACTTATCTGTATCTCAGATATTAAGCGTGGTGATATTGCAGCTACAGCTGGTGCTTATGCTCGCGCTCATTTTACAGGCGATTTTGAGAGCGATATAATTACTATAAATCCATATATGGGATTTGATACACTAAAACCTTTTACAGAATATTGCGCTTCGGCTTCTAAGGGTATCTTTGTACTTTTGCGTACAAGTAATCCTGGAATGGTGGATATCGAGCAGCAGGAACTTATTGCTGGTGGCAGAGTTCTTGATACTGTAGGTGGAGAGCTTAATAAGCTTAAGGATCAGTTTGCCGTACAGTATAGAGGACAGACAACAAGCCCTGTTGGTGCTGTTGTTGGTTGTACAGAAGAAAGTGATGCCAAAGCTCTTCGCGAAGCATATCCTGATGTATTCTTCCTTATTCCAGGTTATGGTGCACAGGGAGGAGCTGCCCGCATAGCTGCAACTCTTCTTACAAAAGCAGGTGGAACAGTAAATTCCAGCCGCGGTATATTGTGTGCATGGAAAAAAGATGAATCTTGTCTTGCTAAGGAATCTGAAGGAACTTTGACAGTTGCTGATATAGCGGAAGCTGCAGCAAAGGCTGCCGTTGATTCTAAAGAAGACCTTTTGAAGGCTTACAACGAATTATAATTTATATTGTTTTCCCGGAGTTGCCTCCGGGAATTTTTTTAGAGGAGTAACCCTATTATGGATAGAGCAGAGATAGATGAATTTGGTTCAGGACTTTTGTTTTTTGGTAAGGCACCTGTTACAGAGTGTACTAAAGTAAAAGGTCAGCCTAATGTATATTCCCTTAAGGTCAGTGCAGTTTATGAGCGTACATCTCAGTTGTCACCAAAACCTGGTCAGTTCTATCTTATACGAAGCCAGCGAAGTAGTGTTCAGCTGGATCGTCCGATAAGTGTATACAGGACAACAGAAAGATTCTCCGAATCCAGCAGGGTAAAGACTGTTGATATTGAATTTCTCATATTGGAAAAAGGTAAAGGAACTCACGAACTTTGCCATCTTATGCCAGAAGATACTGTAGAGCTTATTGGACCTTTGGGAAATGTCTTTGAAGTTCCTAAAAATGTTAAGATTGAGACAGATCCAATATGTATCATTGGTGGTGGAATTGGTGTTGCTCCAGTAGCAAATTTTGCATCTAGTCTACCTATGGGAAGTTACGATTTCTATGCTAGCTTTAAAAGCGGTTCGTACGGACTGGAACATGTAAGAGCAAGAAAACTTGTTATTACCACAGATGATGGATCTGTTGGTGTACACGGAATGCTTAGTGCTGCCCTTACTGCAGAAAAGATAAAGAGTGCAGGTTATAAAGTAATCTTTGCCTGTGGTCCAACACCTATGCTTAACTATGTTCAGAGCATTGCAAGGGAATGTGGTGTCAAAGCTTACCTGAGTCTTGAGAATTACATGGCTTGTGGTGTAGGTGCGTGTCTTGGTTGTACTGTGCAGACAAAGGAAGGAAACAAAAGAGTCTGCAAAGATGGACCTGTATTTGATGCTGATATCATAGACTTTGCTCCTGGATCCAAGAGAAGAAGTCCACTTACAACTGGAAAGGAACCAGATCTGAGTGTAGATATTGCAGGTGTTCACTTCAGAAATCCTGTTATTGCTGCATCTGGTACATTTGGTTTTGGACAAAATTATCGCGGAATATTTGATGTAAATCTTCTTGGAGGAATCTCCAGCAAAGGTTGTACACTAAACCCTAAGGAAGGTAATCCAGGACGTCGTATTGTTGAAGTAACAGGTGGAGATATTAACTCTATTGGTCTAGAGAATCCTGGAATACCACATTTTATAGAGCATGAGTTAAAAGAAATGATGGCTCTAAAACCTGTAGCAATTGCAAATCTTGCAGGTAGTGACCTGGAAAGTTATGTGGAAGCTGCAAAGCTTCTTGATAAATCTCCGGTGCCTATGATTGAGCTTAATATAAGTTGTCCTAATGTTAAGGCTGGTGGAATGGCATGGGGTATGGATCCTTCTCACGCTGGTACAGTTGTAAAAGCTGTTCGCGAAGCAACATCCAAACCTCTTATGGTAAAATTGAGTCCTAATGCTCCGGATCTTATTGCTGTTGCTATGGCATGTATCGATAACGGTGCAGATGCATTAAGTCTTGTAAATACATTCCAGGCTATAGCCATTGATATTAACACAGGAAAACCTGTATTCAATAATATCAGGGCAGGTATGTGTGGTCCTGCAATAAAGCCGATAGCTCTTCGTATGGTTTACGATGTTGTTGAAGCCATAAATAAATTGCCAGAGGATAAGAGAGTTCCTGTTGTGGGTATTGGTGGAATCGCAACATGGCAGGATGCAGTTGAGTTTATTATGGCAGGAGCTTCTGCCGTGCAGGTAGGAACTGCAACCTTCAGTAATCCAAATGCAATGGTTGAAATTATCGATGGACTTAGACAGTTTATGATAATGCAGGGATATGCCAGTCTGGATGATATGAGGGGTATAGCTCAGGTAAACTGATAATATACTAGAAGATAAAAAAGGGAAAATCGAAAGATTTTCCCTTTTTTATTGTTCAAGTTGTCAAAATTCAGTAAAATGTCATTATGAATACTTATGTAGCACTTTGTGCAGTCGGGGCTGAAAAAGTCCTCGGTAACGAACTTAAACTTTTGGGCTGTAAGCTTGAAGGTAATAAACCTGGACGAGTAATTTTTACAGGTAACGAAGATACGCTTTATAGAGCTAATTATTGTTTACGTACAGCAGACCGCGTATATCTTCAGATGGCAAAATATCAGGCAGGTGATTTTGATAGTTTATTTGATGGTTGTTATAAGGTAGCCTGGCAGGATTATTTTAACAAGGACGTTCGTGTTGTTGTTGATAAGGTACGCACATACAAGAGTCAGATTAACAGTGAACATTCCGTACAGGGAATGATTCAGAAGGCAATCTATAAGAAACTTGGTGATGTATGGCATATGTCTACTCTTCCTGAAAGTGGAGAGCAGAGTGATGTACGTGTTTACCTTGATGAAGATGTGGCATCAATCCTTCTTGATACATCTGGATTGCCTCTGCATAAAAGAGGGTATCGTACTGATGGTGGTATTGCTCCTATACGAGAGACATCTGCCGCTGTACTTTTGCAGCAGATGATGTGGAGACGTAAGACTCCTTTGCATGATCCATTCTGTGGAAGCGGAACATTTGCTATTGAAGCTTGTCTTTATGCTCACAATATTGCTCCTGGACTTGGCAGAAGATTTGCATATGAGCACCTTAAGATTTATAACCAGAACAAAGCTATTGAAATCAAACGTCAGGAAGCTGAAAAAATCCGTACAGATGTAGAATGTCGTATTACTGGTAGTGACATTGATCCTAGTGCTGTCCAGAGAGCACAGCTTAATGCTGAACATGCCTGTGTTGCAGCAGGACGTGCTTTGCAGATGATTGGAAACGACTGCCGTATTGAGCGTCCTGATTTCATTGTAAGTGATTTCAGAGATTTGAAGGCTCCATACGAATCAGGACTTCTTCTGTGCAATCCACCATATGGTGAACGTATTGGTGATGAAAAGGAAGCTTGTGCTTTGTATAAAGATATGGCTAACCTGTTCAACGATTTTCCTGGATGGGATATGGGTGTAATTACAAGTCACAAGAAGTTTCAGGAGAGCATCGGAAAATATGCTGATCTCCTCAAATCCATAAAAGCCGGAAATCTGGATACAACTTTATATATCTACAAGGGTAAAAAATAATGGCAATACAGGTTGAGCATGATAAGAGAAAACGGGATATACTCGAAAAGTCTCTTGAGCTGTTTATCGAAGAAGGATACGATGATGTAACTTTTCAGAAGATAGCAGACAGATGCGGTATAACTCGTACTACACTCTATATATACTTCAAAAATAAGAAGGAGATCTTCTTGTGGAGTATCAAACAGCTTATCTCGTCACTAGAAAAAGAGCTGCTGCTTGTTATAAGTGATTCAACCTTAAGTGCCAAAGAATGTCTCTTGAAGATGCTTAATACTGTTCTTGATGCTTGTGAAAAAGATCCTCAGCTATTCAAGGTTCTTCTGACTTATCTTATTCAGCTGCAAAAAAGCGGAGTAGATGTAAACAAGCGTGTAGAGCGACGTGTAATCAGGATGAGTCATCTTATGAGCATAATCATCATAAGAGGGCAAAAAAATGGAGAATTCCAGCAAGTAAGCATTAAATATCTTAACAATCTTTTGTATACTCTACTGGAAAGTGCTATTCTCCGTATAGCAGTCCTTGGTAAAAAAGACTTGTCTGATACACGGGAAAGCATAGAATTTACTGTAAATTCATTCTGTGTGAAATAAAAGGTAATGTGCCATGAATATCTTTGGATACGTATTAATATGTTTTATACCCCTTATATCATTTTATTTTTGTCTTAAGCTTTTGATAAATGATTTTAAGTGGCTCCAAGGTATCAAGGCAGCGGCCCTGGGAGTGGTAGCAGTAGTTCCTATTGCTGCCATTCAGTTTGGCCTTGATTTCTTAAATACAAAATATACAAGCTTTCAGCTGACTATAGCTAGATTCTTTATATTGGGTTTTGTGGAAGAATCTATAAAGATGTTGATGCTTTGTTTTTTTTCTGCAGATAAAACAAAATTCAAGACATTCTGTGCCTATGCAGCTCTTGTAGGAATCTCTTTTGCCTGTTTTGAAGATTTTATATATCTTATTAATGGATTGGAACATCTGGAAATACGCCTTCTTGTTACAGCTTTAGTGCATGCTGTCTGTACTGTATTGTCCGGAATATTTGTCTACAGCGGAAAGAAAAGGGAAACAATGATTATTCCCC
Source organism: Treponema sp. (assembly GCA_045616545.1). Classification (GTDB taxonomy): domain Bacteria; phylum Spirochaetota; class Spirochaetia; order Treponematales; family Treponemataceae; genus Treponema_D. Next base: position 2,708 of record JAZLGX010000046.1, on the reverse strand, counting down.
TAATTTTTGCTGTAGGTATTCATGGAGTATATAACTACTTTTGTATACTTCCTTATCCATTTAGGCTTTTTGCATTTGCAGCAATAACTTTTGCCATACTCGAATGCCGTATACAGGGATATATCTATCTCAATAGACATGAACAGGTAATAACTGAAGTTGGTGCCAAAACTTATCTTGAAGCAAATGTAGATCATAAGGAAGAAAAAGTACCGGAAACTTCAGCGCCAGAAGTAACAGTTTCTTCCACTAATACAGCGATAAAATCTGCACAGGGATCCGAAAAAACAGAATCCCGTACATATTCTTATGACAAGAAACCTACAGTAACCGTTAATACTGTGGAGCAGCTTGAGTCTAAATCAAAGGATCAGACTCTGTATAAGTCTAAGACGGATTATACAAAGTCTTCCTATAAATCGGGATTATCTCATTCATCAATTGAAGAGTTTGCAAAACGTGTAGAAAGTCTCAATGCTTCAGTTCTTTCTGCTATTGAAGAAATTTCAGTAATAGAACCTATTGATTTAGAAAGTGCCCTTAGTGAAGAAGAAGCAAGACTCATCGAAGAAGCTGCCGGAAATAATGTTGCTTCTGCAAAAAAGACTACTTCCAGAAAAACTGCTGCAAAAGATAGTACGTCAAAGACTACAGTCAGAAAATCTGCTTCTACAAGCAAGGCTAAAACATCAACTGCTTCTACCAAAACTTCTTCTGGAACTACAGGAACTGCAAGAAAGACAACGACAACTCGTAAAACTACAGCAACTAAGACTGGGGAAACAAAAACTACAACCCGTAAAACTGCAACTTCCAAAACGGCAGAGGCTAAGAGTCCTACATCCAAGACATCTACAAGAAAGCCTGCTGCCAAAAAAACAACAAAAGAATAAAAAATTATTTTTTTTATTACTTGATATTGACAAAGTTTGTGATAAATTATATAGTATTAACACATTACGACGCTGGGTAGAGCAGTTGGCAGCTCGTCGGGCTCATAACCCGGAGGCCGCAGGTTCGAGTCCTGCCCCAGCTAGATATTAGGCTTGGTTATATAACCAAGCCTTTTTGTTTTTTGTAACATAAGTAGTTAGCAGTTTGTGTATTTTTCCTTTTACAATTAATGGTAAAAATTATCTCCAGGTAAATGGAACAAAAACAAAGAATGCAGTCAGACGAATTCCTATAAGTCAAAAAACTGTAGAAATCTTTAATGAATATAAGAAAAATAAATTTGCAAAAGCATCATGGAAAGAATTATGGCGCAGGTCATACCATTGGTATGGTCTGCGTTTTTTTTTGCTTTTTTCTAATTTTTTTAGAAAAAGGGGCTCGCAAAATCTTAATTTCGCTACATTATATAAACATAAACAAATAAACCTAATATTTTGGAAGAAGACATGAATCAAGAAAAGCACATCTGTTGCATCTGCAAAAAGCAGTTTATTGGCTTTGGCAACAAACCTGCTGCGGTGAAGTGATTATTCCAATTAGTTTTTATACTCTCCTGATTTTAATAACATATTATGAGCGTAAGGAGAAACGTAAATATGAAAAAACTAAAAAAGCAACTAAGTAAGTTACTTATCTTAACGGTTAAAAGTCTCGCAAGTTTGGTTCTTTTACAAGGGCCGGAGCCATCGTATGGCTGGAGCCAAATGGTTTTAGCACATATTATACTCTGCTGTTTGATCTGGTTGATAATATTAACATTATAATTTAGCCAATTCTAAAACAGATATATTAGGCCATTCTAATATATCTGTTTTTTTTACATCTATGGTACATTAGATTATGAAACATTGGAGTTTCATAAATTATTGTTGGACACTTATAAAAATGATTTTTATAAGACCTATAATATGGCAAAAAAACTTTCCAATATGATGTCTGATATAAAAACGATAGATCCAAATAACGCTTAAAAGGCTTGTCAGACTTCAAGAGCAATTACTAAAGACAGGTATTTCTGGAAAGTCAGTAAACAATTATATGAGCCTATTGCGAAAATTAATGACCGAGACTTTTGTATTTTTTAATCTACAAGAAACAGTTTACGTCTCCCTTCGTTTAATTCATAATTGATTGGAATTGATATATTTAACTTTTCATTTAAATCAAGTGTCATCCATGCTGCCAATTCTTCATGATTCATAGCTTCTAGTATGGTTGTAGATTGTTTTATGATTTTTATTCCGGAGTCCAATTGATCTAAAAAGCAAAGGGCATAACCTTTATTGTATAATAAAAAAGGAAATTGAGTTAATTTACCGTATTTAATACATATATCAATTCCTCTATTGCATAATTTTATGACATCTTTATATTGATTTGTTCTTAGAAGACAGTTAGTAAGATTACATACAATACTTGGATATTGATTATCTCGTTCAACTAGATCAAAATCTATATCTCTATAAAAATTTTCAAGAAATAAAAATACTTTTATACTATTTAGCAAATCATTTTCTTCAAAAAGAGCAGTTGCTATATTATTTAATAAATTTGATTCAATATGAGTTAGTACCTTAAAATATAAATTTTTATTTATATCAAAGTTTGGAATTGTAAGCTTTAACACTTCTGTATATTGTTCAGAATACTTAACAAAACAATCTCGTTGGGTGAATCTTTGAAGTGTAAGAGATGCATATTTATAAAATTGAGTATTGATTATATCGTCAGAATCAATCAAAGTTGATAATGAA
>JAZLGX010000045.1:0-9045 GCA_045616545.1 Treponema sp. | reverse complement strand
GAGTATATACCATTTAAGAATGGTATAATTATGGATTTTCATGACAAAAAAGTTCCATGTGATGTAAAAATTATTGAAATTAATAGCTTTGGTAATGCAAATCTTTTAATTGATAATGATGTAACAATCTGGTTAAAAAATAATGGTTTAGAATTAAAGAGCGATGGGAATCTTTATAAAGATGGTTTTTTATTTTCAGGATTAAGTAAAGATACTTATCGTACAGTTGCTAGATTAAGATCTGGTCATGTTGTTCATGCATCAGATCGGTTGTACCATAATTATCAATCAAAGTTTTATATTTGCCGGCCAGATGGAAGTATTGAAATTACTTTAGAAATGCCATGGTCATATAATGGTTTCCTTGAGCCTGGAAAATGTTACTATAATTGGTGTTTTGGAAATTATGGAGAATTATATGTTCTCACATTACCAACTTTCGATATGACAAAAGATGGTAGTTTAAGCTTTGATGAAGGAGAGGCAGAGCTTGCTGTTGTTCGTAACTACTTAAAATATTTTGGAGTTTTAACAGACGACCGTATTCGCTTGCGCTCAGAACCTACAACATCATCTGAAAGTCTTGGAACATATCCAATTAATACAGGATTTATGATTTTGGAAAAAGGCACAGAACAGGAAACTATTGGTGGAGATACTGGCGTTTGGTACAAAGTGCGTCTTCTTGATGGAAAAGAAGGATGGTTCTTTGGAGCATATGTTCGTGATTTGTATGATGGTCCTGGAACACCACTTCCATGGCCAAATGTAGCAGATTGGAACTAAGTTTTTTTAAGCAGTCTTTTAGTATTAAAAACTATAAGGCTGCTTTTTTTAGTAACCGCAAATTAAATTTACGTTTACAGGGAAGCTGGAATAAGCCAGTAATTTTACCAGGGAGAATTAGTTATGGATGACGAAGAATATTATGCAATGATGAGGCGGCATTACACGCCTCCTGTGGTGACTCGCACCAAGACACGGTCTAAACCACAAGCCACGGCTCACTCTGCATCTCCAACCCAGACTCCAGCTTCAGCCTCTTCTGCCGCCGCATCTACTGCAGCTACTTCAGCTCATGCAGCAACTGCCACTGCAGCTACTGCAGCTACTTCAGTTGCTCCCGCATCAAGGACTCCAGGGAGTTTTTCTGAATGGAGGACAAGACATGGACACGAAGACGCAGAGATGTTCCAAGAACGCAATGATGAGACAGATGACTAGTCAAAGTTAGGGCACCCAAACAAGTTGGGTAACCAATTTCCCATGCAGTCTGTTCCCTATGGAGATACCTCAATGCCGTATTCTGCATAGATAGCTTTACGCTGTGCCTTGACTTTATCTTTGTCCATGTGGAACATAGTCTGCATGGTGTGGTGATTAAGCCTGTATAGGAGCTCTTCCCGGACAGAACTGCTCAGTGCAAAAGTCTTACGGGCTGTCTCCATGTCTTGACTGCTTGAAGGATCAGTCAGGCCGCAGTTATTGCATATCCTGGCTTCGACATTGTATTTCCCGCTGCACACAGGGCAGGTAACTGTGTGCGATACATAATCCTCAGGAACAGGATGCACCTGTGATAAAACAGGTTGCGTTTCCTCCCCACTTTTATTGACCTCTTGCTTCTTGCGGTATTGCTCCAGGAAAGAAGCTCCATAGATACAAACTGTAGCAGCCTTTATGAAATACCTGGGCGCATTACGTATGCTTTTGTTGGACTTCATGTTGTAAAGTACATAATCAAGATAGGCGCATATCTCCTGGGTAGTAGTAAACCCCTTGCTATAAGCGGCTTCCATGGTCCTCTCCACAAGGGAATCAGTGCAGTATCCCCCAATGGAAGTCAGGATACCGCTAAGCTTATTGGCCACAGTCCCCCGCTCAGTAACTGGCAGTTGGGTAGCAACTTGCAGCTGCTCCGCTACTTTATGCTCAAGTAGGTGGCTGTCCTTTTCCTTTCCGCTACAGTTTATATCTTTTGCGTGGTCTTGCATGGGGAGAGGAAAGTCATTCTCCTCAGACTGTTGGGAAAGGTTATTTATATCTTGTGAAGTCAATATCTTTGTATGGACTGTAGGATCCAGAGGGTCTGTATCCTTTAAGCCCATGACTCTGTGGGCCGAGGAACTGTTCATGCGGAAGTATGGCTTATCCCCACCCATAAGGAACTTGAACGCAATCTCATCTATGGCAATGTAGGTATAGTTTCCCTTGTCAGTCCTTCCTTCAGGAGTTGTCCGGCAGTTCATAAGCCTGTAATGGAGTATGCCTTTATCTGCCATGGACTTGATGCGCCTTCCGAGAGTCTGGGGCAGGGTGACCTTGAGAGGACCTTTGGCCCTGATTTCCCCGTTGTATTCCTCGATGATCCTGCTGTACTTGACCCAGTAATATGTGCGCAGCTTGCCATTGTTGTCCTTGAGCCGCATGGAATAGGACTTTGTGGAGGAAGCTATGCTGTATATGGAGTCCAGTATCAGCTCGTCATCGTGACTCAGGTTATAATATTCCATGGCCTCGTAACAAAAGCTGTAATAACTACGTAACTTGCGCTTCATCATTTTGTTCCAGGAAGAGCCTCGCTCAGTTGGGTAAAATCTTCCTGGGTCAGCCCAAAGAAATCAATTGTCTTGGCTATGATACGGTATCCAATGAGGTTAAACCTCTCCGGAGTGAATATATGGTTCTTGAGGTAATCCCTGAATATGGGGCTATAGCTGATATCCTCACCGGACTCTGTATAGTTGAACTGTTGTAGTATCATGAACAGGGTGCTCCAGTTGTGGAATTTGCTCAGAAGTTCCCGCATCTGCATCGGGTTGGATAGTCCGCATAATTTTGTCAGGTTGTTGATGTCTGTAGTGCGGGTACTGTTCTTGGAAGAGCGGAGGGCTACAGTTGTGGCCTCCGAAGGATTTATCCCCAGAGTTATCATTGAGAGCCCGATCTTGATTGACTTGATGGTACGCATGCTGATTTCCGGGAAATTATCCCTAAGGAATGCGGTTACAAAGTTGTCAGCTTCCTCCACTATTTGGGGAGAACTCTTTAGGTTCATGGACATGAACGTGGCAGGAGTATTTTCCGGCAGGGTTATCAAGTCCAGGTCCTGCCTGAGGATGAACAGGGGCTGACTGTAGTCATAGGTGTTGTCCTTTGTCTTGCATGTGATGTTCCTGATATCTATGATAAAGATATTGCCGGCAATCAGGTCACACAAATTTATGAAGTTTGGGGAATAGCAGACATCATGGTGTAATATCGTGCATCTGGTAAAGGCCTGTATCCTTCCTCCATAGGCAATTCCGGCTCCGTTCAGGGTATCCGGCGTGGCGTACGTTATGGCACAGGCATAGAAAGTTGACTGTTGGGCGATTACTTTCTGCCGGTACTCCTCGTCCTGATGTTCCTTGTCAGGATCAAGGAATATTTCCAGGTCCTTGGTCTTAAGGTAATCCTGGATAACTTTTGGCAGTTGCTCAAAATCAGATTCATGACGGCTTACAAAGATGACCTTATTGGATCGATGTATATTATACTTGTCTATTTCTCTTGGGCTTAACATTTTGTTTCCACTGTTCTTTGCTGCTCTTGTCTGTGTTTTCATTTTTAATTTTTCCTTGCGAGTAATTGCAGACATATCATGCATCTGTATCAGGTACAAGCTTATTGATATGTCTGCCAAAGTTGTAGTCTATTGCTTGGGTGCCGGCGAGCTGCATACTTGCCGTATGACAAACATGCCGACAATAGATTCTATAAATATTATGATAGCTTGTGCAATAGTAATCTTTGTAAGGACACGTTTTTCCTTACGCTGCTGCTCGATCAGGGCCTTGTATCCCGCCATTTCCCGTCGAACAAGGCTGTCAATATAAGATTGCTGTTCCATAAGGCTCTCGTCTATTATCTCCCGGATCTCCTCCCGGGAGCAGGAAGGGGGAGCTCGGTCTGGACTTTTGCGTACTCCAAGGGACAATGCCGCCTGCTGTAATGTACAGTTATGCCCTGAGATTGCAATGTCTGTCACACCCATATCATTGGCAGAAAGTGTAATGACTCCAAGCTGCAGTATAAAGAGCAGCATGGTATAAAAGTACTTGTTGTGCATGATTATGCCTCCATATAAAAAATCATTTGCTTGTGTGCTCTGTGATGCATGCCATGTGACTATCATGGCCCTGCTTGCCAGGATTTCTTGTCCAGGGCCCTTACTACCATGGTATAATCACTGTACATCCGGGCGAGTTCCTCTTCTTTACGGATATTGGCTGAGGATCCTTTCTCGATGCTGGATTCATTGAGGTAAAAGCCTTCTGCCATATGGCAGGCTACATGGACTGCATGGTCCCTTTCATCCACAAAGAATGCCGCGACGATGTTGTCGTCCCGTCTGTCCTTCTTGTAGTTGCCTGGCTCCTTAGTAAAATACTTATGGTAAAGGTCATTGGCTGTAAGCCGTCGCCTTGTGCCAAAAAGTACATTGAGGCATTCCGAAACAACTCCGGAACAATCAGCACCTGTATCTGGTGAACTTCCGCCCCAAAGATACCTAGTGCCCTCATAAAAGCCTAGCAGTCTTACCATGATGTCACAGTCAGGTACTCCCTGATGTATCAGGTGAATGGCAGTGTCTTCCATCTCGTTTAGTCTTGTTTTCATATAAAACCTCCTGTTTTTACGACTTGAGTATCTTGATGATACCTGTAAGCGTAGATGCTATTGTACTTAATGCGGCAAGAATCATTGTCATTGTTTCTTGTCTTTTGGCCGTCTTGGTGTCCTGGCACGATGAAAGATGGTCTTCAAGAGTGTTCTCAAGAGCATCCATCCTGTGCGTAACAAGCGAGAGCAGGTCCATGACTTCCTGAATGTCATTTCCTGCCTGATTCCCGGAGCCCTTGGGAGCATAGGGCTCATCTGTCCTGTTACGTCTGAATCTTCGTGTAGTAATTGTTTCCACATTGTTTTTCCTCCATGTTGTGGTTTGTTGTGTATAGTTGCAATATTAAACCATCCCGTGCAACAAATCCACAAAAAAATTGCAGTTTTTGAAAAATGGGGAAATTCCCCTTTTTTGCAAAATGAGCATTTTTTGCGTGACAAATCAGGAATTTGGGTTTACTATCCAAAACATCAGCCCAGGCAAGACTTGCACAAGAGCTGCCCGGGCCTAATATTACTTTTTACAGGAGGTACTCCATGCAGTACACAATCAGAAGGATCCCTAATCCTATTACAAAGACGAATGGTCTTTATTATGCCATTCCTCACTCATCAGGCGTCATTGGTGTAAGGGAGATTGCCAACCGCATTGCCGATGGTTCTACTCTTACGGTAATCGATGTTGTTGCCGTGCTGGAAGGTTTTCTCATGCGCCTGCCAGATTTCCTTGCCAAAGGCTATACTGTACAGCTAGGCGACTTTGGGTCCATGCGTCTGACGTTCAAGTCCGTGGGCAAGGAGTCAAAGAAGGATGTGACAGCCAATGACATCGGCTCTGTCCGTGTCCTCTTCCGCTCAGCCTCTGAACTCAAGAAGACTCTTGAGATTAAGAGAAACTTTGAGCTCTCTGAGCTTGAGAAGATTCAAGCTGATAAGGAAGACAGTACCAGTTCTCCTCCTGGCAGTGGAGGTGATGAAACAGACTTCTAGGAGCTGAATCAACTTGTGTTTTGCGCAAAGACGAGTACTCATTTGGCATAAAACGAGTTACTTTCTGCGCAAAACGAGTTACTTTTTGCACAAAACGAGTTACTTTCCGAAAAAAAGGTTTGGTCTTTTTTATGAAAACACTTAGTACAATAAGGAGGAGATATACTGCAAATGCATTATACAGTACGACATATAGGAAACCCTATAAATGAGAGTGAAAGAAAATATTACGCGATTCCTCAGGTAAGTGGAGTCGTTGAGACGAGAGATTTTGCCAAGAGAGTAGCAGAAAAATACTCAATGTCTACTCCCGTCATACTGGCTGTTATTGAAGCTGTCAGTCAGGCTCTGCCGGAGTTTCTCATGCTGGGTAACTCTGTACGCATTGGAAACCTGGGAATATTTCGTCTTGGGTTCAGGTCAAAGGGACATTCTTCTTCCAGAGCTATACGGACCAGTGATATATATGACATAAGGATTTTGTATCGCTCTAGTAGCGAGATTAATCAGGAGATCCGGGATAATATTACCTTTACCAAGTGTGATATTGATATTTAGTTTCTATTGGGTGCATGGAGTCAGTTCCATGCACTTTTTTTTGTATTGGGGACGTATGATTCCTTGGTAAATATTTTTTTCTTTTTACAAATGAGTTTTCATCACACTGGTTAAACAATATGCTGGATAAATTGATGTTTTGTCAAAACAATGCTAAATGTCTTCTTAAACAATTATTTTATTGCATTATAATTATACTCATATTATAATTATGTTATGGATTTGTTTCCATAATTTTTTAATTGGAGAGATTAAATGAAAAAACTCGTTATCGGTTGTATGTTACTTACATTGGGTGCTGGACTTTCTTTTGCGAATCAGAATAAGCAGATGCATGTTTCAGATTACTGGGATACAGTGAGAAGTGGTGAAGCAGGTAGTTATTCTGATTACGTTGGTAAAAAAAGTGGAGGCGGAAGTGGATCTGGAGTTGGAACTGGCTATAATCCATTAGTAAATACTAAACCAAATCCTCATAAACCTGCAGTTCCATATGAAGGGACAAAAGATGAAGATGAGAAGAGGGCTGGATCCTTTCCTGCTCAACCAAATAAACCTTCTGAACCAAAGGAAAAATCTTATGAAAGGCCTAAAAAGCCTTCCCAGACAAAATTAACTAAAAAAGACAGGATTTGAATTTAAGGATTTTGTATCGCTCGAGTAGCGAGATTAATCAGGAGATCCGGGATAATATTACCTTTACCAAGTGTGATATTGATATTTAGTTCTATTGGTGCATGGAGTCAGTTCCATGCACTTTTTTTTGTATTGGGGATGGCTCTGTGAGTTTGAAACTTATTGTCTAATAGGTGAGGCCATAATAAAAAAGGTGAAGCTCCTTACAAAAGCCGATGAATTATGGTATAATATGGGTATGGAAAATATACAGAAGCTTTTTGATCCGAGAATTATTGAAAAAGTCATGAGTCTTCGTCTTATGGATGATGATTTGATGACAAAGGTTTTTTCTGATGATCTTGAAGCTACACAGTTTATTCTTAGGATTTTGATGAGAAACGATGGACTGAAAGTTCTTGAAAGCCATAGTCAGAATGATCTGAGAAATATTTTTGGGCGTTCCATCAAGTTGGATATTCTTGCAGAGGATTCAGACCATAATCTGATAAATGTAGAAATCCAGCGAGCCGATAAAGGAGCCAGTGCAAAAAGAGCCAGATATCATGCAGCGATGCTTGATTCTCATTTTCTTGAAAAAGGGAAAGATTTTGCCAGGTTAAAAGATACATACATTATCTTTATTACTGAAAATGATATCTGGAAAAAAGGACTTCCGGTTTATGAGATTGAAAAATCTATCAAAGGAATTGATTTGCCTTTTGATGATGGTTTGAATATCTTATATGTGAACGGGGAATACAGGGGAAATGATTCTCTGGGAGATTTGATGCATGACTTTAGTTGCCAAAACCCAGATGATATGAGATATGATGAGCTTGCCGAAAAAGTGAGGTATTACAAGCAGGAGACTGAAGGAGTAAAGAGTATGTGCAAAGCTATTGAAGATTACGGAAAAGAGATAGCGAGTGAAACTCGAGAGGAAATGATAATTGAGATGATAAAGAAAGGTTTGGATTTAGAAATGATTGCAGAAATTGCAAAACTTCCTATTGAGTCAATTAAGAAAATTGCGGAAAAATGTACGGCCAAAGCTTAGGCTGATTCTATTATTTCTTATGAGTGCATGGAACTTGGCTCCATGCACTTTTTATTTTATGTTTTTTGGCGTAGAAAATGGGCAGGAAAATAAGCGTCTTTTACTTTAATAAAGCGCAAATTTGATGCTATAATATGAACAAAGCTGAATTTACAAGTTCAAGATCGTATAGCTTGGTAAAATAGGGTATAATAACATGTCAGATTTAGAATATCAAAGTGAACAGATTTATTTCCTTTCATTCTGTATAGAACAGTATAAACACATAAAAAATAAAGATGGTTCTTCTGTAAAAGATTTATTTGATAAATTTGGAGTTTCAGATTATCTGATTCAAAATTATGAAGTTCTTCATACACAGGGTAAGCAATGGCTTCTTGATGATATAGAAACTTTTATAAAAAATAGGAAGGAAGCAAAAGATACTAATCCATAATCTGGACAATGTAAAGATAATATAGAGGATTTAGGTTACTGTAAATCTATCTTGCAGTAGGGGGTGCTATTGTCAGGGAAGATTCCATGTAATTTCTGTAAAAAACTTTCTCAGTTTTTTGTCATTTGTAAAAGTCGAAGACATATATTTATGTGGAGGCTTTTTTTATGGCAGAAACAACAAATGATAACGACTTTGTATTACCAGAAATCATTACAAACCCGCATCCACGTCGGGACGTAAAATCATCAGTATTTGCAGATCTCTTTGGTAAGGACGAGAAATATGGCAAGCGAAACTTCTTGAGTCTTTACAACGCAATCCATGGTACAAACCTAAAATACGAAGAGACACATATGGAGCTCAAGAACATTGAGCAGGCAGTCTACAAGACATTTGACAATGACGTGGGCATGCTCATCGATGATAGGCTCATAGTTTTGGTGGAGCATCAGTCCACCAGGAACGAGAACATGCCGGTGCGTTTCCTGGAGTATATTTCAAGGCTGTACAGTGGGATGCTTCCTAGCAACCTGAAATACAAGAAAAAGCGTATAATGCTTCCGTCACCGGAGTTCATCGTAGTGTACGGAGGTGTAGTGGAAGAAAATGAGGATTCTGAGATGAAGTTGAGTGACAGCTTTATCGTTACGGAAGAAGAGCCAGCCTTAGAAAAGTCGGAGGCCAAGCGGTCTTAGGAAGACAATTAAACTCACCAACT
>JAZLGX010000044.1:0-122452 GCA_045616545.1 Treponema sp. | reverse complement strand
GATATTTATGGAACCTGATGTAGGCAGGTCAATGAGCCCCATCATATTGAGAAGTGTAGATTTTCCGGAACCGGATGGTCCTGAAACTGAAGCAAATTCTCCTTTTTCGATGCTGAAAGATGCGTCTTTGACAGCTATTACGTTCTGCTTGCCTAATGGATACTCTTTGTGAATGTGAGTGAGTGTTACGACTGACATTTAAATCTCCAAAATAATTGAGTTTATGGTACTTATAGGCATCCCTAAAAATACTTTCTAGAGATGCCTGCGAGTTTTAATCCCTGAAATTACAATGCTTAAAACATGGCATTTTCAAAGTTGTCTCTAAAAATTGCAATTTTCAGAGACTCCAACAATGACAACTATATAATACTGTTGTATTAATTGCTTGATACAGCAGTATAACTTGAATATAAATTTTCCAACCAATGACTTGATTAAATGAAGAGGAAAAAAGAGATTTAGGCTGATGGTCTCTTTTTAGAAATTTATAAAAATTAATGGCCTAGTCAAAATCCCAGATTTTGAGAGGTTTCCCGTCGATATCCTTGAATTCTCCACAGAGAATCATGATAAAGTCTACCAACCACCAGATTCCCAGTGTTGCCCAACCAAAGAGTATCATCATTACACCGCTTGTTGTCCTTCCGACGTAGAATCTGTGGACACCAAATCCTCCGACTAGATAGCATAAAAGGGCTGCTATTCCACGGCTCTTACGTGAAGCATTTGGATAGCGTCTTGTCTTATCCTGGAAAGATTCTGAGTGATATGTGTAATCCGAAGATTCCTGTGGACCTGCTGACTTTTCTTCATTCTGCTTGGCACCACAGCTACTGCAATAGATTGTATCTTTGAGAATCTTCTGACCACAGTTTTTGCATGTTGTAAAATTGTCTTCTGTATCTTCCATAAAAAAATCCTTTGTTAAGAAAATGCTCTTTACATAAATAATATATAAATTAGCTCTATCTAATCAATATTAAGAATGGAGATTTGGTATTTTTAAAGAGAAAGTTTAATGAACTTCTAAAAATTGCAATTTTTATGGATTCATTTAATATTTTTGCAGTGTTTAATGAAAAAAAAAGCGGTACCATGACATATGAGTGTCACGATACCGCATTGTATTTTTGAGTTGTATATCCTTATGCGTATATAGGACGTACGTTGATTACACCCTCGATGCTTTTGAGCTTGTCGAGTGCTTCTTCTGTAATATGTCCTTCTATGTCGATGAGGTTGTAAGCCAGATCATTTCTGTTCTGGTTGATCATGCTGGCAATATTGAGATTTGCTTCTCCCAAAACAGATGTGAACTTAGAAACTACACCGGCAACGTTCTTGTTGGCGATACAAAGTCTTGTACCTCCGGCAGGAATTGGAGGATCAAGTATAGTCTTAGGGAAGTTTACACTGTTTACGATGTTTCCAAGCTCAAGGAAGTCGCGGAGCTGCTTTACAGCCATGATGGCACAGTTTTCCTCTGCCTCAGGTGTTGAAGCTCCAAGGTGAGGGAAGCAGATAACCTTGTCGTTACCGATAAATTCTTCGGCAGCAAAGTCTGTAACAAGACATGCTACTTTGCCGCTGTCTATAGCTGCAAGAATGTCCTCGTTGTTTACAAGTCCACCGCGGGCAAGGTTGATGATGCGTACGCCGTCTTTCATTGTCTTGAGAGTCTGTGCACTGATGAGTCCCTTTGTATCAGGTGTTTCTGGTACGTGGACTGTAATATAGTCAGCCTTGCTGAATACAGTATCAAGAGTTTCTGCGTGCTTTACATCGCGGTTAAGACTCCATGCTGCTGCAATACTTAAGAATGGGTCGTAGCCGATTACATTCATTCCAAGTTCGATGGCAGTGTTGGCAACCTGTGCACCGATGGCACCAAGACCAATGACACCAAGAGTCTTACCTTTGACTTCCTGACCGATAAAGTTTTTCTTGCCTTTTTCTGCAAGGGAAGCAATTTCTGCACCTTTTCCCTTGAGGTCTGATTCAATCCATTTGCTGGCTTGAATTGCAGGACGGCTTGCAACGAGAAGTGCAAGGATTACAAGTTCCTTTACTGCATTGCTGTTGGCACCAGGTGTATTGAATACTACAACACCTTTTTGTGATAGTTCCTTGACAGGAATGTTATTTGTTCCGGCTCCTGCACGGGCAATAGCCTTGACATTAGGATTAAGTTCCATGCTGAGCATGTCATGGCTGCGTACAAGGATTGCATCAGGGTTTACGATTTCGCTGGCAATTTCATAATTGTCTCTGTTAAAGTGATCAAGTCCCTTGCTTGAAATTCTATCTAAAGTCTGAATCTTATACATTATGCATTCTCCTTTGCAAATTTGTCCATGAAGGCGATGAGAGCCTTTACTCCGTCGATAGGCATTGCATTATAGATTGATGCACGCATACCTCCTACAAGACGGTGTCCTGCAAGGTTTACGAGTCCTGCAGCAGCAGCTTCCTTTACAAACTTGTCATTGATTTCCTTAGCCTTTGCTTCGTCAGTTTCTTTTGTAAGGAATGGGACATTCATCAATGAACGGCTTCCTTTTTCTGCTGTTGCATGATAGTAGTCTGAAGAATCAAGATAATCATAAAGAAGGTTTGCCTTTTCGACATTGATCTTGTTGATGCCTGCAGCTCCACCGATGCTTTCGATCCAGTTGAGAACCTTATCCAACACATAGATTGTGTAGCAAGGTGGTGTATTATACATGCTTCCATTGTCAGCATGAGTCTTGTACATGTTCATTGTTGGTGTGCCTGGACGACATGTTTCTGTAATGAGATCATCACGGATGATTACAAGTGTAACACCTGCTGGTGCAAGGTTTTTCTGTGCACCTGCAAAGAGGAGACCAAACTTAGATACATCAAGTTCTTCTGACAGTACGCATGAAGAAATGTCAGCAACAAGAGGAATGTCTCCTGTCTCTGGAATATATTCGTAATGTGTTCCCATGATTGTGTTGTTGAAGCAGATGTATGCATAGTCATAATCACCTTCAATTTTTTCTACTTTTGGGATATAGCTGTAGTTCTTGTCCTTGCTTGAAGCGATGATGTCTACGTCTACACCAAGAAGCTTAGCTTCGGCAGCTGCCTTTTTTGCCCATACACCAGTCTCGATGTAAGCTGCCTTTCCCTTTTTGATACCAAGATTCTGCGCAACCATAGCAAACTGTGTGCTTCCGCCGCCCTGGAGAAAAAGTACCTTGTAGTTTTCTGGTACGTTCATAAGTTTACGAACCTGAGCTTCTGCATGTTCGATGATAGGTTTGTACGCTTTGGAGCGGTGACTCATTTCCATAACAGACTGTCCTGTTCCCTGATAGTCCAGCATTTCTGCTGCGCATTCTTTTAATACTTCTTCTGGAAGACATGAAGGTCCTGCTGAAAAATTGTAGACTCTGCTCATAAGTGTACTCCTTTGTACATTTTTTTATATTCTCCTGCATCAAGGCAGGTACGTTGACTTTATGTAAGGGCAGTCAGTGCCTTTAGGGACATAATCAGAGAAACATTCTGAACCTGTACACCCTGTGGGACTGTCAGAACACATGGTGTGTAGTTGACTATTCCTTTGATACCACAGGCGACGAGCTTTTGTGCCATATCCTGAGCTTCGCTCTCTTCTGTGGTGAGAATCGCATAAGTGATTTTTTCTGCCTTGATAATTGTCTCAAGCATTGTTGTCGGATGCAACGGAAAGACTGACTTAAGGACTTCAGTTCTGTTTACGTTGCTGTCAAATCCTGCAACTATCCTAAAACTTGAGTTTTCAAGTTGTGGATTATCCAGAAGAACCTGTCCCAGTCTGGTTAATCCTACAATTATGCATTTATGCTCATCTCCAGATAGTTTGAGTGCACTTTCCAAAGCTTGCCTTAGCTCTGCGACTTTATAGCCGTTGCTGGCTCCACAGTTTACTCCAAGACCGGAAATATCCTTGCGTATGACGGCTGCCGAGTACCCCAGTAAATCCTGAATCTTAGGTGATGTGATAGTCTTTTCCGGATAATCACAGAGCAGGCGTTCCAGTAAAATAAGTCTTTTCTTGGATGGAATAGAAAGTTCTTTCACAGTCTGTTTATGTTCCCTGTAATATTGTGAATGATTTCACAGTATTACGTATCTTATAATTATGATTATAAAGAGCTGCTTGTGTTTGGTCAAAGAGAAAATACGCTTTTGTGTGAATATATATTCATAAATAAGCAGATTTATTCACTTTTTATGAAATAATTTACATTAGTGTGATTTAAATCACACTAAACTGGCTGCAAGATTACTGAAGTACTGTTGTAGAGTATTTTATTTTACCGCTGTGTAAGACACTGATTCCTAGTTAGGATTTAAACCAGTTCCTAGTTAGGATTTAAACCAGTTCCTAGCTAGGATTTAAACCAATTCCTAGCTAGGATTTAAACCAGTTCCTAGGTAGGATTTAAACCAGTTCCTAGCTAGGATTTAAACCAATTCCTAGCTAGGATTTAAACCGATTCCTAACTAGGATTTAAACTAATTCCTAGCTAGGATTTAAACCAGTTCCTAGCTAGGATTTAAACCAGTTCCTAGCTAGGATTTAAAACGATTCCTAACTAGGATTTAAACTAATTCCTAGCTAGGTTTTAGTGTACTGTGTCGTTATGAATTATCTTCAGAAATAAGTATATTTTGTGGCAGAAGTTAACTTTGGCGGACAATATTTATGTATGAAGAATCCTGTTATTTTTGCGACATGCATTATTTGTGTTTTTTTTGCCGGATGTAGAGACCAGAGTAGTAGACCATACAAGAAGGAAGTTTCTGTTGTCCAATGGAATGTCCAATGCTTTTTTGATGGGGTTACTAGTGGTAGCGAATATGAGGAGTACAGGAACAAGGATATCTGGTCCGAGTCCCGGTACAAGATGCGTTTGGAGAGACTTGCTAAGGCTTTGGCAGGGATCAATGCAGATATCATTGTTCTTGAGGAGATTGAGGATGCTGCTGTCTTGCAGGATATTGTCAACTTTACAGGTTACAGGGGGATATTCAGGAGGCCTTATAGTTATTCTGCCTTTGCAAGAAGCAGGGGGTGTGCCTTTGGCGTGGGCGTGATTTCTTGTCTACCACTAAAAGACATACGTACTCATAGTGTCTTTTCTATGGTGGAGGGACTTTCTGTGCCTCCGCTTAGGGAAACCCTTGAGGTTACTGTATGTAACGGAGGGGAGGAAGTTGTCCTTCTTGTAAACCACTGGAAAAGCCGCCTGGAGGGAGATAGTTTGACGGAGCACTGGAGGACCTTACAGGAAAAGAGTCTTTCTGCTGCCATTGAAGCTGTTGCTGGAGAGAAGGGGACTGTTATCTGCGGTGATTTCAACAAGGATATAGAAGACTTTATCCATGACGATGAAGGGAATTGCGTTGTTTTGGCTGGAAAGACTGCTGTCAGCCATCCTTCGTGCATTTCCACAGGTGGCAGTAAGGGTAGTTACTTTTACAGGGGAGAATGGTCCCTTATTGATAATTTCTTTTGCCGTGGTGCTGTCCTTAATGACTGCAGGATACTTGATGATGGACTTTGGTGTGACAAGGATACTGGTGTACCTCATGGATTCAACATATGGAAAGGCAGCGGGTACTCAGACCATCTGCCTGTATCCTGTGTCATTTCTTTTGCACAACGTAAAGATACTCTTTGACGTGGATATTTCTGGAAGAAAGGTTTCTGCTGGCTCTGTAGGCATTGTATGGGGATTCAAGCGTAGTTACTGTTCCTGTCTTGGAAAGAAGTTCAACCATTTCTTCCTGACTTATGTATCCTTCGTTGTTAAAAGATATCAACAGGTATTTTGCCCTTAAGTTTTCCACAAGATGTGCAAAAGTATTCACAGCCTCTTTTTTCTTGTTATATAAGGATCTATTCCAGTTTTTTGGAATTCCAGACACACGACTTATATTGTTTTCCACAGGTTTTTCATAAGATGTTATCAAGTTGAGCATGAAGTAGTTTGAACCATATGGGTGCTGATTGTATGGAGGATCTATATATGCAAGGTCTACATCCGGCAAAGATGGATTTTCATATAGAGTATTTGCGTCCTGGTTGAATATGCCGTAGGGACATACGTTTTGGCTGAATATAGGGAAGGGGAGCTCTATGTGCCCAGTTATCCTTGTAAGGGCATTTGCTCCGTTGCCTCCAAATTTTCCGATTCCTGTATGGGAGTTCTTATAGAATCCTTTGAATACTCCTCCTGTATTTGCGTGGATAGAGGCTTCTGCCAGAAGAGGTGCTATAAAGTAATGCTGCAGTTCTTGTGGAACTTTCTGAGCGATGAGCTGTCTCATACAATCTATGTAACAGGCATTGTGAGGTGTATAAAAGCACCTTTCTCCGCTCTGGATATTGTCTATGTCTTTGGGAGCATATAACTCAGAGATAAAGCCCGGGAGGTTTTCCTTGAATTTGGATTCCCCTTCAAGATATGTGGGGATCTGTCTTGCACACTCTACACGTAGTGTCTCGTAATATGCAAAGAGTTCTTCAAGTTGTCTGTTGTCAGGGTTTGAGAGATAGCACTGGCTTATTGTCCTTGCATAGAGTTCCAGGTCATTTGCATAGATTTCGCTGGAATAATTCTTGAGATATCTTGATACTATGCCACTTCCGGAAAAGACATCAAGGGTCGAAAGCTTTTCCTTTTGGAGCTTATCCTGGACTAGATTGATTCCCTGCTTTATGAAGTCCAGAAGGGCTCTTTTGTTGCCAATATAAGTTATTATCTGTTCCGTGAAGTACGGCTGATTGATCGCTGTATCAGTATATGTAGAATGCATATATTTCGTGTTCTTGTTCCTGGGTCAGAGTGCTGAGCGCAAGTAATGCTGTATCTTCTGTTGTAAAGTCCAGACTGATTCCGCTCTGGTCAATCCTGGTATTGAATTGTACTGTACAATTTTTGCCACTTCCGTCTGACATTGCTTTTGCTATGATAGAACAGTATAAGACATAATCTTCAATCTGTGTAATATCCTGTTTGCTTGGAGGATTTTCTATCTGGACTGAAATTGTTCCTGTATAATCAGGAAGGGCAAGTTTGAGCCACATGTGAGCTTTCCTTGCATATGTTGTTTCCGGACAGTTGTCATATAGGGTGAGTTGATAGATTTCTTTTGGTGGCTCTTTTGGTTGCGGTGTAGAAGCACAACTTGTTATCAGGGTAATAATATTTATACAAAAAAATAGGAACAGCGAAACTTTTATAGATTTTGATTTGGATGAACCTTGTATTTTCATATTATCCTCAGTCTGGTATTTTTTAGTCAAAAAAAGCCCCCTGCTATGCCGCAGAAGGCCTTTATGTCAAAACTAATAATTCTTGTTTTGATAGATAGTTTTATTTATTTTTTTTCCACTCTGTAACTTTCTTAAGTCTTGCTTCTGCCTTTGCATTAGCTTCTTCAGTTGCCTTCTTAAGTTTCTCAGTTACAGTGTTGATGTTGTTTACCATATATACTGGCTGTAATGTAGCATCAAGAGTATCACGCCAAAGCTGGCTTTCTGGATCAACGATATTGCGCTTGAGAGTTGCCATTGCAATAGGGATATGAACATACTTATCGTGTACAAGACCGATGACTATCTTTGTCTTACCAGCCATTGCTGCATGTACGGCATTGTTTCCAAGGCGTTCGCAGTAGATAGAATCGTTTGCAGATGTTACTGATGCACGTACTTCGTAACCTGGGTCGATATACTTGAGAACGATTGGGAAGTTCTTCTTTGCAAAATACTGTTCGATGCTGTCTCTTAAATATACACCGATATCAGCAAGCTTCTTGTTTCCAGATGCATCTGTCATGTTTGTTGACTGGAGATGTTCCTGTCCTGCACCTTCTGCTACAATGATTACTGCATGATGACGCTTTACAAGACGCTCTTCAAGGTGAGCGAGGAATCCGTTAGGACCATCCATATCAAATGGAACTTCAGGAATGAGACAGAAGTTAGCTTCGTGGCTAGCAAGGGCTGTTGCTGTTGCGATGAATCCTGATTCACGTCCCATGAGCTTTACAAGACCGATACCATTGATCTGGGAAATTGCTTCCATATGGATAGAGTTGACAGCTTCTGTTGCTCTCTGTACGGCTGTTTCAAATCCGAATGAGCGGTCAATAAACTGAAGGTCATTGTCTACAGTCTTAGGGATACCTACTACGGCAATCTTGAGGCCACGTTTTTCGATTTCGTTGGCGATATCCAATGAGCCACGCTGAGTTCCGTCTCCACCGATGATGAACATCATATTGATTCCGAGGCGTTCAATTGCATCTACGATGTCTGTTACTCTTTCTCCACCACCACGGCTTGTTCCGAGGCATGATCCACCAATCTTGTGGATTGTATCTACATTTTCAGGAGTAAGGTCAACTGTGTCAAAACCTTCTTCTGTAAAGAATCCTTTGTAACCAAAACGGATACCCTTGATTCTGCGTACTCCGTAGCGGTTCCAAAGACAGCGTACTACTGCACGGATTACATCATTAAGACCTGGGCACAAACCACCGCATGTACAGATACCTGCAGTTACGTGTGCAGGATTGAAATAGATATTTTCGCGAGGTCCAGCCTTTTCCATAAGGTTGGACATGTCATCTGGCTCTGGATCTGCATCTGCAAAAACATTAACTGCATTACGTACAAAAGATGTATCTTTTACGTATGTTGCACGGAAATCTCCATGCTCCTGAGACAGTTCGATAGGTGAGCGTACCTTGCATTCGCCAAGAGACTCTACTGTGAAATCGTATTTCATGCTCATAAGGACCTCTATAATTATATTATAAAAAACATTGACATTTGTGCATAATAATACACGGTATAAAGGATATATTTAAAAGTAGAAAATTTCAATACATTTGAAATTTATTTATTGACCTTATATGTAAAAAATATATAAGTTTATCTGTATATGGAGATTAAAGGTATGAAAAAACTTTTTAAAAGCTTGTTGATGATTGTTGGTGCAGTTATGGTTATATCTGCCTTTACGAGTTGTGGATACAATAATATGGTTTCCCTTAGGGAAGAAGTTGACAGCCAATGGGCTAATGTTGAGAACCGTTATCAGGAGAGATATGATCTTGTCCCTAATCTTGTTGCTACGGTAAAGGGATATGCTACTCATGAAGAAACTGTATATACAGAGATTGCTGATGCCAGAAGCCGTCTTGGTGGAAGTGTGGTAATAGATTCTTCCATAACAGATGATTCCATGGCAATGGAAAAATATATTGAGAACCAGAATCAGCTGGGAAATAGTCTTGGCCGTCTCTTGGCTTTGACTGAGTCTTATCCTGAACTGAAGGCCAATGAAAATTTCCTTGATCTTCAGAGTCAGCTTGAAGGAATAGAGAATCGCATTGCTACTGAACGCAAGAGATATAATGATTCTGTCAAACGCTATAACTCTACAATACAGAAGTTTCCTGGGGTAGTAACTGCCAGAATGTTTGGATTTACGGCTAAGCAGTATTTTAAGGCTGACAGTCAGGCAAGCTCTGCACCTAAAGTTCAGTTCTAGGAAAAAGGATAGAGTCTGGATATGAATTATAAATCTTTTATGAAGGCATCCGGTCTTACTGAAGATGCTTTGGAAGAGATAAAGGGAGCTGTTAAAAAAGCTGAAAGTCGTACTACGGGAGAGATTGCCCTGGCAATAACTCCAGAAAGTTCCAGCTATGCATTCTGGGAGCTGGCATCTTCTGTTGTTGCTTCCTTTATTCTTATTGTGTGTCTTCTTCCGTTATCTTCACTGCTGTATTCCTGGATGGAAAGTGTCTTGTGGGAAGTAAAGCCCTGGTATCTTGTTGCTTGCTACATTACTGTGGCTGTTGTTATGGTTGTATTTTTATACATACTTTTTAACATTCCGGCCATTGATTATCTTGTCGTGCCAGGGGAAGCAAAGAATACGAATGTCACGGCAAGAGCTTTGAGGTATTTTACCGAAAGTGGTGTGTATGATACACGGGAACACTCAGGAATCCTGATTTTTGTCAGTTTTTTTGAGAGACAGGTTCGCATTGTTGCGGATAAAGGTATCAGCGAGAAAATCAGTCAGGATCTTTGGAATCTGATAGCAGATGAAATGGTGGAAGACTTAAGTCACGGTCGGACAAAAGAAGCTTTTCTTGGTGCCATAAAGAGGTGTGAGGAACTTCTTGCAGAGAATTTTCCACCTCATGAAGATAATCCTAATGAACTTAAGGATGGACTTGTTATTTTGGAGGCTGACAGATGGGTGTAATTGCTCCTGAACATAAGAAGAAACATCATGATAACAGGTTCTCTTTGTTTATCTTCCTGTTGATTGTGATAGGCGTTCCTTTTTTGGCTATCAGATCCTGTGCTTCCCATGCTGTGATGCCTGTCACTGTTGAAGTTAATGGAAGAAGTGTACATAGCAATTCTGCACAGTATACAAAGGACAAGAAAGGTCTGTATGAACTGACTGGTCCTGTCATGGATGTAGCTGGGGTCCTTTCTTCTGGCGAATATGCTGAGCTGGATAGTTTCCTTCGTAATCTGGAACGGAATTCCGGAGTTCAGATTGTGGTCCTTACAGTTAAGTCTCTTGGTGGTGATTCTATAGAAGAATTCAGTATAAATCATGCCCAGAAATGGCAGCTTGGGTATAAGGGTGTTGATAATGGGGCTCTTCTTACTGTTGCCATGGCTGAACATGATGTACGTATCGAAACTGGTTATGGAACTGAAGGTACTTTGACGGATGCTAAATGTGCCCGCATTATCCGTAATGTCATTATTCCTGCCTTCAGGAGTAATGACTATGCAGAAGGTATCATTGAAGGTGTCAAGAATATGGCCGGTATCATTACTGGAGATGAAAGCCTGCTTAGTCCTTCTGTCAATCAGAGTACCAATGATGTTTATGTAGACAGCGAAGAAGATCCTCTGGAACTTCTATTTGCTTTTGTGATTGTTGTTGTCGTCGTAATCTTCTCTGTCAGTGTAAATGGAGGCAGACGAGGTTATAGACGCAGACGCAGACATGGTGGCATTTATGTTTTCCCTGGCAGCTTTGGCTCTTCGTCTCACTCCCGGCATTCTTCCGGTAACTTTGGTGGAGGCTCCTCTTTCCACGGTGGAGGCGGTAGCTTTGGTGGAGGCGGTGCTAGTGGTCACTGGTAATTAGGATATGATAAAGACCTGACTTGTTTCTTCCGTGTCTGGAGGAGCTTGTTCAGGTCTTTTTTTTTGCCTTGAGGAATATCTTTATTTAGGTTATTCTATACCCTATGGCTTATGAAGTAACTGCGACCAGACGAAGGCCGCAAAGATTTGAGGATCTTGTTGGACAGGAGTTTGTTGCTGATACTCTGAAAAACTCTATTCAATCAGGTAAAATAGCACATGCTTATCTTTTTAGTGGACCGCGTGGCTGTGGAAAGACTTCTACAGCTCGTATTCTGGCAAAAGCTCTTAACTGCGAAAAAGGTCCTACGGCAA
The DNA here is from genome assembly GCA_045616545.1 of Treponema sp. Classification (GTDB taxonomy): domain Bacteria; phylum Spirochaetota; class Spirochaetia; order Treponematales; family Treponemataceae; genus Treponema_D. Next base: position 110,916 of record JAZLGX010000044.1, on the reverse strand, counting down.
CTCCTTGTGGAGAATGTACTGCCTGCAAGGAAATAACTGCAGGTTCAAGCCTGGATGTTTTTGAAATAGATGGTGCTTCTAATACCAGTGTTAATGATGTAAGACAGATAAAGGATGAAGTTCTTTTTCCTCCTCAGAGCTGTCGCTATAAGATCTACATAATAGATGAAGTCCATATGCTTTCTACAAGTGCCTTCAATGCTCTTCTTAAAACCATTGAAGAGCCGCCTCCATATGTAGTATTCATTTTTGCGACAACAGAACTTCAGAAGGTTCCTGCAACAATAAAATCAAGATGTCAGCAGTTTAATTATCGGCTTGTTCCTGTTGAAAAGGTAAAGGAACAGCTTGCTCTTGCAGCCAGCGAAGTCGGCATAAAGGCTGAAGATGAGGCTCTCTATTGGATAGCCCGTGAGGCAACTGGAAGTATGAGAGATAGTTATACGCTCTTTGACCAGGTTGCAGCTTTCAGTGATGGCGAAATAACTTATGACAAGATAAGAGACAAGTTGGGTCTTGTGGGTATCGACAGGCTCAATGAACTTTTTGGCTATTGTGTCACTTCCAAGGTAGACGAAGTTTTGCTTCATCTTGACCAGTATTTGCAAAATGGTGTAAGTATTGAGCAGCTCATAACCAACTGTACAGATTATTTACGCAGCATTCTCCTGATCAAGAACGGGGTCAGAAAGGAATCCCTTTTAGGAACAGCTCCAGAGCGATATTCCAAAGATGTACTTGAAGCATGGAATAGTGTTCAGATTGAGAGAGCGCTTGATATATTTTTGCAGTTATACCGTGATATAAGGTATTCGTTAAGTCCAAGGTATGAGTTGGAGTTATCTTTGAGCCGTATCTGCTGGCTCAAGGATTATGTTACTTCCGGTGAGGTAAAAAAAGCTATTGATGCTGTAAAGCCTCTTATATCTGGAGCTGCGGGGCAGCGTACTCTTATGGATAACAGGCCGTCTTCTCAGGAACCTTCTGCTCCGGCAGCAAGGCAGACGGCAGCCCCTGTGGCAGCACGAGCTGGAACTGTAAGGCCAAATGGATTTATGCCTACTTTTAGTGCTCTGAAGGAAGAGTATAATCCTGATGAATACGCTTCAGCTCCGGAGGAGGGATCAGCCCCTTTTATTGATGGCGCTCAGCTGCCGCCAAAAAAAACGGCTGAAATTCCTGCTGTAACAAATAGTGGGTCAGCTGAAATTAAGTCTGGTGAGGATATACGGCCAAATGTTGATACTTCTGATATTGAAAAGGTAAAAGCTTTTTTGATAAATGAGTTTTCGGCAGGGGATGCCATGTTAGCAAGCCAGCTCTCACAGACAAAGGACTGGAAGCAGGAGAATGATTGTATTTATGCTGTTTCCCTGAACAGGTTTGAGTTCAACCAGCTGAAAGCTAATTCAGGAAGAATAAGCGAGGTTTTATCAAAAACTTATGGACGGCAGACAAGTTTTGTTATTACCTTGGAAGAGCAGATGAAACAAAACTCTTCTTCGGAAATTCCTGTGCAGGTTGCGATAATCAGAGATACATTTAAAGGTTCTATTGTCGGCGGACTGTAATCACGAATAATCCGAATTGCGATAATCTGTTTTTTATGGCATAACTAAGATGCTTTTTATATTGATTTTTACTAGGAGATATTATAATGATGAACCCTTTTGATATGGCTAAGAATCTTGCAAGTTTTCAGGAGCAGATGACTCAGGCACAGGCACAACTTGATTCAATTACAGTTACAGGCAGTGCTGGTGGTAATATGGTCAAGATTACCCTGAATGGGAAGATGGAAATCGCAGATATATATTTGGATCCAATCTGTGTAGACAGCAGAGATATTACTATGTTACAGGATCTTATCAAAGCTGCTCACCACAATGCTATGGAACTTATGATAGAAGAGATAAAACGTACTATTGGTGGTTCATCTCTGAATTTTCCTGGAATGGGATTCTAATTTCAGATGAATGCTATTGATGAGCTTACAGAAAGTTTTTCGAGGCTTCCCGGGATAGGTAAAAAAAGTGCCTCTCGTATTGCAAACTTTCTGTTGCAGTGTGATCCTGTTTATGTCCAGCGCTTTTCTAAGCAGATGGCTGAACTCCAGTCACGGATAAAACCTTGTTCTATATGTGGGTCTTGGACCGAAGTTGATCCTTGTCCCATATGTACAGATCTTTCAAGGGATAGGAATGTCATTTGTGTAGTGGAACATTCCCAGGATGTCAATACGATAAATAATTCCCATGAATACCATGGCTTGTTTCATGTCCTTGGGGGTGTTATCTCTCCTCTGGATGGTATTGGTCCTGATAGTCTAAGGATTAATTCCTTGATAGAGAGGGTAAAGTCTCAAGGAATAAAAGAGGTAATAATCGCAACTAATCCAACGGTAGAAGGTGATACTACTGCAATGTATATACAGCGTATTCTCCATGAATGTGACTGCACTGTTACCCGCCTTGCCAGCGGGCTTCCTGTTGGAGGTGATTTGGAATATGCTGATATGCTTACTTTGGCCAGAAGTTTTAGAGGTAGAACTGCCTTTTAATTTTTACGCCTGATTGTAAATTCTACTTTAGGTAAGGATTTCTTGGCGTCGTTTCTCTTTTTATATTTTTTATAAAGAACTTCCTGTGCACTTACAGAAAGTTCTTTTTTATTTCTGGTTACTGCAGTCCATGTTCCATCACTGTTAAGTGTGTGTGCATGGGTATTATCCTGAAAATATATGTTAAGATTGTCTTTTACAGTTTTGAATACGTCAGGATTTGTTACAGGAATCATGAGTTCTATTCTTCTGTCGAGATTTCGCTCCATCCAATCGGCACTGCTGAAATATAATTCCTCGTTGCACCCATTTTTGAAGTAAAATACACGGCTGTGCTCAAGATATCTGTCGATTACGCTTATTACCTTTATGTTTTCGCTTAATCCTCTTACTCCTGGAACAATGGTGCATATACCTCTTACGTTAAGTAGTATCTTTACGCCTGCTTGAGATGCCTTGTAAAGTTCCTGGATGATTTCAGGGTGACAGAGGCTATTCATCTTTGCGATTATGAGGCCTGGTGTCTCTTCAGTCGTTTGTCTGATTTCTCTCTCAATCATATCTATGAGGCGGTTTTTCAGTGTTAGTGGTGCCATATAAATATGATGCATGACAGGCATGGCTGTATAACCGGATATAACGTTAAAAAACATTGTAGCATCATTAACTAGGTCTGTATTACTTGTAAACAATGAGTAATCTTGATATGTGAGGGCGGTTTTTGGGTTATAGTTTCCGGTGCTGAAATGGGCATAGCGTTTTATTCCATCATGCTCTTTTCGTATTATCAGGCACACTTTTGCGTGTACCTTAAGGTTTGCAACGCCATAGATAACGATTACACCTGCCTGTTCCAGTTCTGCTGCCCAGGAAATGTTTCTCTCTTCGTCAAATCTTGCTTTTAGCTCAAGGAATGCTATTACCTGTTTGCCTGATTTTGCCGCATCCTTTAATGCTTGGACGATAGGACTGTTATTTCCGGTACGGTATAGTGTTATTTTTATTGCAAGGACAGAGGAATCCTTGGCGGCATCCTTGATAAATTTTACAACAGGGTCATAGCTTTGGTATGGAACTTGTAATAGTCTGTCATTTTGGCGAAGGACATTCCAATATGTTTCATCTTGTGGTAAATCGTCGGGATAAAAGTTTTTCCATTGGGGAAACATATATTCAGAGATGTTATCAAGCTTTGTCAGATCTATGAGAATGGAAGGATCTACTATAAAGTTGACCTGGTAGAGTTCTTCATCTGATAATCCCATTTTTTCTTGTATCAGTGACTGTAGTTTTTTGCTGGAAGTGTTGCACACCATTCTGACTGGAAACGAAGACTGTCTTTTTACAAGAACATCTTTCATGGCCTGTATAAAGTTCTCTCCTGAGTCCTCATCTACACTGAAATCTGCATCCCTGTCTATTTTGAAGAGCATCGATTCTGTTACATCATAGCCTGGGAAAAGCTCTGTTCCGTAAAGTGATATGATATCGTCAATCACAGTAAATACTCTTGTGTTGTCATTTCCTGGGAGCCAGACAATATGAGGGATACTGTTTGGTATTTGGACTAATGCCAGTATTTCCTGTTCTTGAGGTGATAACGGGGATTTTGTTATGTGTATGCCTTCCATTGGTTTGAGGAGGAATGCTGCTGTAATCCCGTTGTTTCCTATATGAGGAAAGATCTTGTTATCTGTTCGCAATGGAGTCAGAACAGGAAATATGTTGTTTCTAAAGATACCTTCTGCAGCTGATTTTTGGGAAAGAGAGAAATGATCCTTGTCAACGTATATTATACCGGCGTTTGCTAAGGATGGAAGAATATCATTTGTCAATGTTTCATATTCCATTTTGGTTAGCTGATGGCATCTTTCTGAAATCTTGCTGAGGACTTGTGCAGGTGTTAATCCGCTGGAATCTGGTTCTGTGATGTTGTGAGAAATCTGACGTTTTATTGAAGCTACGCGGACCTTAAAAAACTCGTCAAAATTGGAAGACACAATGGTAAGGAATTTGAGTCTCTCCATCAATGGTAATTCTTTCCTGCAGGATTCATGGAGAACCCTTGCGTTAAATTCAATCCAACTTAAATCTCTATTTAAAAATCTTGTCTTTTTCATACGATAATAATTCCCTCAAGCTATGAGTTCAGATAAATGCAAAAGGTTATTGGATAGAATATTTGTATATTCTTATATCAATACAATCTTGTATCCAAATACATTTTCAAACAAGTCACCTTTTTCTGCAAGTGCTAGTTTTTCCAATGTGAGATTGTTATAGCCTTTGACTCTGAATGTAATGCAGTCTTTGGTAAAGTTGACTGTAAAGTTGGTAAGTTTCTGCTGATGGCTTCTGTCCAAAGCATCTGCTACTCGTAATATGGCTGTTAGTTTAAGGATGGTGAGGCGACTGGAGCGTGGAAGTAACTTAAATGCCTGATCGTCCTGAGGTGTTTGGTTTCCTTTGTGAAAGCTGGAAATAAGGGCAACCAGATCTTTCTCGTCATGGCTCAAACCAAAAATTTCACTGTTTTGGATTATATACTTTGAATGGAAGTTATGATCTTGGGCTCTTATGAACATTCCGATATCATGAAGTATAGCGCTTACTTCAAGAATTATTTTTTCCTGTTCTCCTAATCCCAGTTCATTTTGCATTGCATTGTATATTCTGAGGCTCATTGTTCTTACAAAGTCGGCGTGTAATTCATCTCCCTGATACTTTCGTAAAAGTGATATGGCACTTGCAATGATTTGAGCGTTAAACTCGTTTTGCAGGTTTTCATCAGCTTTATTCATATAACTGATGAGAACACCTTCACGTATAGATGTCTCTGGTACGATAATCGAATCTACATTTGTCAGCTTAAGAAATTGTTTATAGGCTATGAGAGAAATTTGAAAAGTTTGCGCATCATTGTATGTAACCTTGAATTTTGCAATGCATTCTTCCGGAGTGTATAGTTTAACTTCATCTACAAACTCGTCAAAATCTTTTCGCTTGATTTCCCACAGGAAGGCAGAGATTGGTTTTCCACAGAAAAGGGAAGCCAACTTCATGTCTCCACCAAGTGCAATGAACTGTTCTATTTTGCTGAGATTGATTTCGATATCCAAGGTGTTTTTTGTATTATGGATAAACTCTTCAATGAACCGGTGGGCATCATCCAAACTGCCTGTTATTGCACGAATTTGCTGCTCAGTAATTACAGTGCCAAGTCGTAAACTGTGGGCTGCTTTCATTCTTCCGTTTTCCATAAGCATCATTTCAGTGGTACCACCTGAAATTTCAAGTATTATGGAATTACTTTGTCTCATGCTAAAGCTGGCTTCTTTCAGACAGTCATTGACAGCAAGATACATCAGACGATTTTCTTCTATGCCGTCAATGACCCTTACGGTAAATCCTGTTTTGACTTTTACTCTGTCAACAAACGGATCCCTGTTCTTTGCCTCTCGGATGGCTGCTGTTCCTATGACACTGGTTGACTGGCTGCTTATACCCCAGCCTTGAAGTTGTTCTGAAAATCTAGAAAGTATATGAAGTGCATTTAAGAGTGTATCCCTGCTTATGGAACCTGTAGTAAATACATCTCTTCCAATATTTACGGGGAATTCACTCCTATCAAGAATTTTTCGGTCTTCGGCAACAAGGAGACGTATGCCCGTTGAGCCGATTTCAATCACTGCTTGCAGGGTTTGCATACATCTCTCCTTGCTGCTTACAGTTTATCTATAAGCATAGAACACTTTCCTGAAGGTATAGGAAGTGTCTTCTTTTTCTGGTCAAGAATATCAATAGTGAAGTAATAAAGTTTTTCACTTTCCATCTGGATTTCCCAACCACGATTACTTTTGTTACTAAGGATGGTAATAAGGTTACGCTTGAGGGAAAGGTTTTCGATACCCATGATTTCGAGGTTTGGAATAACCCAATCTACTGTTTTACGAGGAAGACTTATACTTAGGCCAATTACATTCTCAATCATAAGCGCAACTGTAGAAAGCCCCAGGAACTGAAGGAATCTTTTGCGAGGGAAATCAGGCATGTCAGACCAGATTGCAGGACCTTCTTTGTTAGGAAGATATGCTTCATACAAATCTCCCTTGATGCTCTGATCTACTGGGCTCAATCCTTCAAGGATGAAGTACATATGACGTATTGCGCATTCACGGGCAAAAGCATATCTCTGATATCGTTCGAGTCCCTTGATAACCATGAAGTTATAACATGGGAATACAGATCCTCTGAAACCTTCTCCCATCTCGCTGAATGCAGGATTATCTGCACTAAGGGTAGGGAATGGGTGTTCTGTACCAAATGTTTCAGGGTTAGAAAGATGGCTTATCAGTACATCAGCTCTATCAGCGTTAGGAAGTTCTGCAAGTAAAGGCCAGAACCCTGCTATGGTCTTTTGAGGGAGACGCTGTTCATCTTTATCCAGGTCATGATAAAAACCTGTCTCACTATCCCACATCAAGGAATTGATACGGGTCTTGAGACTGAAGTACATCTTTTTGTACTGGAAACTAAGATCCTTGTCGTTTAATATATCTCCCAAGGCAGACATATTAAGGGCGTTGATAGCCATGCAGCTGTTAAAGTCTATCGGATAGAAAGTTCCTTCTCGAGGAGAATTAATCATTGTTGATGACTGATGAGGAACAGAGTATAACCCGTTAGGCTGCTTGAACGTTGTATCAATCCAACTCATATATTTTGTGAGTATAGGCATTATATCCTTGATACGACGCTTGTTGGCTGTCTTGTGATAAAGATTGAATTCTGCCCATGCAAAAAGAGGAAGGCCGATTCCTTCAGGATTTACAGCATCTAAAATAGGCTGGTTGGTCTTTGCGTCATACTTCCATCTGATTGCACCGTTTTCTTCCTGATGTTCATAAAAATAATCAAGATTCTTGTTTGCAGGATAGTTACGGTTAGAGTATACTAAAAAAAAGGATGAAAAAATTGATTCTGCCTGGTCCAGAATATACTGTCCGTTATTAGGATAAACCATGTATCCCTCGGCAGAAGTCTCCCCAGATACTGGGTCAATCCAAAAATCCGAAAGCCAGTTTAAAGTTTTGTCATAAATGTCAACGAAATCCTGATCATAAAAATGGATTTTCGGAAAGTCACGTTTGTTCACAATTACTCCTGACATTAAAGAAACTTTTTATTTAAAAAATCGCTTTATATGGTTCCGTTATTATATCATAAAACTTAAAAAAACTGTATAATTTCCGAGATTTTTTTGTTAATTTTGACCTAAAAAGGCGGATTTTGTAATATATGTATCAATCTTATGTATATCTTGATGTACGTGTTTTACTTTCAGCTGTTCCAGGAGTCTTTATCGTAGATCACGAGGAAAGCAGCAATAAGGACATTTTGACTGCAAAAGAGCAGTTTTTGGACAGAAATAATAACGGATACAAAATAAAGAATGTAACTATCCAGCCTTCTGTTCTGCATAAGACTGCAACTTTTGTAAGAGCTATTGGTGGTACTCTTAATCAGAATGCCAAGGTAGAGCATCTTACAGGAACACTCATGGAGCCTCCTGATGACAGAATGTTTACTGGTTTTTCTGTAAAAGTTGCAGAAGGTGGATCTATTAATCTTTATTTCCATCAGAAAGCCAAGAAGATAAACATTGAGGAAGTTCGCATAGAAGAAGATGCAGGACATCTTACTCGTACTGGTGGTAAAGCTCACATGGACTGGACCTATGCCGGTTGTCCTAGTATGCGTATCAAAACTAAAGTTGAATTTGAACTGGGCGAAGAAGCTGAGCTTTTCCTTAGGGAATTGTACACTCTTATGACATATCTCAAGCTTGTTACAGGTGAGCTGGACGAAGCAAGTGTAAGATGTAACGCGTTTGTTGCCCTTGCTCATTATCCGTTGTCCCCTGATTACTATGTAAAACTTCGTAATCTTAATTCCTTTAATTTTGTTCGTAAGGCAATTAATAGCGAACTTTCCCGTCAGGAAGAAGTACTGTCAGCAAAGGGGACTGTAGTAAGTGAAAGTCGCTTATGGATTGCAGAACTCAATACAACTGAATCATGGAAAAATCGTCAGGAGTCTGCAAAATTTGTGGAACTTGACACTCCGATATCTATTGATATAGGAAGCAGTTGTGGTGATACAAAAATTGGTGTTGAGTTACCATCAGAGCGCAGGGAACGACTCAAGAGTACTTTTGGATTGTCACGCTTGAGAACCCAGTTTATCTGTGCCAATAAGGACAGAGCCGATTATTTTGAAGAGGCCGTAAAAGAAGGTGCAGATCCAATGGTTACAGCCCACTGGATGGCTGGTGAACTTATGCACATTCTTAATGTGTCCAAGACTCCTATTTCTCAGAGTAATCTTACAGCCAAGAAATTTGCGTCAATTATCAAGATGCTTACATCAGGTAGAATTCACAGTGGAATAGCCAAGAATCTGTTACAGGATGTAAGTGTATCTGGGGATAATCCAGAAACTCTCGTAAAGAAGAAGAATTTAAGTCTTTTGTCTACTAGAGAGGAAATAGCCCCTTATATTGACAAAGTACTTCGGGATAATGAAAAGAGTGTAAATGCACTTACTTATGGAGATATGGCTCCTTTGGAATATCTCACAGGCTGTGTGATGAAGGAAACTGCCGGACGTGCTGTACCTCTGAAAGTTAAGGAGTACATAAAGGAAGCTCTCAATATAAGTCTTGTATACGTATTTACAATGGGCGGAGCCATCACTGCTCAAAAGCATCTGGATGGTACTGTAGCTGCAGGTAATGCTGATACAATCAGAGGGCTTTTAAATGATGAGGATGAGTATCCAACCCAGGTTATCAATGTGCGTTCCATGCTCAGTGAAGAGACAGAACCAGCTGACTGGGCAGAACTTATCAGTCAGATTACGGAAAAGATGCAAAGTGGAACAGCCAATGGTATTGTTGTAACTCATGGAACAGATACTTTGCCATATACTGCAGCATTGTTGTTCTGGTTGTTTGGTAGTGCTGATGTGCCTGTTGTTCTTACTGCATCTTCAACTCTTCCTTCTGAGGGATCAGAAGCAAAAGCAAATATCAAGCTTGCAATAAAGACAGCCCGTGAAAAGAAAAATGGTGTATATGTAGTATACGGTGAAAAAATCTATAGTCCGTTGAATCTTAAATATTGCACGAATTCAACTGACGGTTTCATTAACTGGAATCTTGATAAGGGAATCTTTGTCTCAGAATCTCTTGTAAGCCAGCAGTTTATGTCCGTTCAGCAGCCTGATGGATTTATTATGAGGCATTTGCTGAATGAGGCTGCAAGTCGCCTTGCTGTGGTAAGATTATATCCGGGGCTTCCTGGATATCGTCTTGAACAGTGTTATAACCTGGAATCCGGGGTAGATAACGTAATTCTTGAACTTTATTCATCTGGAACATGTAATATGCGTAACAGTGATTATTCTCTCAAGAGTTTTATTGCAGGTGGCAGAAGAAACGGAACTCACTTCTACTGTACTTCTCAGCAGGAGTGTAAAGTTGATTTTTCAGAGTATTCCACAAGTGCTAGGGTATGGCGTGAAGGAGCTGTTCCTATGGGAATCCTTACGACAGAATCCGTTGTAGCGCTATTCAATGCCTGCTATCTTGTAGCAGACAATGACGCAGAGCTTGCAGAACTTATGGAAGCAGCTACTGAAGTTTTGTAAAATTGGAAGCTGGATCGCAGAATAATCTGATTGTCTCGGTCTCGCTCTTGTGGCGGGACTTGAGAAACAGAGTCTGCAGATCGCTTTTGTAAACATAGCCAGATGAGTTGTATGTTTCAAATCTAGGATCTGTACGGAACATCTGCTGCTGTATTTCAATCTTTGAGTGGAAGTTAGGGATGTTATTTAAGATCAGATACTGACTATTTCCAAGCGGATATTTTATACTTATGTTAACAACAGCATCTGATTTGATATCATATGTGATGGACTGAGCACAAGTCCATGCCCATACAGCTTTTGCTCCGTAATATCCCAGAATTTCCATGTGGGGATAATATGTATTATCTGTTACAACAACAGGATATATCTGTACAAGCTGCTCCAAAGTTGGTGATGAAAGCTGAGCAAATCCTGTGTTGGCAATAAGATAACCTATCTTTCTCAGATCATTTCTTGATACTATCTTTGCAACACGAGAAAGTGCATTACCTGTCTTTATAAGATTTATGGTTGAAGGAGTCTCATTGTCTTCCTTTATTTCAAATGTCTCCTCTTCGCTAAGGGAACAAGCTTGTGTAATCCTACTGATACAGATATCTATGACAGATTCAAGTTTAGCAGCTGTCTCCTTATCCTTTTCATATAAGTCAGCATAAACATTCAAGATGCCGGCAGCCTGTGCAAGTGTCATTGGAATCACGCGAGGTTCATCTGTATCATCAGAATCTTTAGTTACAAGGATACTGGCTGGTATAGCAAGAAGCTTGCGTATGCTGTCAGTATTCTTTTCTCGCAAAATGTAAGAAGATATATCATCTGTTGCAAAAACATCAAGACTGGATGATTTTATCGCAGAATTTATCAGGGAACCGTATCTGGATGTGTTGACTGTAAGGCTGTTATTAACAGCTGAAAGATTACCAAAATAAGGTGCGGAGATATAGGTACGCTTGTTGCTCTTCTGATATGAAGAAGGTATTTTGTTCATTGCATCTGAAAGCTTTCCGTTAGCAGCCATCTCTGCAATATATGTTACTATCTGAAGTTCAGATAGATTTTCCAGCCCGTCGTTAGCAAAGCTGGTATTGAACTTGCTTATGTAAGATTTACGGATATGACTTACGTTTGTCTTATACATATTTTCGTCTGCCAGCTCCAAACCTGTAAGCATGTCCAAAGTAAATACTTTGACAGGATTGTATTCACTATAAGAAGCTGTATTCTGTCCCTCTTCCAGACATATTCTTTCTCCCTCAAAGGCATAAGCTACAAACTCATAATTTTGGTCATCTGCAACGAACTGAAGCCTGTTTGGAAATGTTTCGTTTATGGACACAGAACTCTGGATGGAATAAGGAATGGAAATTATATAGCCTTCCTGTGAAGGATGAGATGAAATATTCATCTGTACTACATTTTCGTCATCATCTAGGATTTGAGAAAGCTCAATGCAGGAACCGTCTGTAAAGTTGATTGCTGCAGAAGTTGATGACAACTCTTCCACTGAGGAAAGCACCAGGGGGCTAGACTCTTTTTTGTCAGTGGAATAGAGTAAAGCAGGCGTTTCTTCATCAGAAAAGAACGTGAACCCGTTGAATGTAAGGACAAACTGGTTACGGAGCACAATCTCGTGAGACTCATTTTCACCTTGAGTAAGAGTGATATGAATCTTTCCTATGGTTTTGTTTATAACTGATTCTGTCTTAAACTGCAGAACGAATATGCCGACGATAATAGCGGCGTATAGGACTGTAAGTCCCAAAAACTTTCTAACTGGATGTTTACGCATATTTCTGAATATTTTATCTATAATATGAGCAAAATGCAATAAAAAACAAATAAAATTGAGGGGATTTATGAAAAGATTAGAAAAAGTAGCCTTGGTAGGGTTATCTTGTTGTATTGTTTCGTTTTTGGCAGGTTGTGCATCAAATAAAGTTGAATCTCCAGTTGAGCCTCTAATTGAAAAGACCCAGGACAGCAAGTTTGACAAGGATGGATTTATCGAAGCCGTAAAGCAGGTTGCTGTGACAGGTGATTACGAAAATGCATTGTCTATGTTTGCTAAAGTACCTGGCAAGTACAAAAATGACTTTGATCTTAATATGCTAAAGGCCAGATTGCTTGACGTAAGCGGCAGGTATGAGGAATGTTATGATCTTTGTGTTCAGATGCAGGAAAAGAATGGTGAAAGCCAGGAACTGAATGACCTTCTTTTGTCCATGGACAAGAAAATATTCATGACAAAGTTGCAGGTACAGCTTAAATCAAAAAATTATGATAATGCAATTGCTTTGTTTGATACATTGAAGGAACAGAATGCCGCAGAATATGACATAATTTTCCTTAAGGCATCTGTACTTGCAAGTGCAGGAAGACTGGACGAAGCACAGGCTTTATGTGACAAGCTCATTGCTGCTGACAGCACAAATGTGCAGACTCTTGATCTTGCTGCAACTATCGCAAGAATGAGAGGAGATAACAAGACAAAGTCAGCATATGTAAATAAAGTCCTGAAAAAAGATCCATACAATGTAGATGCCAATGTAACGCTGGCAGAAAGCAGCATGAGTGTAAAAAATTACACTGGAGCACAGACTTACTATCGTAAAGCTCTTAAAAGTGAACCAGATAATACAGACGTTCTTCTAGGTCTGAGCATTACTCAGTACTTCCTGGAACAGGATGACAAGTGTAAGGAAACTTTGGATAAGATCGTCGCTCTTGATGAAAATAATTCTCAGGCATATTACTACATGGCAAAACTTAACGAAGCTAACAAGCAGTATAAGCTGGCATGTGATAATATCGAAAAAGCTATTGCCCGTGATGATTCCAACTACAACTACTATCTTGATTATGGAATGTATTTGAGAGGAGTAGGTCGGTTTGATGATGCCATCAAAGCATGGGATAAAGCAATTGAACTTGATTCGACATACTTCCTTGCATATGCATATAGGGCAGGAATCAATGATGAGATGGGTAATTATCAGAAAGCAATTACTGACTACAAGAATGTAATCAAATGTAATCCAAAATATTACTATTCATACGAGAGCCTTGGTGTCCTTGCATTAAGAGAGAAAGATTGGAAGACAGCCCGTGAAGCATTTATGACATGTGCTCAATTCAATAACAAGAACGTATCATATCCTCTTCTTGTCACATACTGTTACTACATGGAAGGAAATAATGTAGAAGCTCAGAAATATAGCGAAAGTGTTTACCGCAAGATGAATAGGGATACGATGGATTATAAGATGCTCCGTATCTATCATGACCTTAAAGGATATGAGAATATCTCCATGGATATAGCCAAGATGGCTAACTACCAGGAAAGGGGAAAGATGTATTTCTATATGGCATTGCTGTATTCTATGTTTGATAACAGTAGTATGGCAAAAGAATACTATACAAAGGTACTCGATATGAACAGTGCAATGTTCTTTGAATATCGTCTTGCAGAATGGAGCGTGGAGATTTCAAATGACTAATACTTCTACTCAGAAATATTTGTCTTTTGGAGACAGAAAATTTGTTCTTGTGGGAACAGCTCATGTATCTTCTGAAAGCATTGCCGAAGTACAGGAAGTAATAGAAGAGCAGAAACCTGATAATGTAGCGATAGAACTTGATGACAAGCGACTGGAGAATCTTAAAGATCCTGAATCCTGGCGCAAGATGGACATAATCAAAGTCCTCAAGAACAGGCAGGGATTCTTTATGATGGCAAATCTGATTCTTGCCTCTTATCAGAAACGTATGGGAAAATCCCAGGGAGTACAGCCTGGAGATGAGATGATAGCAGCCATGAACAAGGCTGAAGAAATGGGAATCCCCCAGACAATGGTGGACAGATCTATTTCTGTGACATTGCGTCGTGCCTGGGCAAAGAATTCTTTTTGGGGCAAGAACAAGCTTCTTGCATCAATGCTTGTAAGCGCTTTTTCCAAGGAAGAAGTAGCTCCTGAAGATATTGAAAAGCTTAAGCAGCAAAGCGAAATGGACGGTGTAATGCAGGAACTGTCAGATTACCTTCCAGCTGTCAAGGAAGTCCTGATTGATGAACGTGACAGATATCTTGCATCCCATATATGGGAGTGCAATGGCAACAATGTCCTTGCAGTACTTGGAGCAGGACATCTTGAAGGTGTCGTAAAGCATCTTAACCTGATTGCTGAAGGCAAGGAATCCTCAGATTGTTCTGACATAGATGAAGTACCTCCTAAAAAACTAGGATCCAAAATCGCAGGATGGATAATACCAGTTCTCATAGTTGCCCTCATTGCAATGGGATTTATCTTTGGCGGCAGAGCAAAAGGCTGGGATATGCTCAGTTCATGGGTTTTGTGGAATGGAATCCTTGCAGGAATAGGAACTATTATTGCAGGAGGTCATCCTCTTACTGTCCTTGTAACGTTTGTTGCAGCCCCTGTATGTTCTTTGTGTCCTTTCATAGGAACAGGATTTGTGGCAGCTCTTTTCCAGGCGTTTATCCACAAACCTAAGGTATCTGACATGGAGACTCTTCAGGATGATGCAGCTAGCCTTAAAGGCTGGTACAGAAACCGTATAATGCGGGTATTGCTCGTACTTATAATGTCAACAATCGGAAGTCTGGCTGGTACATTTATTGCAGGAGCATCTTTTGTTGCGGCAATAACGACATTCTTTGATAAAATCGTAGCTATTTTCAAGAAATAGCGAGATAAAGGGACTGTTTTTGCAGTCCCTTATTTTTTTAGAATACAGCTTTTACAAGGTCCTTTACTGATTCGACAGGAATGGATCCGTTTTCTTTTTCCGGTGCGATGATCTTATCAAACCCGAGTTCCTTGGCAGTTTTGATTCTTTGTCTGAGCTTTGTTACGGGGCGTATTTCCCCTGCAAGGCTCAATTCCCCAAGCACTACAGTTTTTCCCTCGATGGCAAGGTCTGTCCTGGCAGAATAAAGGGCCACAGCCAGGGCTGCATCGATGGCACTTTCAGTAAGGCGGATACCTCCCGCTACATTTATATAAATATCATGGTCACTGAATTTTATGCCGGCTCTTTTTTCAAGTACGGCAGCAACTCGGCTTACCCTTGCTGCGTCAATTTTGTCGGAAAAAACTCTGTTGTTGGCAGATTTTGATGGAACTGTAAGAGCCTGAATCTCCACGACAAAGACTCTGCTCCCTTCAAATACAGGGACATAGGCAATCCCTGCAGGAATACCCCCTTTACGCCTTGTTATGAACAGGGAGCTTGGGTCTTCCACGCATTTAAGGCCGTCTGCCTCCATCTCAAATATACCAAGCTCATCTACCGACCCAAACCTGTTCTTCTGGGCCCGCAGGAACCTGTATTCGTCATTAGACCTCTCGAAGGATATTACCGTATCCACCATATGTTCCATGCTCTTAGGACCTGCAATGGAGCCGTCTTTGGTGACATGTGCCGTCATGAACATGACGCTGTCCCTTTCCTTGACCCAGCCAATGAGTTCGTTGGCACAATATTTAAGCTGGTTTACTGTACCAGGTACAAGACCTGCCTCAGCAGAATATACTGTTTGTATGGAGTCAACTACCGTAACAAGAGGGGTTAGGGAATCCAGGGCGTCCAGTATGTCTTCAAGTCTCATCGTACAGAGAATCTCTATGGAATCCACGTTGAGCCCAAGCCTGTTGGCCCTGCTTTTGATCTGAGTGGCCGATTCTTCTCCGGAAACATAAAGGATTTTGTTTCCCTTGGCTGTTGTAGAGCATATGGAAGCAAGACTCTGGATAAGCAAGGTTGATTTACCGATTCCAGGTTCACCACCGATGAGGATTGCGCTTCTTTTTGTGGCACCACCTCCTAATACCCTGTCAAATTCCTGACTGCCTGTGGAAATCCGTTCCTGATCCTGGACAGTAATTTTTGCCATGGGAACTGGCTTTGCCCTTACAGCTACCTGACCTGGGGCTGTGGGAGTGCGGGATGTGGCATCTACTACACATTCTTCCAGGGTATTCCATTCTCCGCATTGAGGACATCTTCCAAGCCATGCTGGCTGAGTGTATCCGCATGAAGAGCACTTATAAACTGTAGAACCTTTCTTTTTGGCCATTTTTTACTCCAAATTAGTGTGTGCTAAAGGCATCTCTAAAAATTACTTCCTAAGGGTGCCTTCGAGTTTCATATAATTATTGGGAGATAGCGTCAAAGCCGTCTCCGTCGGTATTTCCGTCTATCCTGAGGAATATTCCGTTGGGAAGGCAGGCGGCCCACTGGCCTTTTGACGATATGATATCGTGAGTGCAAGTCTTGTTGGGACAGGGAGAGTCGGTTATCTGTGCCTTGCCGCCGCTGACCTCTATCGTAGTGATGCCAGTTTTCCCTTGAATTGCATAAACATTGTCCTTGTCCAGGGGGTAAATATATTCGCTCTTGGGAGAAGAAATATAAATATATGAGGCAGCCTGGGAATTTTTATTCAATGCCGCAACTGAAAATATTATGGCCCCTATGGAAACAAGCAGGAATAAAATGTCTAAAGGCTTAAGACCAATGATGGAAAATATTTTTTTCACATATACATAATATTATAAAGAGCAGTGTTTAGCAAATGTGCAGCAAAAGTTTGTTTAGGGAACATGTTGTTACCGGGTTACAGGAAGTAACAAGTTGTTACACGACGGAATAACAAGTCGTTACACGACGACAAAGCAACTTGTTACACGACGGTAAAACATGTTGTTACACGACGGTAAAACATGTTGTTACACGACGGTAAAACATGTTGTTACACGACGGTAAAACATGTTGTTACATAGCCGTGTAACAAGTTGTTACTAAACACGGTAAAACAAGTTGTTACTAAACACGGTAAAACAAGTTGTTACTAAACACGGCAAAACAAGTTGTTACTAAACGCGACAAAACATGTTGTTACTAAAACTGTGAACCAAATCGATATAAAGTTATTTATTGTGGTTGATATGAAAATATTGATAAAAATAAGAATATTGTTATATTTACGGAAAATTTTTTGGAGATATTGACAAATTTCTTTTAAAATTGTATAGTCATGTCAGCTTGTAAATAAGCTGATAAACTCTCTCCGATGTCCAGTTTTTTTGGACGGTAGAAGCTCTGCGAAGTGTTACTTTGTGGAGCTTCTATTTATTTTAAATACGTATATAAAACATTGCCTTTCGAATGTTTATTTGTTATTTTATAGAGAATCAATTCTGGGAGGCTTTTGTATGAGTTCAATTGATGAATCAATAAATAATATACTCCAGTCGTATGAACGTTATGGCGGAATCAATATGCACGAGACGAGGATATTCCCTAACCGGGAAAATGTAATCAATGTTGTGCATGATATACAGAGTCTTGTTTTCCCAGGGTTCAGGGTTGAGGAAAATATAACCGACCAGAATCTCAGGTTCTATACGGGAGAAAAGGTTAATAGAATAATTACTGTACTGACGGAAGAGATAAAGAAGGCTCTTGTCTTTGTAATCAGGGATAACTGTGTGGAGGCTTCTCATTGCTTTAAGCTTGCAGAGCAGACTTCTCGTGCCCTTATAGATGAGATTCCGGAAATCAGACGCAAGATGGTACTTGATGTACAGTCTGCATTTGATGGGGATCCTGCTGCCAGGTCTGTGGAGGAAGTTATTGTCTCGTATCCTGCAATTACAGCTATTACCGTATACAGAATCGCTCATTTCCTTTCGATAAGTGGTGTTCCTGTCATTCCTCGTATCATGAGTGAGTATGCTCATAGCCGTACAGGTATCGATATCAATCCTGGGGCTCAGATAGGCGAGAGGTTCTTTATTGATCACGGGACCGGTGTCGTAATAGGTGAGAGTTGTGTCATCGGTAACAACGTCAAGTTGTATCAGGGTGTTACTCTTGGGGCCCTCAGCGTCAAGAAGGAACTTATGAATAAAAAACGTCATCCTACTATCGAAGATGATGTTACTGTATATGCCAATGCCACGATTCTTGGTGGAAAGACTGTCATAGGCAAAGGATGTATCATCGGGGGAAATACCTGGGTTACATCTTCTGTGCCTGCAGGGACTGTCTTTACCCAGGCTGGAAAAGATAATTAAGGTTAAGGTCTTCTCTGAAAATTGCAATTTTTAGAGGCTTGATTAAAAAAAATCTGCTGATTATTGTGTTTGATATTGACATAATGATTGCTTTCTTGTATATTTTGTAAACACTTAACTAGGAAGTGATTAATGCTTCTATAGCTCAGTCGGTAGAGCACATCGTTGGTAACGATGAGGTCAGCGGTCCGATTCCGCTTGGGAGCTCTGGAAGAAAATATTTTTAAGGAGCAACGATATGGCAAGCAAGAAAAAGTCAGCCGTAGAGATTATCGCTTTGCAGTGTACAGAGTGCAAACATAAGAACTATACTACATACAAGAACCGCAAGAATATCACCGGTAAGCTTGAGAAGAATAAGTATTGTCCTTTCTGTCGCAAAGAAATTTTGCACAAAGAAACAAAGGCAAAATAATTTGTCAATAAGCCTTTCGTAATAGAAAGGCAAATCATATCTAGGTCAGTAGCTCAGTTGGTAGAGTCCCGGTCTCCAAAACCGGTTGTCGCGGGTTCGAGTCCTGCCTGGCCTGTACTTTAGTTTTAGTTAATGGGGATTAAGATGAAATTTTTTCAGTTTTGTAAGGAATGTGTTGCAGAGCTTAGAAAGGTAACATGGCCTTCACGTGAACAGGTTATCTCATCTGTAAAGATCGTACTCATTTCTACAATTTCAATCGCTATAATTCTTGGCCTTTTGGATTGGTTGTTTACACAGGGCCTTCGTATCATATTCTAATCTTAAATAATAGGTATTAATATGGCAAAGAACTGGTATATCCTTCAGGTATTTGCTGGTTACGAGCATAAGATTGACCGTATTCTGAAGAAAGAATTGGAAGACGGAACTATCGATAGAAATGTTCTTGTAACGGTTAAGGTTCCAGAAGAAGAAATTACTACTATGCACAAAGATAAGCATGGTAACAATAAGGCGCAGGTAACCAAGAATCTTATTCTTCCTGGTTATGTAATGCTTGAGATGGATCTTCCTCAGATTGGTTGGAAGGATACATGTTCTAAGGTTCGTCGTATTCAGGGTGTTAATGGCTTTGTTGGAACAAATCCAAACGAGCGTCCAAGACCTATTTCTGATGATGAAGCAAAGAATATCCTTCAGCAGGCTGGTGAGATCAAGGGCGAAAAGGCTGTTCATATCAACGTATCTTATGACATCGGTGATAAGGTAAAGATTACAGATGGTCCTTTTGCTACATTCAACGGTACTGTAGAAGAAGTTAACGCCGAGAAGAATAAGCTTAGAGTTGTTGTTGAGATCTTCGGAAGAGCAACACCAGTAGAAGTTGATATTCTTCAGGTTGAGAAAATATAATTAAATTTTTTGTACATCCATAGCCTGTTAAGAAAACAGGCTATTGTTGTTTGAGGTATGTAGCTGATGCCCAAACCGGATGTGTCAAGGCTCTTAGCAAAGTATGTCTTGACTTGATTTATTTGATAAGTTTACACAAATATAATTGGTCGGCTAGTATTAGTCTTCTAGTTGTAGAATGTGTTTTCTTGATTTTGGGAGAGGTACAAGTCCGTTGGACAGAGGTACTTCGTTAGAGTTGGCGATCCGGTTAACGGAACCCCAAACTCACACCAATATAAGGAGATATATTATGGCCACAAAAAAGGTAACAGCTGTCATCAAATTACAGTGCCCTGCAGGCGCTGCTACTCCAGCTCCACCTATTGGACCAGCTCTCGGACCTCACGGAGTTTCTGCACCTAAGTTCGTACAGGAATTCAATGATCGTACAAAGAGCATGGAAAAGGGACTTATCATCCCTGTTGTTATTACTGTTTATCAGGACAAATCTTACACATTTATCCTCAAGACTCCTCCTGCAGCAGTCCTCATCAAGAAGGCAGCTGGTGTTCAGAAGGGTGCTGGAAACCCTCTCCGCGACAAGGTTGGAAAGCTTTCTCAGCAGGCTCTTGAAGAAATCGCTAAGCAGAAGCTTCCTGATCTCAACGCATATGACGTTGAAGCAGCTAAGAAAATCATCGCCGGTACTGCACGCAGCATGGGCGTAGAGGTGGAGGGCTAATAGATGAAACACGGAAAGAACTACCGCGCATCATTGGCTAAGTATGATGCAACAAAGCAGTATGCAATTGCTGAAGCATGTCAGCTTGTAAAAGACCTTCACTATGCAAAGTTTGACGAAACAGTTGAACTTTCTGTAACACTTAAGCTTGAAAAGAACCAGACTGTACGTGATACATTAGTATTCCCACATCAGTTTACTGGTGAAAAGAAAGTATTGGTATTCTGTAAGGAAGACCGTGTACAGGAAGCTCTTGATGCAGGTGCTGCATTTGCAGGTCCTGAATACATCGAAAAAGTTAAGGGTGGATGGCTCGACTTCGACGTTGCAGTTGCTACTCCTGACATGATGAAAGATGTAGGTCGTCTTGGTATGGTTTTGGGTCGTAAGGGTCTTATGCCTAACCCAAAGACAGGAACAGTTACACCTAACATTGCTAACGCTGTTGCTGAACTCAAGAAGGGTCGTACAGAATTCCGCGCTGACAAGAGTGGAGTTATTCACATTCCTGTTGGAAAGGTTTCTATGGATGCTAAAGATACTTGTGAAAACGTATCTACATTCCTTAAAGAACTTGATCGTAAGAAGCCAGCTGATGCAAAGGTTGGATTTGTACGTTCAGTTTCCATCAGTTCTTCTATGGGCCCAGGCGTTTGGGTTAGCTTCCAGGAGGAAAACTAATGGCAATCAGAGCAAAGGCTGCACAGCCAGCTAAAACAGCTGCAATTGAAGAAGCAAAAAAGATTCTTAGTGAATACGAGAACTTCGTTTTCGTTGATTATCGTGGTCTCACTGTAGAACAGATTACTAAGCTCCGTGATGGTCTTCGCGAGAAGAACAGCCAGCTTAAAGTATTCAAGAACAACTTCGCAAAAGTTGCTTTTGATGAACTCAAGAACGACGAAGTTGCACAGTACCTTTCTGGACCAACAGCTATCGCTATGATCCACGAAGATGCTAACGAATCTGCAAAGGTTCTCTTTGACTTCGCTAAAGATGCTCCAGCTCTCAAAGTAAAGGGTGCTTGGGTTGAAAATGAACTTTACGATGCTGCAAAAATCGAAGAGCTCTCTAAGCTCCCTGGAAAGAAGCAGCTTATCGCAATGCTTATGTCTGCTATCAATGGACCTGCACAGAAACTTGCAGCTACATTGCAGGCTTATGTTGAAAAACTTGAAAAGGAAGGACCTGCAGCAGCAACAGCTGAAGCAGCTCCAGCTGAAGCAGCACCTGCTGCTGAAGAAGCAGCTCCAGCAGCTAACTAATTATAGGTTAGTGGGATAATTCCCAGAGCAGTTTTCTTTTTCTAACTGTGGTCAGGCTTCTTTGTGCAATTACTGTCCACAGTTCATTAACCGCAATTAGCAGATTTAAGAATCAGTTTGATTTTTCTGCAGCGGAATTTTTATTAATCTATATGATTATGGAGAAGACAATTATGGCACTTTCTAATGACGAAATCCTCGAAGCAATCGCTAGCATGACAGTACAGCAGGCAGCTGACCTCGTAAAGGCTATGGAAGAAAAGTTTGGTGTAACAGCAGCAGTAGCAGTTGCAGCACCAGCAGCTGGAGCAGCAGCAGCAGCTGAAGAACAGACAGAGTTCACAGTAACTCTCGAATCTATCGATGCTTCTAAGAAGATCGCTGTAATCAAGGCAGTACGTGCAATCACAGGTCTCGGACTTGGTGAAGCTAAGGCTGTTGTTGAAGGCGCTCCAAAGGTACTTAAGGAAGGCGTTTCTAAGGCAGATGCTGACAAGATGATCGCTGATCTCGAAGCAGCTGGTGCTAAGGCTAGCAAGAAATAATTGAGTATTGACTCTTTTGTTTTTTTGTTATCAAATAAATAAAAACTCAAGAAATTGATTTTCTAAGCTTCGGGGGAAGGTGTATCCTTTTCTCGAAGCTTTAGGTGTCTAAAGATAACTAGTTTTCTTTAGATTATATGTTGTACACGAAATTGTACACGGTATGTTCCCACCGAGAGGACATCAGATCTTGTGCTGAGCAAAGTTTTTGCTTGTAGCAGTTCTGTTTGTACCAGGGACTTTAATACCTAAGGGGTAATTGATGTTCGCAAAGAGCAAGACAATCGTACGTCAGTATATTGGTAAAGACATTAAAGATTTCATGGATCTGCCAAATCTGATTGACATCCAGCTTTCTTCTTACGAAGAATTCATCCAGAAGGAGAGACTGGATAGGAAAGAACCATTATTGAATCAGGGATTACAGGAAGTATTTACATCTACTTTCCCAATTGAAAGTCCAAATGGGGACATGTCTCTGGAATATGAGTTCTATGAACTGGATTATGATAATATCAAATTCAGCGAGCTAGACTGTAAGAAGAAAGGTTTGACTTATTCTGTTCCTCTTAAAGCTCGTATTAATCTTGCCTTCCTTCAGACAGGTCAGATCATCCAGAAAGATATTTACATGGGTGATATTCCTCTTATGACTGACCGCGGTACTTTTGTTATCAATGGTGCAGAACGCGTAGTTGTCAGCCAGATTCACCGTTCGCCTGGTGTAATTTTCCAGCACGAAAAGGGTGTTTATTCTTCTCGTATCATTCCATACCGTGGTTCATGGTTGGAATTTGAAATTGACCAGAAGAAAGATTTAATTTATGCAAAAATCGACCGCAAAAAGAAGATTCTTGGTACTATCTTCTTGCGCGCATTAGGATACTCTACTCGTGAAGAGATTATTCGCTGTTTCTATCAGACAGAGACAGTTCAGATTCCTCTTGATATTGATGAGAGAGAAAATCTTGTAGATAAGGTTCTTGCTTCTGCTGTTGTTGTTAAGGATGACAACGAAGAAAAGAGACTTTTCCGTGCAGGTGAAAAACTTCACCGCCACGATATCGATGAACTTATCGTTCACGGTGTTACAGAAATTGATGTTGTAAAACTCAATGCAAAGAAATATCCTGATAGCAAAGACGAAAGAAATCCTTCTCTTAACAGTGAAATGATCATCAACTGTTTTGAAAGAGAAGAAATCATCTTTGCTAAAGATGGAAAAGAAATCACTGAAGAACCTACAAAAGAAGAATGTCTTGCTAAGGTTTATGCAGTTCTTATGCCTGGTGAACCAATCACTGTTGAAGCTGCTGAAAAAGACCTTACAACAATGTTCTTCAGCCTCCGTCGCTATGACCTTGGTCGTGTAGGACGTTATAAGCTCAACAAGAAGTTTGATTACACAGACAATGTTGAGGAGCTTACTCTTACAAAGGATGATATCATCCAGACAATGAAACACCTCATCGAAGTATATATTGGTGATGAGACTCTTGATGATATTGACCACCTTGGTAACCGTCGTGTTCGTTCTGTAGGAGAACTTCTTACAAATCAGTTCAAGACTGCATTTGCCCGCATGGAGCGTATTGCAAAGGATCGTATGAACCTCAAGGAAACTGAGACTCTTAAGCCTCAGGATCTCATTTCCATCAAGCCTATTGTATCTGGCGTAAAGGAATTCTTTGGTTCATCACAGCTTTCTCAGTTTATGGATCAGTGTAATCCTCTTGCTGAGCTTACACATAAACGTCGTCTTAATGCTCTTGGTCCTGGTGGTCTTTCTCGTGATCGTGCCGGATTCGAAGTTCGTGACGTACACTATACACACTACGGTCGTATGTGTCCTATCGAAACTCCTGAAGGTCCAAACATTGGTTTGATCGTTTCATTGGCTATGTATACACGTGTCAATGATTATGGATTCTTGGAAGAACCATTCCGCAAAGTTGTTGATGGTAAGGCTACAAAGGATGTTGAATACCTTTCTGCCATGGACGAAGATAAGTTCTATGTAGGACAGGTTGTTGAAGGCATGAGCGAAGACGGATCATTCCCAGAAGGAACTGTATCTGTACGTCATCGTGGTGACTATACAAGCCGTGATCCTAAAGACATCCAGTATATGGACGTTTCTCCTCGTCAGGTTATTTCCGTTTCTGCATCTCTCGTTCCATTCCTTGAACATGACGATGCTAACCGTGCTTTGATGGGTTGTAACATGCAGCGCCAGGCTGTACCTCTCTTGTTCCCAGAACCTCCTCATGTTGGTACTGGTATGGAAAGAAAGACTGCTTATGATTCTGGTGTTCTTATCAAGGCTAAGCACGATGGTGAAGTTGTTTGGGTAGAAAGTGACCTCGTAAAAGTAAAGCGTGATGACAATGGTCAGCTTGATGAATATACACTCCTTAAGTACCAGAAGAATAACTCTGATACTTGTAATCACCAGCGTCCAACAGTTCAGGTTGGTGAAAGAGTAAAGAAGGGTGATGTTCTTGCTGATGGACCTGCTACATTCAATGGAGAGCTTGCTCTTGGTAGAAATATTCTTGTAGGTTTCGTACCTTGGAACGGATACAACTACGAAGACGCTGTATTGATTAGCCAGAGAGTAGTTAAGGAAGATATGTATACTTCTATGCATATCCACGAATTCACAACAGAAATTCGTGAAACAAAGCTTGGTCCTGAAAAGATTACTCGTGATGTTCCAAATACATCTGAAAAAACTTTGGATAATCTTGATGCTGAAGGTATCATTCGTGTTGGTGCAAAGGTACGTTCAGGAGATATCCTTGTTGGTAAGGTAACTCCAAAGAGCGAGACTGAAACAACTCCAGAATTCAAACTCCTTAACTCAATCTTCGGTGAAAAGGCTAAGGAAGTTCGTGACAATTCATTGAGATTGCCACACGGTGTACAGGGTGTTGTTGTTGATATCCAGCGTCTCAGAAGAGATCAGGGAGATGATCTTAACCCTGGTGTAGACGAAGTTGTAAAGATTGTAATTGCTGATAAGCGTAAGCTTGTTGTTGGTGATAAGATGGCAGGACGCCACGGAAACAAAGGTGTCGTTGCTCGTATTCTTCCAATTGAAGATATGCCATATCTTGAAGATGGTACACCTCTTGATGTTTGTCTTAACCCTCTTGGTGTTCCTTCTCGTATGAATATCGGACAGATCATGGAATCTGAGCTTGGTCGTGCAGGTATGGTTCTTAACCAGTGGTACGATTCTCCTGCATTCCAGACTCCAAGTCAGGAAGAAATTGCCAAGAAGCTCGAAGAAGCTGGTCTTAGTCCTGATTGTCGTCAGATTGTACATGATGGATTTACTGGTGAGCCATTCCTTAATCCAATCTTTGTTGGTGTTATCTACTTTATGAAGCTGCACCACTTGGTTGATGATAAGATGCATGCTCGTTCAACAGGTCCTTATTCTCTTGTTACACAGCAGCCACTTGGAGGTAAAGCTCAGTTTGGTGGACAGCGTCTTGGAGAAATGGAAGTTTGGGCTCTCGAAGCTTATGGTGCTGCAAATACTTTGCAGGAAATGATGACAATCAAGTCTGATGATATGAACGGACGTTCTAAGGTTTATGAATCTATTGTTAAGGGTGATCCAAGTGCTCCTATTGGTGTACCAGAATCATTCAACGTATTGGTTCAGGAACTTCGTGGTCTTGCATTAGACTTTAGTATTTACGATGACAGAGGCAATCAGATTGCCCTGACAGAACGTGACCAGGATCTTATCGACAAGAGAGGTTCTGGATTTGAAAAGGAGAACGAAAATGCGTGATATTCAGGATTTCGCAAGTCTTCAGATTAAACTTGCTTCTCCAGATGCCATTCGTCAGTGGTCTTATGGTGAAGTAAAGAAGCCGGAAACTATTAACTATCGTACTCTTCGTCCAGAGAGGGATGGTCTTTTCTGTGAACGTATTTTCGGTACCACAAAAGAGTGGGAATGTTACTGTGGAAAGTTCAAGAGCATTCGTTACAAGGGTGTAATTTGTGACCGATGTGGTGTTGAAGTTACTCATTTTAAGGTTAGACGTGAACGTACAGGTCATATTGAGCTTGCAGCTCCTGTAAGCCATATTTGGTACTATCACTCTGTACCTAGCCGTATGGGTCTTCTTCTTGATCTTCAGGTAGCAGCTCTCCGTTCTATTCTCTATTATGAGAAATATATCGTTATTGATGCTGGTGATACAGATCTCAAGAAGAATCAGCTTCTTTCTGAAGATGAGTATAACCAGGCAAGAGACCGCTATGGTGAAACATTCCATGCTGGTATGGGTGCTGAAGCTATAAAGACTCTTCTCGAAAATCTTGATTTGGATGCTCTTGCAACAGAGCTCCGTGCAAAGATGATTGAAAAGGGTGCAAAGAGTGATAAGCGCCTTCTTAAACGTATTGAAATTGTAGAAAACTTCCGCGCATCCGGAAACAAGGCATCATGGATGATTCTTGATGTTATTCCTGTTATTCCTCCTGAGCTTCGTCCAATGGTACAGCTTGATGGTGGACGTTTTGCTACATCTGACCTTAATGATCTTTATCGTCGTGTTATTAACCGTAATAACCGTCTTAAGAGATTACAGACTCTTTCAGCTCCTGATATCATTATTCGCAATGAAAAGCGTATGCTCCAGGAGTCTGTTGATTCTTTGTTTGATAACAGCAAGCGCAAGCAGCGTGTTGTAAAGGGAGCTTCCAGCCGTCCTCTTAAGTCTATTTCTGATATGCTTAAAGGTAAGCAGGGTCGTTTCCGCCAGAACCTTCTTGGTAAGCGTGTTGACTACTCTGGTCGTTCTGTAATCGTTGTTGGTCCAGAACTTAAGATTTGGCAGTGTGGTCTTCCTGAAAAAATGGCTCTTGAACTTTTCAAGCCATTTATCATGAAGAAGCTTGTTGACAAGAATATTGTTTACAACATCAAGAGAGCTAAGATGCTTGTTGAAGCTGAAGCTCCTGAAGTTTATGCTATCCTTGATGAAGTTGTACGTGAACACCCAGTTATGCTTAACCGTGCTCCTACACTTCACCGTCTTGGTATCCAGGCATTTGAACCTGTTCTTGTATCTGGAAAAGCTCTTAAACTCCATCCTTTGGCTTGTAAAGCTTTCAACGCCGACTTCGATGGTGACCAGATGGCTATCCACGTACCTCTTACTCAGGCTGCCCAGATGGAATGTTGGAACCTGATGCTTTGTGCAAGAAACCTTCTTGACCCAGCTAACGGTAACACAATCTGTGCTCCTTCCCAGGATATGGTACTTGGTATTTATTACATGACTCTCATCAAGCCTAATGCAAAGGGAACTGGTAAATTCTTCTCTAGCACAGATGAAGTTCGTCTTGCAGCTGCTAGTGGAGCTATTGATTGGCAGGCTGAGATAAAGATTCACAAGAGCGCTATTGGAAAGCCTGTTCACAAGGATCCTGATCCAAATGGTAAGTATATCCTGACATCTGCAGGTCGTCTTGCATTCAATGAAGAGATGCCTGCTGAAGTAGATTTCTATAACCAGAAGATGATTGATAAAGACCTCAAGAAGATGATTGAGGATGTTTATCATACAAAGGGTGCATGGCTCACAATTCAGATGCTTGATGCAATCAAGGCTTGTGGTTATAAGAATGCTACATTCTACGGTGCTACACTTTCTATGGACGATATTCTCGTTCCAGAAGAAAAGAAAGACATGGTTGAGGCAGCAAATAAGGAAGTTGATAAGATTATCAAGCAGTGGTCTAGTGGTATTATTTCTGAAAATGAACGTTATAACCGTGTAACAGAAATTTGGGCTAAGACTAATGATGATCTTACTAACAAGATGATGGAAAAGATTGAACGTCATAAGGATGGCTTCAATACAATCCATATGATGGCTGTTTCTGGTGCCCGTGGTTCTAAAAAGCAGATTTCTCAGTTGGCCGCAATGCGTGGTTTGATGCAGAAACCTAATGGAGATATCATTGAACTTCCAATTCGTTCGAACTTTAAGGAAGGTCTTTCGGTAATTGAATACTTCATTTCTTCTAACGGTGCTCGTAAAGGTCTTTCGGATACAGCTCTTAAGACTGCCGATGCTGGTTACATGACACGTCGTCTTGTTGATGTTGCTCAGAATGTTGTTGTAAATGAAGAAGACTGTGGAACAATCAATGGTATTGATTACGCAGCAATCAAAGATGGTGAGAATATCATTGAATCTTTGGCTAGCCGTATTGCCGGACATTATTCTATCGAGCGTGTAATCGACCCTGTATCAGGTGAACTTCTTTGTGATGTAAATGAATACATTAGTGAAGAACTTGCTGCAAAGATTGATGCTGCCGGTGTAGAAAAAGTTAAATTAAGAACAGTATTGACTTGTGAAAGTCACCATGGTCTTTGTGTTAAGTGTTATGGTAAAGACCTTGCACGTAACAAGATTGTTGAAATTGGTGAAGCAGTTGGTACAATTGCAGCTCAGTCTATCGGTCAGCCAGGTACACAGCTTACATTGCGTACATTCCATACTGGTGGTGCTGCTGAAAAGTCTAATACTGATAACCATATTACAATGAAGTATCCTGTTTATATACAGGATCTTTCTGGTACACATGTTGTTCAGGATGATGGTAGCTGGCTCTTTACTCGTCGTGGTGCCATGACTGTAACAAAGCTCTTTAACAAGTATGATCTTGGTAGTGGCGATGAAACTATTGTTGCAGACGGAGCACGTGTACGTAAAGGTAATGTTCTCTACAAGCATAATGGTGCTGATGTTACTGCAAGTGATAATGGTCGTATCATCATCAAAGATAACATTCTGTATCTTACAAGTAATGATCAGAAGGTTGAGGTATCTAACGGTTCTAAGATTTATGCTCAGTATGTAGGAGCTAACTGTGTTGCTGAAGCTGGTGTTCCTGTAGGTGAATTTGACCCATTCAGTGAACCTATCATTGCCGAAGTAACTGGTTATATCCACTTTGAGGATATTATTCAGGGAACTACACTCGAATCTCATGAAGACCTTGTAACTGGCGCTGTAGAACGTCGTATTACAGATCTTCACCTTGATATCAAACAGCCTCGTATCTTGATTACAGATGAAGATGGAAACGAGCTTGGTAGTTATCACCTTCCTGCTGGTGCTATTCTTCTTTGTGAAGATAGAACTCAGGTTAATGCTGGTACAACTCTTGCTAAGATTGCAAAAGAAGCTGCTAAGGCTTCGGATATTACTTTAGGTCTTCCTCGTGTATCTGAACTCTTTGAAGCTCGTAGACCAAAGAATCCTGCAGTAATCTCACAGATTACTGGAACTGTTAAGTTTGGTAAGGTTGTTAAGGCTAAGAGAACTGTAATTGTTGAAGATGAATATGGTAATCCATTTACTCATCTTGTTCCAATGAATAAACGTCTTTTGGTTCGTGATGGAGACCATGTTGAAGCTGGTGAACTCCTTTCTGATGGATCAGTAGATGCTCATGATGTTCTTAATGCACTTGGTGAAAATGAATTGATGAACTTCCTTATGGATGAAATTCAGTCTGTATACCGTGCACAGGGTGTATCTATCAATGACAAGCACATTGGTACAATCATTCGCCAGATGCTCCGCAAGGTAGAAATTGTATTTGTAGGAGATACAAAGTTTATCTTCGGACAGCAGATTGATAAGTATTCGTTCCATGAAGAAAATGAAAGAGTAATTGCTGAAGGTGGACAGCCTGCTATTGCCCGTCCTATGTTCCAGGGTATTACAAAGGCTGCTCTTGCTACAGATTCATTTATCTCTGCTTCTTCATTCCAGGAGACAACAAGAGTTCTTACAAACGCCGCTATTGCCGGTGCTGTAGATAATCTCCATGGTCTTAAGGAAAATGTTATCATTGGACACATGATACCTGCAGGAACTGGTATGAGAAATTATCAGCATGTTAAGCTCTTTGATAAATCTGCTTCTGATTTGGATGCAAGAATGGAAGAAATCCTTGAAATGCGTCGTCAGGAAAAGATGCTTGAATCTCAGTCAGATGATAGTTCTTACGATTCAGCTGATATTGGGGGAGATGCTGACTAAAAAATAGGATAACTCAGGCTAATAGCCTGGGTTATTTATTACTTAGTGAGATAATTTCTTAAAATAGATAAATTTATGCCGAATTCACTTTGAATTCTATTGACGGACTTAAAGTAAATTCGGTATAGTATTTGAACCTAAACAGTTTTATTTTGACCGAGGTGCTGCTCGGCGTTGAATAGGAGAATAGGCCGATGCCTACAATTAACCAATTAATTCGTAAAGGTCGTCAGACTGCTGCAAACAGAACCAAGGCTCCCGCACTTGATTCTTGTCCACAGAAGCGTGGAGTTTGTACACGTGTTATGACAATGACACCTAAAAAGCCAAACTCAGCTCTTAGAAAGATTGCTCGTGTACGTTTGAGCAATGGTATGGAAGTTACTGCATATATCCCTGGTATTGGACATAACTTGCAGGAACACTCAGTTGTACTCGTACGTGGTGGACGTGTAAAGGACCTTCCTGGTGTACGTTACCATATTATTCGCGGTACAAAAGATACTCTTGGTGTTGACGGACGCAAACGTGCTCGTTCTAAGTACGGTGCTAAAAAGCCAAAGGCATAATTTTTAAGGAGGTTTGAACTATGGGAAGACATAAGAAATCAGTTAACCGTCCAGTTATGCCAGATGAAAGATATAACAGTCCGGTTGTTTCAAAGTTTGTATCACGCATGATGCTTGATGGAAAGAAGCAGACATGTCAGAAAATCGTTTACGAGGCATTTGATAAGCTTAAGGCTAAGACAGACAAGGATCCTCTCGAAGTATTCTTGAAGGCTCTCGATAACGTAAAACCTTTAGTAGAAGTTAAGAGCCGCCGTGTTGGTGGTGCTACATATCAGGTACCTATTGAAATCCGTGAAACTCGTCGCGAAGCTCTCGCTATGAGATGGATGATTAATGCTGCTCGTGGTCGTTCTGGTCACGGTATGGCTGAAACTCTCGCTGCAGAGTTGCTTGATGCATATAATAACACAGGTACTGCATACAAGAAGAAGGAAGATACACACAAGATGGCTGAAGCTAACAAGGCTTTTGCTCACTACAGATGGTAGTTTTCTTCTAAAAACGATGAAAAAAGTGTCCGAAAGTATGATTTTGGACACTTTTTTTTTATCAAAAATATAACTTTTTTTACTAAAAGTATTGCTTTTATTTGTTAAATATTATATAAATACATTGCTTAAGTATGAGCCTCATGTAGGCTAAAGAGTACTGTTGAATACAGTCTTGGGTTCTTTGAGATATCAGACGGACGGTATGATTTGATTACTGTCTGGTAAATGCCGTAAAGTTAACTTTTTAAGTGGTAACTTTGAGGTTTTCAGGTGTTTACACCCTAAAATGGTTTGGTGAGATCGTTGATTTCATTCTTTTATTAGTAACATTTTGGGATTCTGATTTGGTTTACAGCTTATAAGTAAACCGATTTACGCCAGTAAATCATGGTTCCGAAATGCCAGACCAGTTATCAAGCATGATGATGTTAGGTGGTATCGGCCAACTGCTTCGAATTGATGAAACAGATGATATTTATGTTGTCCGTCCATTAATAAAATCATCTCAGCAAATTGGTTAAAGTGTGTATGCGAAAGTATCAGGTGTCTTTTAGGCATGGTATTTTCTGGCTTAAAGTGCAACACATTAAAATACATATACTACAGAATATACTGTAGGGTAAGGAGAAAATCATGGCTAAGGAAGAGTTCAACAGAACTAAACCTCACATGAACGTTGGTACTATCGGTCACGTTGACCATGGTAAGACAACACTTTCAGCTGCTATCACAACATACTGTGCTAAAAAGTATGGTGATAAGCTCTTGAAGTACGATGAAATTGATAACGCTCCAGAAGAAAAGGAACGTGGTATCACAATCAACTCTCGTCACCTTGAATATCAGTCAGACAAGAGACACTATGCTCACATTGACTGTCCAGGACACGCTGACTACATCAAGAACATGATCACTGGTGCTGCACAGATGGATGGTTCTATCCTCGTTGTATCTGCTCCAGACTCAGTTATGCCACAAACAAAGGAACACCTTTTGCTTGCTCGTCAGGTAGGTGTACCAAAGATCGTTGTATTCCTCAACAAGGTTGACCTCGTTGACGATCCAGAACTTCTCGAACTCGTAGAAGCTGAAGTTCAGGATACACTTGCTGGATACGGATTCGCTGAAGATACACCAATCATTAAGGGTTCTGCTTTCAAGGCTCTTAACATGTCTGATGATCCTGCTAATACAGCTTGTATCGAAGAACTTCTTGCAACAATGGATACATGGTTCGATGATCCAGTACGTGATGATCAGAAGCCATTCTTGATGCCAATTGAAGACATCTTCACAATTTCTGGTCGTGGTACAGTAGTAACTGGACGTATCGAACGTGGTGTTATCCACATGGGTGACCCAGTAGAATTGGTTGGTATTCGTCCAACACAGAACTCTACAGTAACTGGTATCGAAATGTTCAACAAGACACTTCAGGAAGGTTACGCTGGTGATAACGCTGGTATCCTCCTCCGTGGTATTGAAAAGAAGGATGTAATCCGTGGACAGGTTCTTGCTGCTCCTAACTCTATCAATCCACATCCAAAGTTTGAAGCTCACCTCTACGTTCTTTCTAAGGAAGAAGGTGGACGTCACAGCCCATTCTTTACAGGATATCGTCCACAGTTCTACTTCAGAACAACTG
Organism: Treponema sp.; assembly: GCA_045616545.1. Classification (GTDB taxonomy): domain Bacteria; phylum Spirochaetota; class Spirochaetia; order Treponematales; family Treponemataceae; genus Treponema_D. The sequence goes on along the minus strand of JAZLGX010000044.1, from coordinate 77,879 downwards.
ATATTACAGGTACAGTAGAACTCGAAGCTGGAACAGACATGGTTAAGCCAGGTGATAACGTAAAGGTTATCGGTACACTTATCCACCCAATCGCTATGGACGAAGGTCTTAAGCTCGCTATCCGTGAAGGTGGTCGTACAATCGCTTCCGGACAGGTTACAAAGGTTATTGAGTAGTTTTTAATTTGAATCAGAGTTTTTAGTTACTTAGGTTTCTAAAACTCTGGTTCACTAGGAGTTAAAGATGGCAAACGGCAAGATTCGTGTAAGACTTCGTGCTTTTGACGTAGCTCTTATCGATCAGAGTGCAAAAGACATCGTACAGCAGGTTCAGAAGGCAGGTGCTAAGGTTTCAGGACCTATACCTCTTCCAACTAGAATCAACAAGGTTACAGTTCTTCGTTCACCTTTCGTAAACAAGAAGTCACGTGAACAGTTTGAGATGAGAACACATAAACGCCTTATTGATATTTTTGAACCATCTTCAGAAGTTATGGATTCACTTATGAAGTTGGAATTGCCTGCAGGTGTTGACGTAGAAATTAAGCAGTAATATTAAACCGATAATAGGTTACAGATTACTGTAAAATAAACGGTATCGGTCCCCTGGATCGGGGATGGCGGCCGAATTAGGAGATTCAGATGAAAGGTCTGATAGCAAAGAAAGTAGGAATGACACAGGTTTTTGACGAAAGCGGCAATCTGGTACCAGTAACCGTGATCCACGTTGAACCAAACACTGTTGTTGCTACAAAGACACAGGAAAAGTGCGGTTATGAAGCTGTTGTTCTTGGCCTCGGTGAAATGAAGGCTAACAAAGCAAGCAAAGCTTACGCAAATCAGTTTCCTGAGAACATCACACCAAAGCGTCAGCTTAAAGAATTCCGTGATTTTGACGGCGAAGTAAAAGTTGGCGATCAGATCGGTGTTGAATTGTTTGAGAAGGTTCGTTTCATTGACGTAACTGCTACCTCTAAGGGTAAAGGTTTCCAGGGTGTAATGAAGAGATGGGGCTTCCATGGTGGACGTGCTACTCACGGTTCTAAATTCCATCGTGAAGCTGGTGGTACTGGTTGTTGTACAACACCTGGACACAGTCTTAAGAATATTAAGATGCCTGGTCATATGGGTAACGAACGTGTAACAGTACAGAACCTCAAGGTTGTTAAAGTAGACCCTGAGCTCAATGTTTTGATGGTACGTGGTGCAGTTCCTGGGGTTAAAAATGCAACACTTATTGTTAAGGCTGCTGTTAAGAAATAAGGTCGAGGAATAGTATGGAAAAGAAAGTCTATTCAATCGATGGTAAAGAACTCAGGACAATTAATCTTGATGATAAAATTTTCGGACTCCCAGTCAACGAAGATGTTATCTACTATGCCATCACTAACGAATTAGCAAATAAACGCGTTGGAACAGCATGTACAAAGGGACGCGCAGAAGTTCATGGCAGCAATGCTAAACCTTACAAGCAGAAGGGAACTGGTAATGCACGTCGTGGTGATAAGAAATCACCTCTTTGCGTAGGTGGAGGTACAGTTTTTGGACCTAAGCCACGTGATTTTAGCTATGCAATTCCTAAGAAAGAAAAGCGTCTTGCAATGAAAACTATCTTGAGTCTTCAGGCTCAGAGCGACAGACTTACTGTTGTAGAAGATTTCACTGTAGAAAGTGGTAAGACAAAGGATCTTGTAAAGATTTTGAACAATCTTACAAAGGGTGAGCGTACAGTTATTCTCCTTAAGGATAATGACAAGCTCATTAAACAGGCTGGAAGAAACCTTCCTAATGTTTATTTCCTTTCATACAATCGTCTTCGTGCACATGACCTTTACTACGGAAGAAAGGTTATCATGCTCGAAAGTGCTGCAAAGAATCTTTCTGAATTCTATGCTGAAGAAAAGGAGGCTAAATAATGACATTTGAAGATATCCTTATCGAGCCTGTACTTTCTGAAAAGGCATCTGCTCTTCGCGAAGAGAATAAATATACTTTCAAGGTTTTGCCTTCTGCTACAAAGACACAGATTAAGGAAGCTGTACGTAAGCTTTTCAATGTTAAGGTTGTAGATTGCACAACTATCAACGTACAGGGAAAAATTAAGCGTCTTCGCGGAAGACCTGGAAGAACAGCCAGCTATAAGAAAGCTATCGTTAAGCTTGCTCCTGGCGAAACAATTAAGGTGTTCGAAGGCATCTAAGCCTTAGAACGAGAAAATAGAGGGGAACCATATGGCTCTTAAGATATATAAACCTTATTCAAAAGGTACACGTGGCCGTATTGACTTGGTACGTGAAGAACTGACAGCCGATAAACCCGAGAAAAGCCTGACTTCAGGACGTGCAGCAAAAGCTGGACGCGGAGCTGGCGGACGTATTTCTGTACGTCACCAGGGTGGTGGTCATAAGAGAAAGTATCGTGAAATTGACTTTAAAAGAGATAAGCACGGTATTCCTGGAACTGTTAAGACATTAGAATATGATCCATTCCGCAGTGCTGATATCGCATTGGTTGCTTATGCAGATGGAGAAAAGCGTTATATCATCGCTCCAAAAGGTTTGACTGTTGGACAGAAGATTCTTTCTGGTGAAAATGCTGCACCTACAGTAGGTAATGCACTTCCATTGGCTGCAATTCCTGTTGGATTTACAGTACACAACATTGAACTTACACTTGGTCGTGGTGGACAGCTTGTTCGCTCTGCAGGTGCAGGTGCAACAGTACAGGGTAAAGATGGTGAATATGTAAGTATCCGTCTCCCTTCTGGAGAAATTCGTCGCATTAACGGTAAATGTTATGCAACAATCGGTATTGTTGGTAACGAAGAGCGTATGAATACAAAACTCGGTAAGGCCGGTCGCAACAGATGGAGAGGTATTCGTCCAACTGTACGTGGTATGGCTATGAACCCTGTTGATCATCCTCTTGGTGGTGGTGAAGGTGCTGGTAAGGGACATCAGCCTGTTACTCCTTGGGGTCAGCCTTGTCGTGGTTACAAGACTCGCAACAAGAGAAAGACATCTGATCGCTTCATCATTAGTCGCCGCAAGAAGTAGGGTAGGAGATAATCGTGTCAAGATCAGTTAAGAAAGGACCTTTTGTAGAGAAGTCACTTTACAAAAAGGTTATCGAAATGAATAAAGCTTCAGCAGCTGATAAGAAAATGATCAAAACTTATTCCCGCTGCTCAACAATTATTCCTGAAATGGTTGGTAATACTATTTCTGTACACAACGGCAAGTCATGGATTCCTGTTTACGTAACAGAAAACTTAGTAGGTCACAAGCTTGGTGAGTTTGCTGCAACACGTACATTTAAGGGTCACGGTGGCGATAAAGCCGCTAAGAAATAAGGGTGGATATTATGGCAGAGAATAAAGGTTATAAAGCCACTACTAAATTCCTCATTGCATCACCTACAAAGGTTCGTCCTGTAGCTAATGTAATCAAAAATAAGTCTTGTTCAGAAGCTATGGCTATTCTTGAGAATATGCCTCAGAAGGGTGCAAAGCTCATCCGCGGAACATTAAAGTCTGCAGTAGCAAATGCACTTAACACAAACAAGAAACTTGATGAGGATATGCTTTACGTAAAGGAAATTCGTATTGACGAAGGTCCAAGACTTAAGAGAGTTTGGTTCCGTGCACGTGGTCGTGCTGATCAGCTCTTGAAGCGTATGTGTCATATCAGTGTTGTAGTTGACGAAAAGGCGGGAAAATAAAGTGGGTCAGAAAGTTAATCCTATCGGTTTACGCCTTGGTGTAAACAAAACATGGCAGTCTCGCTGGTATGCAGATTCTCGTGAATATGCAGACCTGTTCTTGGAAGATATGAAGATTCGTAAGCTTGTTAGCAGTCTTCCAGAGTGCAAGAACGCAGATATTGCTCAGATTGAAATTGTACGTCACCCACAGCGTGTTACTATTGTAATTCATACAGCACGCCCAGGTGTGATTATTGGTGTAAAGGGCGCTACAATCGAAAAGATTAGCGCAGATATTCAGAAGCAGCTTACTAAGAAGGTACAGATTAAGATCAAAGAAGTTAAGCGTGCCGAAGTAAATGCTTCTCTTATTGCTCAGAATGTTGGACGTCAGCTTGCTGGTCGCGGTTCTTTCCGCAAGGCTCTCAAGCAGTCTACTGCAAATGCTATGAAGGGCGGAGCTCAGGGTATCAAGATTCGTATCTCTGGACGTCTTGGTGGTGCAGATATGACTAGATCTGAAGAGCATAAGGAAGGTCGTGTACCTCTCCATACTCTTCGTGCTGACATCGATTATGGTACATATGAAGCTTTGACAACATATGGAAAGATCGGTATTAAAGTTTGGGTATACAATGGAATGAACTACGGTCAGCAGCAGAATGAAGATGCTGGTGAAGTTGTAAGAAAGCCACGTCGCCCAAATGGTGAACGTAGAGGTGGTCGCGCTCCAAAATCTGAGGGAGGAAAAGTAGAAAATGCTTAGTCCTAAAAGAGTTGCTCACCGTAAGGTACAGCGTGGTCGCGAGAAGGGATTTGCAACTCGTGACAACAACATCGATTTTGGTGAAGTAGCACTTGTTGCTCTTGAACCAGTATGGCTCAGTGCAAAACATATTGAAGCTGCTCGTGTTGCTATCAACCGTTGTATTAACCGTCAGGGTCAGTTGTGGACTCGCGTGTTCCCTGATAAGCCTGTTTCTAAGAAACCTGCCGATACTCGTATGGGTAAGGGTAAGGGTGCTCCAGAATTCTGGGCAGCCGTTATTAAGCCAGGCATGATTTTGTTTGAAGTAGGTGGAGTTGATCCAAAATTAGCCGCTCGTGCTATGGAACTTGCTGCAAGCAAATTACCAATTAAGACTAAAGTGGCATTCCGCCCAACAGTAGAGTAGGAGTAAGAAATGGCAGATTCAAAGAAAAAGAATGATAAAGATCTTTCTTATGACGAACTCGTTGCAAAGCGCAATGACATTAAAAGACAGTACATGGACATCCGCTTTCAGGCTGTTGTTGGACATGTAGAAAACCCAATGCAGAAGCGTACTCTTCGTCGCGAGATCGCACGTTTGAATACTCTTATTCATCAGCAGGATTTGGCTAAGTTTAGAGCTGCTGCTGCTGAAGCTGTTGCTGCAAAGAACTAGGAGCTGACCCGTGGAAGAACAGAATGTAGAGAAGAAGGCTGCAAAACGTTCATTCGTAGGTATCGTCACTAGTGACAAGATGGATAAAACTATCGTTGTTTCTATTGATACAAAGAAGATGGACCGCCTGTATAAGAAGTACGTTACACGTACAAAGAAATGCAAGGCCCACGATGAGATGAATGAAGCCCACACAGGCGATACAGTTCGCATCGTAGAGTGCAGCCCAATCAGTAAAGATAAGTGCTGGCGTCTCGATGCTATCATCGAGAGAGCTAAATAAGCGAGGAGTAGAAGAATATGCTTCAGATGCAATCAAATTTGGTTGTTGCCGATAACTCCGGAGCTAAGTTGGTTCAGTGCATTAAGGTTTTAGGTGGATCACACCGCCGTTATGCAGGTATTGGTGACATTGTTGTGGTAGCTGTTAAGGAAGCAATTCCAACATCTACAATTAAGGAAGGTTCTGTACAGAAGGCTGTAATTGTTCGCGTTGCGAAAGAATATCGCCGCCCAGATGGAACATATGTTCGTTTCGATGATAACGCTTGCGTTATCGTAGATGCTGATCATAACCCAAAAGGAAAACGTATATTTGGACCTGTAGCCCGTGAGCTCCGTGATAAGGACTTTATGAAGATCGTATCACTTGCTCCGGAAGTCCTTTAAGGAGCTGTGAATACTATGGCACAGAAATTCAAGATCCGTAAGGATGACAACGTAGAAATTCTTGCTGGAAAAGACAAGGGTAAACGCGGAACTGTATTACGTGTATTTGTTAAGAATGGCAAAGGTCGCGTAATTGTATCTGGCGCTAACATTGTAAAGAAGGCAATGAAGAGAAGATCCCAGCAGGATGCAGGCGGAATCGCTGAAATTGAAGCTCCTCTGGACATTTCAAATGTAGCAATCGTATGTAAGAAATGCGGTGCTACAAGAATTGGTTACAAGCTTGACGGCGACAAGAAAGTTCGCGTATGCCGCAAGTGTGGAGAAACACTGTAATGGAAAATTACGTACCACGGCTTAAGAAAGTCTATAATGAAACAATCGCTCCAGAGCTCTTTAAGGAACTCGGATACACATCTAAGATGCAGATTCCAGCAATCAAAAAGATTGTTGTAAGCATGGGTGTTGGCGAAGCTCTCACGAATAAGAAACTTCTTGATGCTGCAGTTACAGATCTCACTCAGATTACCGGTCAGAAGGCTGTTAAAACAAGAGCAAAGAAAAGTATTGCAAACTTCAAGCTTCGTGAAGGACAGGAAGTAGGTGCTATGGTTACTCTTCGTGGAAATCAGATGTATGAATTCCTCGATCGTTTAATCAACGTAGCACTCCCTCGTGTTAAGGATTTCCGCGGTATCAAAGCTACTGGTTTTGATGGACACGGAAACTTTTCTCTTGGTATTACAGAACAGATTATCTTCCCGGAAATCGACTTTGATAAAATCGTTAAGATTTCTGGTATGAACATCAGTATCGTAACAAGCGCACGCACAGATAATGAAGCACGCGTTTTGTTAACCAAGTTTGGTATGCCATTTAGGAAATAAGGAAGAAGTTCATGGCTAAGAAATCAATGGTTATCAAAGCAAATAAGACACCTAAATATAGCACACGTCGCTATAACAGATGTCAGATTTGTGGACGTCCACATGGATATTTGCGCAAGTACAAGATTTGTCGTATTTGTTTCCGCAAATTAGCAAGCGAAGGCCTTTTACCAGGCGTTACAAAATCATCTTGGTAGTGACAGGAGAATATAGATGGCAGCTTCAGACCCAATAGCAGATATGCTCACAAAAGTCCAGAATGCAGCAAAGGCTGGTCACGAGAAAGTAGATGTACCTACTTCTAAGATGAAACTGGAAATCGTGAAGATCCTCAAGACTGAGGGATATATTAAGAACTTTAAGAAAGTTCAGGATGATGATGGACACAGCATCATTCGTATTTTCTTGAAGTATGATGATCAGAATAAGACAGTTATCCATGGTATGAAGAAAGTTTCAACACCAGGACGTCGTATTTATTCTGGTTATAAGGATTTGCCACGCGTTTATAACGGATATGGCACATTAATCGTTTCAACATCAAGTGGTGTTACAACTGGCAAGAAAGCATCTGAAAAGATGGTTGGTGGCGAGTTGATCTGCACAGTATGGTAATAGGAGAAAACAATGGCTTCAAAAATTGGTAAACTTCCTGTAACTATCCCTGCAGGTGTAACTGTAACAGTAGCTCCTGATATGGTAACTGTAAAGGGACCAAAGGGAGAACTCAAGCAGAATGTTAACAACTTGGTAAAAGTTGAAGTAAAAGGATCAGAAGTTATCGTAACTCCTGCTAATGAATCTAAGGCTGCTTCTGCAGCTCATGGTTTGTATCGTCAGCTTATCAACAACATGGTAACTGGTGTATCTGCAGGATTTACAAAGACTTTGGTAATGACTGGTGTAGGATACCGTGCTGAAGTTCAGGGTAAGAACATTATCATGAACCTTGGTTATTCTTCAGAATTCGTTGCTGTAATTCCAGAAGGTCTTACAGTAACAGCTGATAAAGATGGTAAGATTACTATCACTGGTATCGATAAACAGCAGGTTGGCGAGTTTAGCGCAGAAGTTCGTAGTTTACGTGGCCCAGAACCTTATAAGGGAAAGGGTATTCGTTATGAGAACGAAGTTATTAGACGCAAAGTCGGCAAGACCGGCGTAAAATAATAAGGTGAATTGATATGTTCAAGAAACTTAATGATAAAGACAGAAAGCGCCTGCACAGAAAGATTCACATTCGTAAATCAATTTACGGAACTGCTGAGCGCCCTCGCATGACAGTGTTCAGAAGTGGACGTAACCTCTATGTTCAGGTTATTAATGATGATGAAGGTAAGACTCTTGCTTCCATCTCTACACTTGAAAAGGATTTTGTTGATCTTAAGGCTAATGTAGCCAGCGCAACAAAACTTGGAGAAGCTTTGGGTGCACGCCTTAAGGAAAAAAATATTACAACAGTAGTATTTGACCGTAATGGTTACCTCTATCACGGTGTTGTAAAGGCCCTTGCTGACGCTACCCGTAGTGCGGGAATTGTATTCTAGGAGAGGCTATGGAACACAAGAATGTTGATAGAAAGCCTGCTGACGAATTCGTAGAAAAGCTTGTTAAGCTTAACCGTACTGCTAAAACTGTAAAAGGTGGACGCAGAATGTCTTTCTCTGCTCTTACTGTAGTAGGAGATCAGAAAGGACACATTGGTTACGGATTTGGTAAGGCAAATGATGTTACTGATGCAATCAGAAAGAGTATTGATAAGGCTAAGGCTAATCTCGTTACTCTTCCAATGAAGAATGGTACTCTTCCACACGAAATCCTTGGAAAGTACAAGAGTTCTTCTGTATTGCTTAAGCCTGCTTGTCCTGGTACAGGAGTTATTGCAGGTGGTGCAGTACGTGCAGTTATGGATGCAGCTGGAGTTACAGACGTTATTTCTAAGTCTTTAGGTTCAAGCACATCTGTAAACGTAGTTCGTGCAACATTTGATGCAGTATCTAACTTGATGGATGCTCGTGAAGTTGCACAGAATCGTGGTAAGACACTTAAGGATATGTGGGGCTGATTATGGCAAAGAAATTACGTGTAACATTAGTAAAAAGCACCATCGGACAGAAGCCTGCTAAAGTAGCAACTGTTCGCAGCCTTGGTCTTAAGAAAATTAATTCCGTAGTAGAACACGAAGACAACGCTGCTATGCGCGGTATGGTTGCTTCTGTTGCTCACTTGGTAAAAGTTGAGGAGATCAACTAATGGCAGACTTTACATTAACAGCCCCTCAGGGTGCTAATAAAAAGAGACGTATAGTAGGTCGTGGTTCTTCTTCTGGTCGTGGTACAACAGCTGGAAAAGGAAACAAGGGACAGCAGTCTCGTTCAGGCGGAAAGACATATGTTGGTTTCGAAGGTGGTCAGATGCCTTTGTACCGTCGTGTTGCTCAGCGTGGATTTTCTAACTATCCGTTCAAGAAAGAATATGTTTGCGTAAATCTTAAATTGATTGAAGCAAAGTTCAACGATGGTGAAACTGTAAATCGTGAAACTCTTGCTAACAAGGGTTTACTTAACAAGGCTAATGCTTTGGTTAAGGTTCTTGGTGATGGCGATCTTACAAAGAAACTCACTGTAGACGTTGATAAGGTTTCTGCTTCGGCAAAAGCTAAAATTGAAAAGGCCGGTGGTTCTGTAAAAGAAGCTGCTGAAAAAGAAACAAAATAAAAACGGTGTGGAGTGACTAAATGGCAAACAATCCTGTTGTGAATATGTTCAAGGTAAAAGAATTACGTTCTCGTATTTTCTTTACATTGCTCATTCTCGCTGTTTTCCGTCTTGGAAGCGTTTTGACAATTCCAGGCATTAATGCAACCTTACTTTTACAGTACTTTGAAAGTTTTGCTAATAGTGCTGAAAGTGCGTTTGCCAGTTACATGGACTTTTTTGCAGGTGGTGCATTCGAGAGATTTTCTGTGTTTATGTTAGGTGTAATGCCTTATATTTCAACACAGATTATTCTCCAGCTTGCACTGGTCATTTTCCCGTCACTCAAAAGAATTGCCCAGGAAGAGGGTGGTCAGCAGAGAGTACAGGCTTGGACTAGAGTTGGAACAATTATTGTTTGTGTAATTCAGTCTGTAGCTCTTACTGTCTATGCTGACACCATCAACCAGGCAGTTCCTGGCGTGATTATATTTGATAATAAAGTCTATTTTAATTTGATTGCTATTCTTTCTGTAACCACAGGATCTATGATTACAGTTTGGTTAGGTGATCAGATTACTGCGCACGGTATTGGTAATGGTATTTCTATGCTGATTTTTGCTGGTATCGTAGCACGTCTTCCAAATGCGATTTATGAGTTGGGTAAGGGTGTATCTGCTGGTGACATAAACCTTGTTTTTGTTATCGTAGCTCTTCTCTTGTTTGCTGTCATCATTGGATTTGTTATCATAGAACAGTCTGGTGAAAGAAAAATACCTGTTCACTATGCTAAAAGGCAGGTTGGACGAAAGGTATATGGCGGACAGAGTACATATATCCCATTTAAAATCAATCCGTCAGGAGTTATTCCAATCATCTTTGCTTCGGCATTCCTGACATTCCCATTGCAGATTGCAAACTCTTTTGCAAGCAAGGCAACTTGGCTTTCAAGAGTTTCTTTAGTGCTTAATCCACTTGGAATTTGGTATAATATTATCGAAGTTGTGTTGATCATATTCTTTGCATACTTCTACACTCAGGTTACCCTGAACCCTACTGAAATCGCAAAGAATATCCGTGAAAACGGTGGTTCTATTCCTGGAATCAGAACAGACAAGACTGAGGAATATCTCCAGAAGGTTTTAAACCGTCTGATTCTTCCTGGATCATTATATCTTGCTGTTATTGCAGTATTGCCAACAGTAATCCAGATTATCTTTAAGTTCCCTGCATCAATTTCTATGTTGATGGGTGGTACTTCACTTTTAATTTTGGTTGGTGTTGACTTGGATACTATGGCACAGGTTGAAGCTCTTCTTAAGATGCATCATCAGGATGGTCTTGTTAAGAAGGGTAAGCTTCATTCACGAAGTCTTTAAAATATAAAGAATTTTGTGAATAGGTCTAGAATAAGTTAGGGAAAAAATGATATACTACTACACCTACTAATTAGTGGTTTGTGGGTCGCTGAATTGTAGTTCATAGCGAACTGCCATGATTCAGCGAGTATTCATTTTTCCCAGGGGGACTTTTATGAAAGTACGAACCAGCGTAAAGCCCATTTGCGACAAGTGTAAGGTTATAAAGAGAAACGGTATTGTACGTATTATCTGTTCAAACCCAAAACACAAGCAGAGACAGGGTTGAGGAGTTAACTGATGGCTCGAATTGCGGGAGTTGACCTCCCTAACAAACATGTCAACATTGCATTGACATACATCTATGGTATTGGTCGTTCAGCAGCAAACAACATTTGCGAAATTACAAAAATCAGTCCTGATGCAATGATTAATGATCTTTCTCAGGAAGATCTTGGTAAGCTTCGTGAAGCTATTGATGCTAATTATAAGACAGAAGGTCGTCTTCGTTCAGAAATCGGTCTTAACATTAAACGTCTTATAGATATTGGAAGTTATCGTGGTACTCGCCACCGTAAGGGTCTCCCTGTACGTGGTCAGCGCACTCGCACAAATTCTCGTACACGCAAGGGTAAGAAGAAGACCGTTGCTAACAAGAAGAAGTAAAGCGGAGGTAATCGATGGCAACCGTAAAGAAGAGAAAGGAAAAGAAGAGTGTTTATGAAGGAAATGTCTATATTCAGGCTACTTTCAACAACACTATCGTAACAATTACAGACCTTAGAGGCAATGCTATTTCATGGGCCTCTTCAGGTGGTTTAGGATTCCGCGGAGCAAAGAAATCTACTCCGTTTGCAGCTCAGTCTGTTGCTGAAACAGCTGTACAGCGCGCAGCAAGCTACGGCTTGCGTGAAGTTCATGTTTTTGTAAAGGGACCAGGAATCGGACGTGAAAACGCTATTCGTGTTCTTGGAACTTTGGGCCTCAAGGTTAAGTCTATTTCTGACGTTACACCTATTCCACATAATGGATGTCGCCCACGCAAAACACGCCGCATGTAAGGAGATTAGACCAATATGGCAAGATACACAGGTCCTGTTTGTAGACTTTGTAGAACAGAACAGAAGAAATTATTCCTTAAAGGCGACCGCTGCAAGAGCGATAAATGCCCTATCAATAAGAAGCGTGCCGCTCCTGGAAAGGATCCTAAAGCTCGTACAGGAAAGCGCAGTGAATATGGTATCCAGCTTCGTGAAAAGCAGAAGATTAAGAGAATGTATGGTCTTCAGGAAAAACAGTTCCACCTCACATTTGAGCATGCTCTTCGTATGCCTGGTGTAACTGGTGAAAACCTCATTCGCTTGCTTGAAAGCCGTCTTGATAATGTAGTATTCAGAATGCACTATGCTGCTTGTCGTAACCAGGCTCGTCAGGTTGTTTCTCATCGTCACGTTATGGTTAACGGACGTATTGTAAACATTCCTAGCTACCAGGTTAAGCCAGGTGATGTAATCGAGATCAAGGAAAAGAGCAAGAAGCTTGCAATCATCCAGGATGGTCTTAAAGAAGTTGAGAAATCTGGAACAGCTCCATGGATTACACTTGATGCTGATGCCGTAAAAGGTACATTTGTTCAGTATCCACGCCGTGAAGAAGTTACAGACCTTGCTGATGTAAAAGAACAGCTCGTGGTTGAGCTCTATTCTAAATAATAAGGAGTTCAGATGGCTCGCAAAAATCTGCTTAAGGGTTTTAAGAAACCAAAAGGCATTACATTTGAGCATCTCGAAACAAATCCAAACTACGGAAAGTTTACCGCTTATCCTTTTGAACCTGGATTTGGTACTACTGTGGGTAATACTCTCAGACGTGTACTTCTTTCTTCAATTCAGGGATATGCGATTTCTTCCGTTAGGATTACTTCGTATGATGCAAATGGTGTTCCTCATGTTATTTCCAGTGAATTTGAAACTATTCCAAACATCTCTGAAGATACACTGGAAGTTCTAAACAGCTTGAAACAGATTCGTTTGCGCCTGCCGCGGGACGTAGAGCAAGAAACTATCCTTTACGAATTCAAAGGTCCTGGAACTATTAAGAGTGGAGACTTTGAGAAAGATGGTCAGCTTGAAGTAATGACAAAGGATCTTGAGATCTTTACCATGATGGAAGGAGCTCACCTTGAGATTGAAATACAAGTTGACTTAGGTAGAGGATATGTTCCTGCAGAAACCAATGAGCACTACATTGAAGTTGTTGGAACAATTGCAATGGACTGCATATTTACACCTGTTCCAAAGGTTAAATATTCCATTGAGCCTTGCCGCGTAGGTCAGCGTAACGATTATGACAAGCTGATTCTTGAAGTCTGGACCGACGGATCTATTAAACCGGAAGACGCTTTAGCTGAAGCTGCTAAGATTGCAAAAGATTATTTTGCTATTTTTGTTAACTTCAATGAAAGCGAGTATTCAACTGGTGAAGATCTGGATGAAGGCGATGAAATGGTACGTCAGTTGCTCAATACTTCAGTTGAAGAACTTGAACTCTCCGTACGCAGTTCTAACTGTCTGAAGAATGCAAATATTCACACAATTGGTGAATTAACAAAGAAAACGGAAGATGATATTACTAAGACTCGTAATTTCGGAAAGAAATCTCTTGAAGAAATCAAGCAGAAGCTTGAAGAAAGAGGCTTATGTCTTGGCATGACAGATTATACAAATGTTCAGAAAGCCAATCTCCGTAACAAAAAGGACGAAACCGAATGAACCACAAGAATGGATTTAATCCGCTTTCACGTACTACAGCCCACCGCCGTGCTATGTCACGCAATATGGTAACATCATTGTTCAGATATGAACGTGTTACTACAACAAAGTCAAAGGCTCTTGAAGTACGCAAAGCAGCAGAAAAGTTAATTACTCGTGCCAAAGTTGACACAGTACATAACAGAAGAATGGCTGCTAGATATATTGCTGATGAAAAGATCTTGAACAAATTGTTCACAGAAATTGGACCACGCATGAAGGATCGCAATGGCGGTTACACACGTGTTCTTAAGATGGGATATCGCCAGGGTGACGCTGCTGATGTAGTAATCCTTGAGCTTGTTGATTACAAACTTCCTGAAGCAGAAGCTGCTGAAGAAAAGCCAGCAAAGAAGGCTGAGGCTCCAAAGGCTGAAAAAGCTGAAAAAAAGGCTCCAGCTAAGAAAGCTCCTGCAAAGAAAACAACTGCAAAGAAGGCTGCTGCTGAATCTGCAGAAGCTACAGCTGATAAGGAGTAAACCATGTCTAAAGCACATCGTGGAACTGGAATCCGTAAGGAAGTTAACCATGGACGCGGAACTTGCGCTGTTTGTGGAAAAGAACAGATCAAGACTCTGTATGCAACAGAGATTGATGGACAGAAGGTAAAGATTTGTAAATTCTGTAACGCTGCCATCAAGAACAAGGCAAGAAAGGATGCTAAGCTTGCAAAGAAAGCTGCTCCTGCTGCTGAAGAAGCAAACGCATAATAAAGACATAAGTTTTTATTGCTAGACTTCATTAGCCACCCTTATATACAAGGGTGGCTCTATTTTTTTTAAGAAATATTACATTGAAAAATCTTCGCCAAGATAGATTTCTCTGGCCAAAGGTGAATCAAGAATCTCTTGTTGTGTTCCTTGAATAACAATTGTCCCTGAAGAGACAATGATAGCGCGGTTTGTAATCTCTAAAGTGTCACGAACATTGTGATCTGTGATGAGTATACCGATATCTCTTTTTGTCAGGAGCTTAATCATCTTTTTGATATCTGCAACAGCGATAGGATCAATACCTGCAAAAGGTTCATCAAGTAGGAGAAATTTAGGTTCAATTGCAAGAGACCGAGCAATTTCTGTTCTTCGACGCTCTCCTCCTGACAGCGTATAAGCCTGTTGTTTACGTATTCTTCCTATATCAAATTCTTCTATTAACTCTTCAAGTTGCTGCTTCTTTTGCTTTTTAGATAAATCTCTTCGAGTTTCTAATATTGACCAGATATTTTCTTCTACAGTAAGCTTTCGGAATACACTTGGCTCCTGAGGTAAGTAAGATATACCGTACTGAGCTCTTTTGTACATTGGAAGATCAGTAATCTTCTGGTCATCCATGAATACTTCTCCAGCTGTTGGCTTGTAAAACCCAACTATCATATAAAAAGTAGTAGTTTTTCCACTTCCGTTAGGTCCCAAAAGCCCTAAGACTTCACCTGTATGCATTGAAAACTCTATACCTTTAACAACCTTTTTTCTCCCGAATTGCTTATATAGAGAAGATACTCTCAGTGTATGGTTTTCTTTAGATTGGGTAGTATCTGTTTCTTCAAAATTTGTTAATTGTTCTTCCATAATTATTATTTAGCCTTAGATGTATTCTTTTTGGTGGTTTTAGTCTTTTTTGAAGTTGAACTGGAACTTGTCTTTACTGCATTATCACTTGTTGTCTCTACAGTTTCTGTATTTTGTGCATCGGATTCAGTAGATGTAACAGAACCCCTTACTCGTCCGTCTAGAGTTATCTCTTGTGTCTCCAGATTAAGAGAAATCTGCTGTGCCTTAAACTTATCATTTCCCTGCGTAACTTCTGGATTTCCACTCATATCAAGAGTCTGGAGATTCTTGTTATAAACGGCATAACTTGATTTACAGACATTATCTTTTTGTACAAGCTTTACATTAATCTGCATGATGGAAATATTAGTCTTTTCGTTAAATTCGATTAATTCAGCATCTGCTGTGACGTTGTTTTCCTGATCAACAAGATGGACGTTTTGCTCCAAAGTTATAAGCTTTGTTTCTCTGTCATACATAAACTTACCGCAAGTAAAGTTGAGTTGGCTTTCTGTATTTATGCCGGAAACAGTTCCCGTTGCTCTGATGAACCTAAAGTCCTTGCCATACATTTCTATCGTGTCAGCATTAATGCTTACAGACGAAGTATTGACCATAGCTTTCCCGGAAAGGGTAGTATGTGAGTTTTTGTCTCCTGCAACACCACTCATAGAGTCTGCATTGAAAGTAATAGTTTCTGCAGCCAGAGACAGGGTCAAAAAAATTGCAGACAGGATCAATGCTATATATTTTATATACTTTTTCATATTCAAAAATCTGTCTCCTCACTGGCATTGTCAGTTTCATCATTTGTATAGATAGTACCTGACTCAAGAGTAGTAAAGGCAAAACTTTTGCTTACACCACTTGCCGAAAATCCAGTACCTACTATTTCTATATCATCCCTTACAATTGATACCTTATCATCTGTTCCGGAAACAAGCTGTTCTGTATCAGAGTTAAATTTTAAGGCGTTGGCATTAATTTCAAAGTTATCAGAAAAGTTCTTTATAGTAATGTCATCAAACATCGTATAAACATTGTTTTTGCCGTCTATACCGAGAAGCTTACAACTTCCCTGGGACTCAATCTTTCCATCTTTGTCCCATGTTGTAAAGTCAGCATTTTTTGCATAATTTTCTGTGTTGCCCTTGTATTGTTCAAAAGTATCAGCGTTTATCTGTAACTCGATAGTGTTATTAGAATATCGACTGAGGCTCATGTTTTCAAAGCTGAATTCAGGAACAAGATCTTCTGTGTTGGCTTCTTCTGTATAGCGGAGGGAGCAGGCCGATAAGACCAAAAAGACTGCACCCCACAATATAAATCTGAAAAATCTGTATCTGGAGAGTGCAGTCATAATTTTTATCCTTATTTTTGGTTTTTGAGAGCAGCCTGAATGAATGAGAGGAATAATGGGTGAGGCTTAGATGGACGGCTTACAAACTCAGGATGGTACTGTACACCAATTCCCCAAGGATGATTCTTCCATTCAAAAGCTTCCGTAGAGTCATCTAGTTCAGATTTACCGCTTATGATAAGACCATGTTCAACCATATCTTTAGTATATCTGCGGTCAAAAGTATACTTTGATCTGTGACGCTCAACAACGCAGTTAGAGTTATAGGCAGCATAAAGCTTTGTATTCTGCTCGATATTGATAGCCGAAGCTCCCAACTTCATTACACCGGCACTAATCTCAGACTGTTCTTCCGGCAGGGAGATAATGGCATGCTTACAGTTGGAAATAAACTCTGTCGTATCTGCATCTTCCCATCCACAGAGAGAACGTGCAGTATCAATAGCCATAAGCTGCATACCAAGATCGATACCAAGATAAGGAATCTGGTGTTCACGCGCATATTTAACAGTAGTAAGGAGACCGAGGAAACCTCTCTGTCCGTAATTACCAGGAATAACAATACCGTCTACACCGTCAAAATAATCCTTTGGATCGGAATGTTCCAAAACCTCTGCATCAATCTTCTTTATCTTAATCTCTGTATTGTATCCGGTAACAGCTGCATGAAGGAGAGATTCCTGTACAGATTTGTAGCAGTCTTCAAGATAATCCTTCTTTCCTACCATACCAATTGTTATGTGATGAGATGGATTATTAAGTTTAGCAAGGAAGTCTGTCCACTGTCTGATGTCAGTATTGCGGTTACCAAGCCCAAGTTTTTCGAGAATGAGAGAATCAATGCCCTGCTCATGGAAAATAACAGGAAGTTCATAGATTGACTTGTTTACATCAGGAGAAACAAATACAGCGTTAGGTGCAACATTACAGAAAAGTCCAATCTTTTTCTTGAGACCTTCATCAACTTCACCTTCGCAGCGGCATACAAGAACATCTGGCTGAATACCAGACTGCTGCAACTGTTTGACAGCTGTCTGTGTTGGCTTACTCTTAAGCTCACCACCAGTGATAACAGGAATGAGTGTCATATGAATGCTGAGAACATTACCTTTTCCAAGTTCACGCACAAGCTGACGGCTGGCTTCAAGATAAGGAACAGCTTCAATATCACCTACTGTTCCTCCGATTTCTACGATAACAACATCAGCTCCTGTAGAAGCTCCTACATGACGGATTGAACGCTTGATTTCATCAGTGATGTGAGGAATTACCTGAACTGTACGACCATTGTAACGACCGGCTCTTTCATTCTTGATAACATTTTCGTAAACCTTACCAATAGAAAGACAGTCTTCGTCAGTAATATTAACACTGGTAAATCGACTGAAATTACCTAAATCAAGGTCGGTTTCGGCTCCGTCCTCTGTAACATAAACCTCTCCATGCTGATAAGGACTTATATTTCCAGCGTCTACGTTGATGTAAGGATCGCATTTCATCATAGCAATCTTTAATCCACTGCATTCAAGAAGGCTGCCTATTGTACTTGCAGCCACACCTTTACCTAAGCTGGAACAAACTCCACTTGTTACAAGAATATACTTACTCATAGCAATCTATTATAGAACATTGGTCAATAGATTTCAATAATTTGAGGTTTTCCAGTCATAGGGTGAAATCTGGTTACTAAGAATACGATAAGACTTGAGCAAGCTAACATTATAAGTACAAGAACAGCCTTCATCTCTTCACTAAATCCAAAATGCCCCCCAAGCAAGAATCCCAGGATAGAGCATAAGAATGGAAACAGCAAAGATACCATACCTTGTATGGCAAGAGCTCTTTTGGACAGACTTAAGATGACTATCGTACCTTTTTTGACAGGCAGGTTAAGAGGATTGGAAACAGCAAAAGCTGCTCCCTGCTTGTCACATCCAGTTGCACAACCGGCACAGGAATCTTTTATCATAGGTAGTACCATAACGGACTTATCCGCTTTGGTACCGGTGCCTTCTGTATCGGAAGTCTCTGTGTCTATTACAATAGCCCTATTGTTCATAGTATTGTCTTAGTCCCCTTCTGTCGGATAGAGTCCAGTTTTCTCTGGCATTCTTCCATGCCGGCTACGTTGCCCAGTTCATCATAAGTATCTCGGAGATTGTACAAGGCATCATCATAATAAGGGTTAAAGAGTAAAGCCTGCTCAAAAGCTTCGCTGGCACCCTTGAAGTACCCCTGCTTGAAATATATGATTCCGAGGGTATTCCAAAGATGAATATTTGCTTTGTTACGTCTTAATCCTCTTGAACAATACATGAGAGCTTTGTCTATGTCTCCGCTTGTATAGGTAAGCAAAGCTAAAGATTCTATTATTTCCGAATCATCGGGATTAAGGCGCAGGGCATTTGTCATAGCTTCCATAGCCTGTTCAATGTTACCTGCGTCCCGGTAAGTGATACCTAGGTTGTACCATAAGAGATAGTTTTCGGTTTCTATAGTAAGTGCCCGCATAAAACATGCAATAGCTTCTGTAAATTCGCCTTCTGCTGCAAGGGCTATAGCCTGATTATTCAGTTTTTCGCAAGATTCAAGCATCGGTGCCCTCCTTGTTAATTGGTAGTTGTTGCTGAATCCCCTTAGGAATCATACTGATGAATAAATCTTTTATAAGATCCATTGGCTGATTTTTGCCGGAAATGGACTCCAAATCCTGAAGACTTCTATTGATAAGGGCAATACCTTCATCCCTTGCCTGATTTATGCAGCCGCTAGCTTCAAGGATACTTATTGCCTTGTCCACATAAGGACTATCAATTCCTTCTTGTGAAGCGTGAATGAAGCAGTCTTCCAGAGCTTTAACCTCGCTGCTGGATTGCCCCATCTTAGTCTTGAACATGATAACAGGCAATGACAGCTTGCCTTCTACAATATCATCCCCGCGCTTTTTGCCAGGGTTGCCTATAGTCAGGTTGATGACGTCATCTATAATCTGAAAACCGGCTCCAATTTGAGATGCCGTCTTACCATACAGATCAACTGTTTCTGTATCTGAGAGAGCAATCATGGATCCGACTTTTGCCGCAAAACTTGATAAAGTACCAGTTTTGCTCTTAACCATTGTCAGATATTCATCCTTGGTAATAAATGTGGTCTTGTTGCGGTGCCACAATATATCCATAGACTGCCCCAAGTGAAGCCGCCTTAGTTCCATAGTGTAGATATCATAGAGCTTAAGCTTGAGCTGGTCTGAGATATCAAGGTTTTGTATACACACAGGAGCTTCAAAATATAGCCAGCTGCCTGCGTTGATTGCAGTATCCATGCCGTAAGTAATATATGCTGCAGGTTGTCCTCGCCTTGTATCAGATGAATCTTCTATATCATCATGAATAAGACTTGCTGTGTGTACAAACTCCACAAGAGGTGTAAGCTTATATGCATTATCCAAAACAAACTCAGTTTGCTGTGGAGTCAGCCCATTACGTATAGAGCAGGCTTCTGCACATAATACAAGAAGTAGAGGCCTCCACCTTTTACCGCCAAGATTTACAAGTCCTGAAGTAGGGTCGGTGAGGGGAGCGATGTACTCCTTTTTAAGAGGTGCATCGTATGTACCAAAGGAATCTTTAATCCATTGGGAAGCAGGGTCCTTAGGAAGTGCGGTTTTTATTGCTTGTTCAATGCGGTCCAAATATGGATTAAAAATTGTATTCATCACCTATAAGTATACTCAATTTTATCCAAATAAACAATGCAGCACACTTTTAGACAGAGTTTATGGACTTTTATGTTTTTGCCAAGCATGTATTGAATGTTTGCTCCTATGGTTTTGATAAAAAGTCCCTGTGAAAATGAAAAAAGTAAACAGTAGAATTTAAAAAGAACTGGATACTTTTAAAAAAGAACTGGATACTTTTTTAAAAATACTGGGTACTTTTTTAAAAGAACTGGGTACTTTTTTTAAAACACTGAATAGTTTTTTGAAAATACTGAATAGTTTTTTTAAAACACTGAATAGTTATTTGAAAAGCCCCTGTGTTGTATGTGGAATGTTACTGTGCTGTATGCAAAATGTCTCTGTGGTTTATGCTGAGACCTCAGGCAAAAAAAACAGGGAGCTTTTGGCTCCCTGAAGTTTCTCTCTCTCTGATTTGTCCGTTTAGCCGTTAGCATGATCTCTAACAAGCTTGTTTATTTCGTCTGCCATGTTGCTGAGGCTTACCTGACGCTGTACAGCGCCCATTTCCCATGCAACTTTTGGCATTCCGTATACAATAGCTGATTTTTCGTCCTGTCCAAGCGTCCAGGCTCCCTGCTTTCGCATCTCTGTAAGTTGGGCAGCGCCGTCGCGTCCCATACCTGTCATTATGACACCCAATGCCCTGTTCCTATATATCTTGGCAACAGATTCAAACAATACGTCTGCACTAGGTCTGTGTCCATTACGTTGGTCTTCCTTGCTCAACCTGATTACATTGCAGAGCGTAGATTTTTCGACCTTGATATGGAAATCTCCCGGAGCAATATAAATCTGACCTGGGTGAATAAGATCCCCATCTTCTGCTTCCTTTACATCGATAGGACAGATTCTGTCCAAAGAGGCTGCAAATTCCTTGGTAAACCCAGCAGGCATGTGCTGAACTACAAGAATTGGCCTGGAAAATTTAGGGTCAATCTTAGCAAATACTTCACGGAGGGCGTTAGGACCTCCTGTACTGATACCGATGGCGACAACATCAATAGGACCTGGATTCCTTTCTGCAGTAATGACAGCAGGATCCTTAGGTTTTTGAGAACTTTGCCACAAAGTCGGAGCAAAGTCACTCTTGGTAAAGTCTGTCTTGGTTGTTTCCCGCTTGAGACCGATATCTTTTGTACTTGACGTAGAAGGAGTAGACTTTATCTTGTCTATGATTCCTTCTTTGACTGCGGCAGATTCTGCTTCCTTAAGCTTGGCCTGCTGCATGAAATAATCAAGAGGATATATCTGTTTGCCATGACGACGGGCATACTGACCTCCATAAGAAGCCAGACGTTCGATAAGTGCACTGGAAACAGAAGAGATATTACTTGATGTGGAACCAGCTGGCTTTGTTATAAAGTCAGAAGCTCCAAGTTCAAGGCACTGCATTGTAACTGTAGCACCTTTAGTTGCGATGGAAGACAGAACAATGACAGGAATGTCTATATTCTGCTTTTTGCGTTCCTTAAGAAATTCAACACCTGTCATTTCAGGCATTTCTATATCAAGGACAATAACATCTGGTTTGAGTGTAGGGATTTTCTGTAACAGGAACTTACCATTCATGGCGGTTCCTACGGTTTGCATCCCACTGGTTCCGTCAACGATTCTGCTTATGAGGTTACGCATTAAGGCTGAATCATCGCAGACCATAACCTGTAAGTCATCCATTATAAACCCCTCTTTATTGGTAGCGGTTTGCTACTCATTCTTTTGGTAAAGACACGCCCACTGTGTCTTTAGGAATTCAAATTTTGTATCCATTCCAAAGAGACTTTCGGAGTGTCCTATAAATAAGAATGCATTCTTGCCTAAAGAATTATAGAATCTGTCGATACAACCCTTCTGAGCTGCTTCATCAAAGTATATCAATACGTTGCGACAGAATATGATGTCAAGGTCACGTGCCCCTGAATCATAACGCAAGTTGTGATAGTCAAACTTTATCGTAGACATCAAATCAGGTTTTACCTGGTAACCAGCTCCGTTCTTGGTAAAGAATCTTGTCAGATACTCTGGAGGAATACCTGTAATGCGGGCTTCTGGATAAAATCCCTGCTGACCAACCATAAGTGACTTCAAGGAAATATCACTGGCCATGATATCAAAGCTATATGGGGCAGGGAGCTTGTCCTTAAGAAGCATGGCTATTGTATAGGGCTCTTCTCCTGTAGAACATCCAGCACTCCATATGTGAATCTTTGTGTCACCGGTTTTCTTCTTGTTCTCTATGACATGAGGAACTACATAGTTGATGAGCGCATCAAAATGAGGTTGATTTCTGAAAAAACGTGTCAGGTTCGTAGTAATACTGTCCAAGAACAGCTTAAACTCTCCCTGATCGCTTGTAATCATATCATAATATTTATCAACGCTATCAAGACTCTTTTCTCTCAGGCGTTCCTTGAGACGACTGTCCAATATTGATCTGTTGGTCTCTGAGAAAGTAATCCCACTTGAGTCATAAATGAGTTTACGATATTTATCAAATTGTGAATCTGTAAGCAAGTCTGCCATGTCTTAAATTATATAGCAGTTTTTTTATTTGTAAACTTAAGGTAAAAAAAAAGCACAGGAATATTTATCCTGTGCCTTGATATGAATCTTAACCCCAAAGATTAGCCGGATTAACGCTTCGGCCATTCTTGTATACTGTAAAGTGCAGGTGAGGTCCTGTACTCTGACCTGTACTTCCGACCTTACCGATTACTGTAGAAGTACCTACATGCTGACCTTTCTTACAGGTGATCTTGGACATATGGCCATACAATGACTGATAGCCTGAGTGATGTGTTACGATTACATAGTTACCGTATATATCGCTCCAACCTGCTGTAGTAACTGTACCATCAAGGGCAGCATAGATGTTTGTTCCAGAGGAACATGCCATATCGATTCCGCCATGGTATGTACGTCTTGAAGCATCAAATGGATTAACACGCCAGCCAAAGTACGAACTTGTGTAGTAATGCCCATGGATAGGCTTTTTGAAAAGGTCCCCGTTGATTTCCTGTCTTGTAATCCAGTCAAGTTCTGCATCAGGAACAAACAGAGCAGTTCCTGCCTTGAGGCTCTCTGTCTGGTCTACTTTGTTGATGGAAGAACATTTGATGGAATCAACTTCGTATTTCTGGGCGATAGTGTCGATTGTCTCGCCGTCTTCACGTACTGTGTAAAGAATACCAGGCATGGATGGTATCTTGAGATACTGTCCTATCTGGATAAGACGACTGGATTTGATATTGTTGACACTGATAAGTGTATCTTGAGTGACACCGTATTGTTCTGCAATAACTCCAATCATGTCACCTTTCTTGATTCTGTAAGAAAAATAAGATAGTTCAGGCTGAGCCTCGAGCTCGAGGTTTTCGTTGACAGCAGCGACGATACCCATGTCATCTGTTGTCAGCATAGCCTGTTCTACAGTATTTACTGTAACTTGAGGGATACCTGGACTGTCCAGACCTCCCTTACCCAATGAGTTTCTGTGATTCAATGCAATCACAGTAGCGGCACATACTGCACCGCCCAATGTTACTGCAACACCTGTACATGTTGCAATATACTTGAGATACCCACTTGCAAAAAAACTTTTCATAACTCTGTTTTTGTCCCTACTTCTTGCCGAGTCCTATGAGATATGTTTCGAACGAAACTGTACGGCATGCCTCCGGCTTGAAGCCTCTTGCACTTGTAAAGATAGTACGCATTTTCTGCAGTTCTTTCTGCTGGTCTCCATTCTGGAAGATCTTTACACAGAAATTGCCTCCGGTCTTGAGCATGCTTTCTGCATACCAGATAGCCATGTCAACGAGGGCTTTTGATCTTAAGGTATCAATAGTCCTGTTACCGGTTGTAAGCGGTGCTGCATCACAGACAACTAAGTCGTATGGACCGTTCTCTGTAATTTTATTACGAATTTCTTCACTGAGCAAGTCTCCCTGGAAGAACAAAAGGTTATCACCTTTTACATCCTTTGACAGGGGATTCAAGTCAACTGATACTACAAGTCCTGTGTTGTCCAGGTTCCTTAGAAGCCATGTTGTCCAGCTTCCCGGAGCACTACCTAAGTCCAGGACCTTGTAATTTTTTTTGAGCATTCCAAACTTCTTGTCGATTTCCTCGAGTTTGTAAACACTGCGGGCAGGATAACCCTCCCTGAATGCTTTTTGAGACCAATAGTCTGGTTTGTTGTAACTGTTAGTTTTTGAAGGCATACGTATAATATCTCGGCATTAAAATATAGTAAGGATAGAGTTTTTTACTCGTGAGAATAACGATGCTTAGTTTCTATTTTTTTGACAAAGAAGTCAAGATTAGTTCCTATAAAAAGTGCAATATATGCAGTAACTGTAAAGGCAAAAGTAGAACTGAACAATATATAGGTAACAGGGTCCTGTATGGGATGGGTGTAGATACCAAAGAAGCTGAGTGTTGCAATAAGGATTACTCCCACAAGAATCCACTGGAATATTGTAACAGGCTTTTTGAGGAAAGGAGTAGGTTCGTGCTTTTTGAGAGGAACTGCAGCCAGCTTTTCGGCTCTGATCATTTGACGGATTTCTGTACGGCATTTTCTGCATCCCATGATATGAATCGCTGTCTTGAGAGGAACTATCTGTCCTTTGTCCAGCATGAGATAACTGTCCATGTAATAATCGCAGTTTCTTGTAATATCTTTTTCCATATTGCTACCACCTTATTGGTTACATGCATATTCCTGGAGTTTAGTCCGGAGTATTTTCTTGGCTCTGAATATATGGCTCTTTATGGTATTTACAGGTAGACCTGTAATTACCTTTATTTCTTCATATGCCATATCATAAAAAAAGTACAAATCCACGCAAAACTTGCAGTTGTCCGGAAGTTCCTCTACGGCTTCCTTGACAGCTTCTTTTGTAATGCGCTGTATCTGTTGTTCTTCTGGGGTGGAACCTTTGGCTACAAGTTCAATCTCGTCGGCCAAAGAATCATACACCTTGGTCCTGGTCTTTGTGTTGATGGCTGTCGTATACGCTATCCGTGTCAGCCATGTAGAAAACTTACTTTCACCCTTAAAGCTTTCGAGGTTTGTATAGACTTTGACAAAGACTTCCTGAACAAAGTCTTCTACATCTGTCTCGTTATGCAAAAAACTCATGCCTACGGCTTTGACCCTGTTTGAGTACAAAGTCATCAATGTGGCAAAAGCTTCGCTCTTGTGCCCGTTGAGAACTTCCTTTACAAGAAAGTTGTCTCGGGTGGACGATATTAAGTTTTCAATGCCTCTGAAAAGGTCATTCTTTGCCATTATTGTGGTAATCAGGATTAACTTTGTAGAAAATTAATAACATGATACCAATGACTAATGTCAGAAGCCCGCTGAGAAGACCCCAGGTGATTCCTTCTCCGAGAATATAGAACATTACTGTCAGTACCAGTCCCACTCCTATCAATACAAGGCCTGCCAGGAGGGAGAAAACCCTAAGGTTAAAATCCCGGTTCTGGTAGGTTCCATTCTTGATACGGAGTTTGTTTTCGCTATGCTTCCAGAGTAAGGCAAAAAAAACAAGGGTTGCAGCAAATACGATTCCTACAATAGGAATAACACTTAAGATGACCTGTGCAGCAGGTGAAGTCATAACTAGTCTCCCAAAAAACTAAACTGTGTCGACAAAACAAATGTTTCCACTAGTATTGGACACTGATGGTTTATAAAAAGTTGCATTAATTTACTCAAAATAAATGAGTTTTTCAAAATATATGGAAGTTATGGTGCCCATGATAAGTTGTTTGTTTACAATATCAGATAACTGTTCTTTGATTGTGTCTTCACCCATGCTCTTGAGCTGGTTATATGTGTAGCGGGTAAAATATTCACTGATAAGGGAACGGAAAAGTCTGTTTTTCTGACATAGTTCCTCGTAAAGGGCGGTATCCCCTCCTGGGTATGAGAACCAGGGTTTTACAAGGAGAGTGACACCTCTTGAATCTTGGGTGTCGGCTTTGGTCTCTGTACGGATTTCGCCTATTTCGTTGTAGGCATCGAGTTTGGCCTTTTTGGATTGCCTCATGACTTCTTTGGGAGTAGGGTCAGCCCTACGAAAGGACTGACCGATACTGTCTCTCGAAGTTGTAAATACAATAACTGTCACAGTAGTTATTATGACGATAACTGCTGCAAGTATCATGATAAGTACTTTTTCGATAAAACTTCTAATCATCTTCCAGAATATAATCCTCAACAAGGGAATATGTTCTTGTACGTGGTTTGATACGGGCTGTAAGGTTGACTCTGTCATCAAGCCATTCTTCAGTCTCGATGGTACCATTCTTGCGTACAAGTTCAACCAGGTCTGCTCTTGCCATAGGAATCATATACTTGCGGGATGTACCCAAAAGTACAGCTGTAATCCTTGCCATAAAGTCCTCAAATCCCTGATGGGTGTGAGCACTTATATGTAACGATTCCGGAAACTGAGATTCAAGTTCTGCCATGCGTACAGGATCATCCTGTACCCTGTCAATCTTGTTGAGCAGGACAAGTCTTTCGCTTTCGTCAGCTTTGATTTCTCCAAGAACCTTGAGTACCTGATTGTATTGCTTTACACAATCAGTATCGGAAGCGTCGACTACAATCACAAGCAAATCTGCGTAGGCTGCTTCGTCCAGTGTGGACTTAAAGCTGTCAATGAGTGTATGCGGAAGATTGGAGATAAATCCTACAGTATCTGTGAGGAGTACTGTTGATCCTTCCTGCAGGTTGAGCTTACGGGTTGTAGGGTCCAAAGTGGCAAAGAGCTTATCTTCTACAAAGACTTCTGCTCCTGTGAGGGCATTAAGGAGACTGGATTTGCCTGCGTTTGTGTATCCTACCAATGCACAGGATGGTACAGAGTTTCGCTCTCTCTGTTTGTGCTGTGTATCACGGGTTGTGATTACCTGCTCAAGGTCTTTCTTGATCTGAAGGATCTTTTCTTCTACCTGGCGGCGGTCCAGCTCCAGCTGAGTTTCTCCGCTACCTTTGGATCCATAGTTGCCTCCGCGCTGGCGTGCCATATCACCGTACATATGGCTTAAGCGAGGAAGACTGTACTGTAATCGGGCGAGTTCTACCTGTAATACAGCTTCTTTGGTCTGGGCACGCTGACCGAATATACGGATAATAACTTCGTTGCGGTCAAAGCATGGTATGTTGGTGAGTTTTTCCCAGTTGCGCTGTTTTGTTGGTTCAAGAGTCCAGTCAAAGATGATGCAGTCTGCAAAGATTTCCTTTGCTCTTGTTGCGATTTCGCTTGCCTTACCTTTGCCGATACCATAGACAGGATTAGGTTCGATACGATTTAAAACTATGGTATCTGCTATTTCCATTCCGAGGGTATGGACAAGCCCCTGTAGTTCCCTTGGAGTAGGATCTTCGTCCTTATGTCTGGCAGGAGCTCCTACAAGGAGACATCTTGGGATGATTTCTTCTTCTTTCTTGATTTCTATCATATGAGCAAAGTATACAGCTTTTTTTGTAAGTTGTAAAATAAACTAGTACTTTAACGGTGCAAGTATTCGGATATCTCTAAAAACTTTCCAGAGGTGCCTGTGAGTTTTACAATTATATGGAAGATTATTGGACGGTAATGAATATCGTAATAGGGAACAAGAGACGTGGTGTTCAGATAAAAAAAGGACTCCCACGGTGGGAATCCTCTTTCTGTTCCAATTAAGCGTTTGGAGCTGAAGGTGCAGATGGAGCAGATGGAGCTGAACCACTTGTTCCTTCAGGGTTTGTTGTGTTCTGGCAGCTTACGCATACCAATGACAAAGCTGCGATCATAGCAATAGCTGCGATAAACTTTTTCATAGTTGATCTCCTTATTAGACTTATATACAAATCGTATATTATAAATAAGTTTAAAATTAATCAATACTTACAGCAATAATGACTAAAATTTGTTGCCGACCTGATATTGCTGAAGCTTTAATATTGTATAAAGATATACTCTAAAGTATTATAGCACTTAATTATGAAAAAGAGTTTATTTGTTTTTACAGTATTATTGTTGTGTTCATCTGTTTTTTCCCAGGAAATCCTCAAGAGTATCGAAGAAGATTATTTTTATGCTCTGTCATTGACAGGTGATACTGAACGTAACTATATCAATTACAGGGATGTTGCTTCCTCTGAGTGGAATGTCAGTGCCGAAGATACTACTCCGTGGCAAGACAAAAATCTTGGTACAATTTTTGTATATACTCCAGGACATAAATATGATAACTGGTTTGTAAACGGCATAGATCGCAGTCTGAAATTTAAATTATATAGTCCTGAGTGGTACAATAGTTACAATACAGCAAACCCTTTTGGCCAGAATGACGGAGCTTTGTGGCAGGGTAGAGGGTACAACACAAGTATGACTGCTGGCTTCAATGCAAAGGCTTATGGATTGGAGATTTCCTTTAGGCCTATGATAAGCTTTAGTCAGAATCTGGACTTTGAACTTATACCTACAAAGTATAGTAATGGTTACGGATACTGGTACAGTGCTGATTCTTCTTTGATGGCATCAGGTTTGGCTAGCTGTGATTATCTCCAGCGCTATGGGGAGGATCCTTTCTGGACCTTTGACTGGGGCGATACGGAAATAAGATATAACTTTTATACATTTACAGTGGGATTTGGAACAAGTGCAGTATGGATTGGCCCTGCAACGCAGAACCCCCTTCTTTTGTCCAACAATGCGGCAACGTTTCCTAAATTGGACTTTGGCCTTAAACGCACCAGTATGTATTTGCCTTATCTTGACTGGTACATGGGAGATATAGAATTACGTTATTGGATTGGACGTCTTGGAGAATCTGCATATTTTGATGATAATGCAGACAACGATTACAGGTTGTTTACCGGATGGTCTCTTGCATGGAGTGTGCCTCATATACAGGGATTGTCATTAGGCTTTAGCAAAGTATGCCAATGCTACTGGGATGACAGGAATATAGGTTTTTATTTTAATCCCTTTTATAGTCTGAATGTAATCAGGACTAACAGTTCAAGAAATGTAGGTGGAGAAGACCAGAAGGCTAGCTTTACAGTGGACTGGATTATGGAAAAGGCAGGCTTTGAGCTTTATGCAGAGATTGGTGTGGACGATTATCTTGCAAACGGACTTAAGGCTGTAAGTTATTTTTTGTATCCGTTCCATACTATGACTTATACGGTAGGATTTAACAAAGATATTCCGATGAAACGCTGGCCTAGCTTACGGGGCATAGTCAGCTTTGAGTTTGACTTCAGTGAGTACAGCAGGGATTACAATAACTGGCAGGGAAATTATCAGAATTTTGGGTTCCATCATCAGGTAAGGCAGGGATATACAAACAAAGGACAGTGGCTTGGTTCTGGTTATGGGTATGGAGGTAACAGCCAGTATCTGTCATTTACTCTATATAGTCCGCATGGATATGACAAATTCTTTGTTGCAAGAAACAATCCTGATAATAATTATGTAAGTTATCAGTCCAAAATGGGAAATACAAATGATGGGCGCTGGTATCAAGCATACAAGGCTAACTTTTATACAGGGGTGGAGACCATGTGGTTTATTCCTGGGGGATTTAGCGTAAAGGCGGGAATTACTTATGATCTTATAATCAATCCTCTGTACAAGAACGAAGTTTACTATAAACCTACTCTTCTGAATAACTGGCAGTTCAATCTGCTTGTGAGGTATACGTTGTAAAAAAAAATACTATTATTTTTTTCAAATATATTGACTTAACCTTTAGATATCTTTATTCTTAAGACATTATTGATTTCTTGATTAGTGTAGCAATAGTAAAAAAGTTGTTAGATTAAAAGTAGTTTTTATTTAGAAAGTAGAAAATTCAATATCGAAGGACTCTTTGTAGACTTTAATATTAAACTCTTTTTTTTGTATGGCTTTTTTACGTGAAGGTAACAAAGTTTTATAAAAAGTGAGAGTGTAAAATGAAAAAGTTTGTTATTGAAGATGTTCCTATTCATTCTCCTGATTCAATTTCTGAGATGAGAGGGTTATTTAGTAACCTGATATCTGACAGGTCGACTAAATATATTTCGTTTATTAATCCTGAAATCTTTTTGCAGCAGCAGAAAGATGAAAGTTTGCATCAGTATTTTTCTCAATCCAAGTATAATTTTATTGATGGAATTGGTCTTTTGAAGGCTGTAAACAAAAAGCTAGGTACTTCGTTTAATATTCAGGACAGGTATCCTGGGACTGATTTTTTTGAGTATCTTCCGGATGATAGGGAAGTAAGAGTCTTTTTGTATGGCAGTAAGCCAGGAAATGCAGAGATTGCAAAAGACAACATTGAGTCTAAGTATAAGAATGTAAGTATTGTCGGAACTTTTGACGGTTATACAAAGATAAGTGATGAAAAACTTACTGCACTGATTAATCTTTCAGCTCTTGATATTCTTATTGTTTGTATAGGATGCCCTCGTCAGGAAAAATGGGTAAAAGATCATCTTGATGATTTGAGTGTTCCTGTAGTGTTTGGTAATGGGGGATCCATTGACTTTTGGTCTAATAATGTAAAGCGTGCTCCTCAGTTTATGATTGATATGGGACTTGAGTGGCTTTTCAGATTGTTCCAGAACTTTACGCCAGAGCGAATACGTAGACAGTCCAAACTTGTAGACTTCCTTGTAAAGTATGTCCGGGGTCAGTATAACATCGTAGATGGACGTGCTTTAAGTACAAGTCATTCGGATACTGGTGTCATGGCTTCGTAAAGAGAAGAAAGCATTGCAGATTTATTCTGTAATGCTTTTTTTGTTATCCTAAGATTTTTGTCTTATTTTTTTGTACTAAATTGACTTTATTTTAATACTATATTACTATTTGCCTACCTATATTTTAATAAGTGAGTTTATTTATGTCTGAAAATCTGAAAAAAAATACGTTGAACATAGTAGATTTGTTGTCTGTTGTGTTCGATCATATCAAATTAATAATAGGGATGACAGTTGGTTCTGCAGTTCTTATTGTAGTGCTTTCGGTTATATCCATAAAACTTCCTCCTGAAAAATCTTTCTTGCCAAATAAATATACTCCTGCTGCGGTTATGGTTATATCTGATAATTCATCATCCAGTAATCTCGTATCAGCATTGAGTAGCAGTTCTTTAGGTACTATTGCAAGTATGAGTGGCATGTCTTTGGGGGCAAGTAACAGTGCTCTTGCGATGTATCTTGTAACAAGCAACAGGACATTGGACAGCATTGCAAAGGAATTTAGTATTGCAGAGAAATATGAAATTACAGAAGCCCCGATTGCCAATTGTCGTAAGCTGCTGAAAACTCATTTGGCTGCAACATATAATGAAGATTCCGGTATATTTGTCATCAAGTATACAGATATTGATCCTATATTTGCCAGTGATGTAGTTAATTATACTGTTAATTATCTGGATGGGCTTTTTAACGAAATAGGTCTGGATGAAAATAAACGTACAAAGAAAAATCTTGAGGACAACATAGCAAAGACTTATGAACAACTGCTGGATTATCAGAAGCAGCTTGATAAGATAAGTAAGAGTGCCAACTACTATAACATAAGCAATAATGGTAACACGGTAGTTCAGGATGTTGATTTTTTGAGTGCAGAGATACTTGTGCAGCAGGAAATTTATAAAGAGCTAAAGACACAGTATGAAATGCTCAAAGTTAATATGGAAAGTCAGCGTCCTATATTCCAGGTGTTGGAATATGCTCAGGTGCCGGATCTTAAGTCTGGACCTAGTAGAGGTAAGCTTTGTGTTGTTGTGGTTATGGGTGCATTTTTTGTTTCCCTATTCCTGGCATTCCTGATTGATGCAATAAAAAAGCTTAAGAATGACCCTGAAGAAATGAGTAAATTAAAAGGATTGAAAAAGTAATGAAGACTGTTAAATATAGATTTGTAGTATTGGCCCTGTGTATTTTGAGTTTATCAGTTTTTGCCCAGTCTTTGACTGAAGATAGTGATTTGGCAAATGTTGATACTGTAGATGCAGGTTTATATGACCAGAATAAGACACAGTTTGCAATTTCTGATCCTAATTACATAGTAACTGCAGGTGATATATATCTTCTGTCATTTATTGCAAATGGCAATACTGTAAATTATACAATAGCCTTGGACTCTACTTACAATATAAAGGTTGCCAACTTGTCTACAATATATGTTAGAGGTAAAAAATATACTACAGTAAAGCAGCAAGTTGAAGATATAGTTTCCAAAAACTATCCTATGAGTGGTGTTCAGTTTAGTCTTCAGACTCCGGCTGCGTTTTATGTAATAGCTAAAGGTGAAGTCAAATATACAAAGGAAGTAAAGGCTTGGGCTTTAACAAGGTTAAGTTCTGTTGTAAATCAGTCCAAGGGTGGATACTCCTCACTCAGAAGGGTTGATGTTACTGATGTATATGGTAATACTAAACAGTATGATTTATATAAAGCATTGTATGAAGGGGACTTGTCTCAGAATCCTTATATGCGTCCGGGTGATGTTGTTACTCTGTACCGTTATGATCGTAAGGTAAATATTAAGGGATCTGTTGAACGCTCAGGAAGTTATGAACTGTTACCGGGGGAAAATCTAAAAGATCTTGTCTTGAACTATGCTCATGGGACTACGATTTCTGCAGACTTGAACAGAATCGAAATTTCAAAAGTTGCCCAGAAAGGCGAGGAAAAAGGTAAAACTGTTTATCTCAGTCAGGTAGACTTTGAGAATGATTATGAATTATCTGATTTGGACATTGTTTATATAAATAGTTTTAGTGAACTCAGGTCTGTTATGTTTGTCGAAGGTGCTGTAAAAACTTCTGCTGATAGTACAAAACTTGATTCAAGTAATAGACTTCATTATCAGTTTAATAAAGATACAAATTATGCATATTTTGTTCAGGATCATAAACAGTTGTTTACATATGTATCTGATATTGCAAATGCATATATAATTCGTGGTGATGAAAGGATTCCATTGAATATCGAAAAAATACTGTATGATTCTTCCTTCTATTGTACGGAAGTTTTGCAACCTAATGATGTTCTTGTAGTACCATTTAAGCAGCTGTTTGTTACAGTAAGTGGAAGCGTATATAATCCTGGAAGATATCCCTATATTCCTGACCGTACATATGATTATTATGTAGGACTTGCTGGTGGGTTTATAAAAGCTCAGAATGTCGGTAACGCTGTAAAAATCAAAAGTGCAGATGGAAAAACTATGAAGAAGAGCGAATTTATAACACCGGAAAGCTGTATTGAAGCAAAGACTAATTCCTTTAATTATTATGTCAGTCAACATGCAACTTTGATATCTGTAATAGCGACTCTCATATCAACATTTGTCTCTGTATGGGCAATAGTTAAGTAAGTTATGTTAGAATATCTGTGGCTCCCACTGTTAAGTTTGAAGACTCTGTTAGGATTCTATATAAGTAGCACTATACTTGCTATGGGAGTCACAGGTTTACTATTTGCAGATTTTGTCTTTTGCATACTGCATACCGGTGAACTGGAAAAAACTGATATATTCTATTTTGTTTTGCTAGCACTGGCGGTACCATTCAGGAACCTTGTTGTAGTCTTTAATATTTTTATGTCAGTAAGATTATTACGGGATAAGGATATAGACAAGATACTTTTTATAAAGTTTTTTTCGGAAATATTTATGATATGCATACTGCTTTATCTTATTTTGATAGGCAAGCAAGAAGATAAACTTGTAGTGTATAAGCATAAGTCTACGGATATTTTACATACAATAGGTTTTAGTAATTCAAATACAGCAGGTCTATTTTTCTTTCAGTTTTCCCTCACATTAGTATTATTATGGAAACGTTACAATCTTAATATCCTTGCAATAGTTGTTCTTGTATTGAATTATGTAATATACAAGCTTTGCCACGGAAGAACATATTATTTTTCTACTATTATACTCGTAGTATTGAGTTTATTTATAGATACTGACTTTGGGTACAAAGTTATAAAAAAATACTTTAAGTATCTTGGACTTGTACTTATTGCTCTGACTATAACTCTTCCTATACTTGCATATACTGTACCAGCATTTGCAAGCTTAAAGGGATGGATGACAGGTAGATTATATTATTATTATATGGTTCTTAGTCAGCTGACTCCAAGGTCAATTATCACTGGATTGAAATATGCTGATGATGCTCCACTGGATTCTTCTTATGTACAGATGCTTCTTTCAGGTGGTGCCTTTATGATTCTGTATTTTCTGCATATATACAGAAAATCTTTTGATACAGAGAAATCTGTTGTCGGTAAATGTGATTTATCATTCCTGATTGCTGTATGTGTTGCAGGGTTTACAGAATCATTTTTTGTTGGGTCTGGTTTTACAAGTACATTGTTTTGGCTGATACTTGTGAATAGAAATAGATATACAAGAACAGAAAGATTGTGTTATGGACAAAAAGAGTAAGATATTTGCAAATATACTGTTTGTTTTGGCTTCTGTTTGCTTTTTGTATTTTTGCTTTATAGGTAGTTGTTCTTTATATTTTCCTAAAGTTCAGCTTCTGTTTGTGGCCCTCAGTATTTGGTTATCTCTTAACGGTTTTTGTTTGGTTAAGGGATGTAAATATAGATTTGTAAAATTGATTAACACAATTGTTATTTGTGTTTTTATTGTTGTTTGTTTTCCGATCCTGCTTTTAATTTGTACTCCAAAGATAGAAAAAAATATACAGAAATATCCTTATGTGATTGTTCTTGGAGGGGAAGTAAGAAAGTATGAAATAAAAACCACATCTGATTACAGGTTGGAAAAAGGTATAGATTATCACAATCAATATCCTGAATCTTTGCTTGTATTTTCAGGTGTAGACAGGATACCTTTTGACAGATGGATAAGCAGTAATGATAATTTGTTGAATGGACAGGATTATCTGGATGAGCGTTGGTCAAAGAATACTGTACAGAATCTTACTTGGTCCTGTCAGAAGATAACAAAAGAGACTGAAGTATCTAAAAAAGCTGTATTGGATAGCGATGTTGCTATCATTACCAATAGGTTCCATCTGCGTAGGGCTGAAATAATAGCAAACCGACTGGGTTATACTAAGGTTCATGGAATTGTAGCTCCTATGGCCTTGTATGATATACCCGGATGCTATCTAAAGGAAGTTGGATCTTACATTAAGTTGGGATTCAACATTCTATTTAAGAATGAACCAAAAAAATTGATTGATAGTTAATAAATCATAGAGAGAAATATATGGAAAATGTGATGGAGAAAGAAGAAAGTAATACATCATCTACAAAGAGAATAGCCAAGAATACAATACTTCTGTATTTTAGACAGATATTTCTTTTGGTTATAAGTCTCTACACTGTCAGAGTTATTTTATCTGTTTTAGGTGTAGAAGATTATGGAATTTATAATGTAGTAGCTGGAGTTGTTGTTCTCTTTAGTTATATTAACAATGCTATGGGTAGCAGTACTCAGCGCTATCTAAATTTTAATTTGGGCAAGGGAGATATTGTTCAGACCAAAAAAGTATTCAGCTCTAGTCTTGTAATTCATTTTGGTATTGCAATTTTATTTGTAATCTTGGCAGAAAGTATAGGATTGTGGTTTGTTAATTATAAGTTAAATATTCCTGAGACACGGCATTTTGCTACCATGATTGTATATCAGTTTACTATTCTTACTACGATTCTGAATATTCTGAAAGTTCCTTATCATGCAGCTGTTATTGCTTATGAAAGAATGTCTTTTTTTGCATGGATGAGTATTATAGAAGGTGTACTTAAGCTTGCTGTATGTTATCTGCTAGGAATTTCATCTATCGATAAACTTATTTTCTATTCGATACTCTTAATGATTATTGCTTTGATAAATCTTGGAGCACATATTGCATATTGTTTATCCAATTTTGAAACGACAAGATTTATTCTGCCAAAAGAAAAAAAGGAAATAAAAGAATTACTTTCGTTTTCTGGTTGGAGTCTTCTTGGTGCAACTGCCAATGTATGTAATAGTCAAGGTACTAATATTGTATTAAATCTCTTTACAAATGTGGTTGTAAATGCTGCTATGGGTATAGCTACTCAGGTTAATACAGCTGTTTACAGTTTCGTAAGTAATTTTCAGGTAGCATTTAATCCTCAGATAGTGAAAAGTTATGCACAGGAAGATAAGACATATTTCAATAAATTGATTTTTTATACTTCAAAGATATCATTCTTTTTGTTGCTGTTTATGGCTGTTCCCCTGTATATGAATGCAGATTTTGTACTTACTGTGTGGTTAAAGGATGTTCCTGATTATTCTGTAAAATTTGTTCAGCTCATTCTTATCTGGTCTTTGATAGACTCATTTAATGGTCCTTTGTTTATGTCTGTACAAGCTACTGGGGATATAAAAAGATATCAGATTATAATAAGTAGTTTAATATTTGCTAATTTACCGTTGGCTGTTATTGCATTGTATTGTGGTCTGAGTCCATATTGGATCTTGTATATTAGGATTGCCGAAAATATAGTTGCAACTGTGTGGAGAACCTTGTTTTTGCAAAAAAAAATAAATCTTGATGCAGGGCAGTTCTTTTTAGATGTTTTATTGCGTTGTACAGTTATATCACTAATATCCTTTATAGTAGTTTATCTTTCTAAGATGCTTTTTTCAGGTGTTTTAGATTTCTTCTTTTCTTGTTTTGTAAGTGTTATTGTTAACTTATTTTTGATTTTGTTTATTGGTTTTACAAAGGAAGAAAGAAACAAAATATTGACAAAAATATTTGCTAAGGTTGGTCTTAAGAAATGAGTAAAAGTGTTTCTGGTATTGCAAAGGATTTATGTGCAGGCTGCAGATCTTGTGCACAGGTATGTCCTAAAAATTCTATTAAGATGGTAGAGGATGAAGAAGGATTCTTTTATCCTGAAGTTGACAGTAATTGTGTAGACTGCGGGTTATGTGTTAAGCATTGCCCTGCGTTGACCCCTGTTGAATTAAGTGATGATAATGATTGTTACTCTCTAATCCTTAAAGATAAAGAAAAGCTTGCAAAGAGTAGTTCTGGAGGATTATGCTCTATAGCTGCAGAAAAGATTATTGAGAAAGGTGGAGTGGTATTTGGCTGTGCTTTTGATGAAAATCTTATAGCAAAACATATTAAAGTTGATAATATCAATGATCTTGAAAAAATACGCAGATCAAAATATGTTGCTAGTTCTACGGGAGATACTTTTACAGAAGTAAAGACTGAACTGAAAACTAATAGAACTGTACTATATATTGGTACACCTTGTCAGATTGCAGGATTAAAAGCATTTTTAGGCAAGAATTATGAGAATCTTTATACGATTGATCTGATTTGCCATGGAGTACCGAGTCAAAAGTTTTTTAGTAAATACATCAGTTGGCTTGAGAAGAAATATAAAAGACAGGTTACAGATTATAGGTTTAGGGATAAAGATGTTGGTGGATGGTTCTGTGGTAGTAAAGCAAAAGTAATCATGGTGAATAAAAAAGTGATTATAAATTGTCCAACTGATCCATACTTCGGAAGTTTCTTAAAAGCTAGTTGTTATCGAGAAAGCTGCTATAAGTGTAGGTATGCGCAGAAGTTGCGTGTTGGGGATATGACTGCTGGTGATTTTTGGGGAGTTGAAAAGTTTTACGAAAATATAGATATTTCTGGAGGAGTTTCTGCTGCAATGGTAAATTCTAAAAAGGGAAATCAGCTTTTGGAATTAATAAACAATGAAATTGAGTTAGTAGAATCATCTTTTGATAATATGGCTTATGATAATGAAAACCTTAAAAAGCCTGTAAACCGTCGTCCAATCAGGGATTATATTTATAATGGTATTGATGAAGAGGAGAATATATACTTCTCAAAATTTATGGAAACAAAATTTAGCTTTAAAGTTAAGTGGCATTTAAAACACTTTATTGCAAAAATAACTCCTCGAAAAATTAAAGATTTACGAAAAAAGATGATGAGTAAGGTATGAAAAAGGCAGGTATAGTAACTTATTGGAATACGAAAGATAATTACGGGACAGTATTGCAGAATTATGCTTTGCAATGTTTCTTGAAAAGTAATTCTATTGATGCAGAACTTATTAGGGTAAGTTTAAATCATAATAAAACTTTTAAAGATACTGTATCTAACTATCGAAAACAACATGGAATATTGAGAACTCTTTGTCTGCTTGCTTCTCAGCCTTTACGAAAGATATTAAAAGTATCTTTTAATAAAAATCAGAATAAGAGGTCTTTTGAGTTATTTAGACGTCAGTATTTAAAAATGACACAGGACTATAGTTCATATACTGATCTTAAAGAAAACTGTGTGGATGATTATGATTATCTTATAGCTGGTTCTGATCAAATCTGGAATATGTATGATTATAAATTGAATCAGGCTTATGACTTGATTCATACATATTATCTTGATTTTGGTCGAGGTGATGTAAAGCGTCTGTCTTGTGCAGCATCTTTTGGAAAGAATAGCATTTCTGAAGATTTAATAGAAGAAATACAACCTTTACTTAACAAGTTTGAGTTTGTTTCTGTTAGAGAAGAATTTGGTATTGAACTCTGTGAGAAATTGGATAATCATATTGCTGTGAGACAGTATGATCCTACTTTGTTATTAAGTGTGGATGAGTACAAAAAATTAACATCTGGAATTGATACTAATCATAAGAGACCATACGTACTATTATATCTGCTTTCTAATAGCTGTGATTTTGATATTCATGGTTTATATGCATGGGCAGAATGTAGAAATATTGAAGTAGTGTATGTTGCGGGAAATGAAACGCTACGCAGTACAAATAAATATTCAAAGACATATCCTACAATACAGGAATGGATCTCTTTGATAGAAAATGCAGAATATATCTTTACAAACTCATTCCATGGATCAATTTTCTGTATATTGTTTAATAAAAAGTTTATGGCAATATCACAGACTGGAAAATTTGCTAGTCAAAACGGAAGAATTACTTCGTTACTCAATGATTTTGGTTTAATAGAAAGATTGTATAGTAAGAATTTTGGTGCTGTTTGTGAAGAAATCAATTATGACAGAGTTAATAAGACATTAGAATCAATACGTAATAGTTCTCCGTTTGTGGAGTATATAAAGAAGGAGTGCAATAAGTAATATGAATGATATACCTAAAAAAATACATTACTGCTGGTTTGGTGGTAATCCTTTGACTGAACTTGGACAGAAATGTGTTGAAAGTTGGAAGAAGTTTTTTCCAGATTACGAAATCATTGAATGGAATGAAAGTAATTACGATGTAAATAAAATACCATATATAAAAGAAGCTTATGAAGCAAAAAAATATGCTTTTGTAAGTGATTTTGCTAGATTTGATATATTAAATCAATATGGCGGTCTATATTTTGATACAGATGTTGAAGTTATCAAGGATATGACAGAGATAATTTCTAAAGGTCCTTATCTAGGTATAGAGGACTATGGTGCAGTAAATGCCGGATTAGGTGTTGCTTGTTCTATAGGTTTACCTATTGTTGAAGAAATAATAGAAGACTATAAAAAAGATCATTTTTTTAAAGATGATATAAGAATGAATAAAAATGTTGTTACTAGAGTTAGTGCAATATTTAAGAATCATGGATTAACAAATGATAATAAGATACAGTATGGTGCTGATTTTACTATCTATCCTATAGATTATTTTGCACCAAAAGATGTAAAGACTAGAGTACTTAAACTTACTGATAATACATATTCTATACATCATTATGATGGAAGTTGGGCAACAAAGGCTAGATTAACCTATAAAAAAGAATTGAATGCCTTATGTGAAAGATACGGAGAGAAAATAGGTTCTGTGTTAGGATTCTTTCCATGGTTAAAATGGGCTTTGACTGATATTGGATTTATTGAATTAATAAAACGCGGTTTCAAAAAAGCATTTAGAATTATAACAGGTAAGAATAAATGAGTGGAAAAAAAACAGCTGGTATTATAACAATGCATAGGGTTATGAATTACGGTTCTGTTCTTCAGGCTTTTGCATTACAGCAGATAGTAAAAAAATTAGGTTATGATGTTCAACTTATTGATTATATGTATCCTAATAAGTTTCATCTGGATAAAAGAGGACAGAAGTCGCTTATATATAAAATAACAAAGACTGTGTACGGCTTTTTGCGTAAGTGCTTATTTGCAATAAAGTATCAAGGTGATAAGCAAACAAAAATAGACAACTTTTGTAAAAAATATTTTAACCTGTCTTCTGTAAGATATGATTCTCCTGATGCTATAAATAACAATCCTCCAGATTATGATGTTTATATTACTGGAAGTGATCAAGTATGGAATCCTACGTTTACATACGCAGATGAAGCATTTATGCTTTCTTTTGCAGGAGATAAAAGAAGAATTGCTTATGCTCCAAGTGTAACTCAAAGAAATATTCCAGATGAGTATAAAGAAATATTTATTACTAACCTGTCTAAGTATTCATCATTGTCTGTTCGAGATAATTATTCAGCAGAAGATTTGAGTAAACTTTTGGGTAGAAAGGTTGAGACTGTTTGTGATCCAGTCTTGCTGCTAGATAGTAATGATTACAGTACTATTGCAAATGGATCTAAACTTAAAGTAGATGAGAAATATATTTTGCTGTATATCCTGGATTATATGTTTGATCCTTATCCGGAGATTACTTCAATTATCTCAAAAATAAAGCAACAATATAAGATTCCTGTATATTTTATCTGGGGTAATAAAAATCGTGTAACAGAGTGTGGAGCTGATAGATATATACCAATTCCGTCTGTAGAAGATTTCTTGTATTTGATAAAGAATGCTTCTATGGTTGTTACTACTTCATTCCATGGTACTGCATTCTCATTAATATTTAGAAAACAGTTTTTGGCTGTAACAAATGATTCTGCAAAGGATTCAAGAATTGGTGATTTGCTTAACAATGTTGGTATGAGTAGTAATTGCATTAGTTATAAATCAGATTTCGAAGTATACAATGAGGTCGATTATTCTGTTGTAGGTCCTCAGATTGATGCATATGTTGCAAAGTCCAGGGATTATTTAGCTGAAAGCCTTAAATAGAGAGAATATAAATGCCAAAAGTTAGTATTATTGTTGCAGCGTATAACGTAGAGCCTTATATCGAAAAGTGTATTAATTCGTTGCTCTGTCAGACCTTAAAAGAAATAGAAATTATTGTGGTAAATGATGGTTCAAAAGACTCTACATCTGCAAAAATTGAGAAGTACACGGACCCTAGAATAGTGTACAAGTACAAATGGAATGGGGGACTTTCTGATGCCCGGAATTTTGGTTTGAAATTTGTAACTGGTGATTATGTTGCTTTTGTTGATGGTGATGATTTTGTTCAGCCTGATATGTACGAAAAGCTCTATAAAAAAGCTATTGAGGATGGCGCAGATTTAGTAGAGTGTGGATATTTTATGGATTACCCAGACTATACTATTGAAAAACTTAATATGCGACAAAATCTCAGTAAGGTTTTATTTAAACCTTATAATCAGTGGAATAAACTCATAAAGACTTCGCTGATAAAAGACAATAAACTGGAATTCAAGAAAGGGCTCTGGTATGAGGATTTCAACTTTAATTTGAAGTTGGCATCTTATGTTACTAAGGTATCCTATGTAGATGAATGTCTTTATCACTATCTGCAAAGAGATGGTTCTATAATGCATACTGTTAAACCAAAGATAAAAGATATTTATGATGTTATTGATGATGTTGTTGATTTTTATAAAACATCAGGCAAATATGATGAATATTATAAGGACCTTGAATATATATTTGTAAAAGAACTTTTGATTTCTTCTGGTAAGCGCTTCTTAGAATATGACAAACAAAATGAAACTTCATGGTTCAAAGATAATTATTCTTATGTAAATAATAACTACCCAAAATGGAGGTGTAATGATAATTTGCGTAATAGAGGATCAGTTAATATAGTGCTAAAATTACTTAATAAAATGACTTATAAATTAATATTAAGGATTTTATGAAATTTTATATTGAAATTGCGGAGAGACTGGAGGAGAGAGTTTATGACACTAGAGATGAAGATACAGGAAGCTCAGGAGGCATCTTTTGCCCGTGGTGTACAGCAGGGACTTCAGCAGGGAGTGCTAGAAAATAGTATCCAGGTGGCAAGAAAAATGATAAGCAAACATATGCCTTTTGACGAGATATGTGAAATTACCGGTTTGTCTATTGAACGAATCGAAGAAATTGCTGGAGAAGAATAACTAGAGTGTAGTTATTTTAAATAATTCTCTGTATGTTTGCTTTTAACCAGGTATGAGGTCTTGTTACAAGATACCCTTATTTAGCACTTGGTTTGAGACCTTCTACCATGTATTCCTCAGGAATCCTTATGGGTTTACCGTCTTTGACGCAAGCCCATGTAACATCTGCTGTTACACACTCTGTTCCATCTTCTTTACGTATTACTTGATGCATTGTTCCTCGTACAGAGCCAAGTTTAACTGATTCTGTTTCGATGAACAGTTCATCATCAAGAAAGGCTGAACTCTTGTAATATATGTCTACATGAGTTACATACATAAGATAACCTTTTGATACAACTTCCTTGTATGGAAAACCAACTGAGTTCATGAAGTCCACACGTGCATATTCAAGATAATTTTGATAGACAGCGTTGTTTACGTGATTGTAACTGTCACACTCATATGAGCGGACAGTTAGTTTTGTAGTTACTTTCATTATTCTTTTACTTCAACATTAAATGATTGCATTAATTGTATAAATAAATATATTTTTTTGTATACATCGACACACATCTCTTTTAGGTGTCCTTCAGAGAAATGATCAAGGTCTTTCCAGTTATTTATAAGTTCTGGACGTGGTTTTACAAAATCTTCAAGTGCAAGCTTAAGGTTTTTTGCGTAAGATATGTAATCCTTTGAGGCAGTAAGTATAAGATTTGCCGCAGAGTTGTTTACATCCCTAAGCACAGTGGAGATTATATTTTTACTATCTTTATCTCTCTCTACTCTTGGTAACTGGGTCTTAATCTTTAAGCCAAAAGCCCTGTCTTCTGCCATCTCGTCATCAAACTGTAACAATCTCTCTGATATCTCCAAAAGATGGTGATATGAATCGCTCATCTGGACACATAACTGATTATTAGACCATTCCGCACGTACAAGGATTATATCAGATAGCTCTCTGATTTCCTTTTTGGTATACTCTAAAAGAAATTGCTTGAGATAG
Source organism: Treponema sp. (assembly GCA_045616545.1). GTDB lineage: Bacteria > Spirochaetota > Spirochaetia > Treponematales > Treponemataceae > Treponema_D. The sequence goes on along the minus strand of JAZLGX010000044.1, from coordinate 34,414 downwards.
CTTAATGGCGCTTGCCACATGTAGCTACCACATCCTTTGCGTTCCAAAGGTGCACTACCTGCTTCATTATAATACTTTAGCTGCTGCACATTGGAATTTCCGAATATTTGGGTCAGAAGATTATCGACTTTACCCTCGTGCTGTCTTTTTTGTACACTTTCTACGGCAGAATCAGCTTGTTTTCTTATCTGGGTTATATAATCATCTACTATGTGATATTCTTCGGTCTTGAATGTTTCACTGAAGTCCGGATCCTCTGTAAGAATCTGAATCATCATTTCAAATACTCGTTTTTCTCTCATATCAGAGAGACTTGCAAGGATTTTCTTCCAGTTATTGTAAGTAACGGGTTCTACACCTTTTATTTCCTTAAGAAGATTGAATACTTCATCCCAAGCTGCATTAGTAGGAATACCCCACGCAATAGATATGAAATTCTTGATATCTTCTACTACATACGAACCATTGATAGGCTTAAAGTGTGGCATCGTAGAAAAATTGCGTTCTTTAATTGTGGAATCAAACTTCCTAAGTGTGAAATAAAAATCAAAAGTACAAAAATGCATGAAAATCAAAAGATTTGTATAAAGGCTGTCTATCTTTGCTATGCGACTGCTATCGAACTCAGATGCGAAGACATTGTAATCAGACTTTACTTTTGACTTTAACTCTGCAAGTTTCAATGTTTTTGCCTGCTGAAAAATTGATTCTTCACTTAGGTTATCAAGTACTTCTCTTTGTTTTTCAGTCAGTGACGCTGATATCACAACATGTTTGAGAGAGGCTGGATTTGTGTTCTGAAACATAATCTGTGCCGGAGAAATGACTTTGTATATTTCATAAAAAGTCTTCGCCATTGACGGCTGGACTTCGTGAGAAGAAGCCTTGTAATAGTGATACTTACACTTTGAGAGTTCTTTTGAGATGCTCTTTAACAGCTTTTTCTTTGCGGCTTCAGGATCCTTTGCACTGAAGATTGAAGAAAATAAGTCAGAAATAATATTCCCTTTGCCCATAACTATAACTATATGCAATAAAGTGTTTACTGTCAAATAAAGAGGCAATCATTTTAAATTTTATTTTTGCTTTATTTATGGTAGAAATGGTAAAAAAGTGCTATATTCTTTAAGTTATGACTGAATTATTAGCACCCGCAGGTAATGTGGAAGCCCTCGATGCTGCAATAGGCGAGGGAGCAGATGCCGTTTACATGGGCCTCAAAAGTTTTAATGCCAGACTTCGTTCATCAAATTTTGCTTGGAATCAGTTTGAAGGAGCTGTGCAGAGTGTTCATAGGCAGGGTAAAAAGATTTACGTAACAGTAAATACTGTTAGTGAAGAGCATGAGACAGAACGTCTCTACAGATTTTTAAGTTATCTTGATAAAATTGGTCCTGATGGTCTCATTGTACAGGATTTTGGTGTAATCCGTATGTGTCAGGAGTTCTTTCCTAATTTGGAGCTTCATGCTTCAACTCAGATGAATGTTGAAAGTGCTGAGGCTGCTAATCTTCTTGTTAAGCAGGGGTTGAGCCGAGTCGTTGTTGCCAGGGAGCTTGGACTCGAAGAAGTTAAGCAGATAAAGGCAAACACAAAGGCTGAAATCGAGATGTTTGTTCATGGAGCTTTATGTGTAAGTGAAAGCGGATTGTGTCTCTATTCGAGCTTCCTTGGTGGAAAATCTGCCAATCGTGGAATGTGTACACAGGCTTGCCGTCGTTATTATACTGCAGAAGTTCCAGGTGGCATGGAGCAAGGGTATTATTTTTCTCCTTGTGATATGCAGCTTATTGAGCATATTCCAGAGCTTATGCAGGCTGGCGTTGACAGCTTCAAGATCGAAGGAAGAATGAAGAGTGCTGAATATGTAGGTGCTGTTACAGCTGCATACAGATATGTAATGGATCACTGGGAAAGTGACCGTAAAGGTGCAATTGCAGAAGGAAAACGTATCCTTAGTACTGATTTTGCTCGCAGTAAGACAGATTATTGGTATGGTTTCAAATCTGTAGAAGAAGGTGTAGATAATGCCGGTTCCAAGATTCTAAACCCACACCAGGCAGGTGGAACTGGTATATATCTTGGAAAACTTCATGAGATTCGAGAGGCTTCTGTCGAAGAAAAGAAAGAAGTTGCTGCTGGTATGCATAGGGCTGAAGATGATAAGACTCTTCCTGATGTTCAGATGGCTCTAATTAGAGGTGGTGACTATGATCCTGATCCAGGAGATAGCATTCGTCTGCATAAGAAGGATGATTCGGGTAGATCTAGTCACAAGGTCCGTATTGTTAAGCTAGATGATAAAGGTAACAGATGGATTGATATACCTACAGGGTTTACGCGACTTGATACAGTTTATCTTCTTCAGACAAAGAATATGTCCAAGCATTATAAACGTGTATTGCCTCAAGATTTGAGTCCATTCCGTAAGCAGCCTGGACCTGAAAAGCTTCCTGTTCTTGACTTGACTCCTGTTGCAAAAGATGAACTTAAATGGTTTCCTGAAGGGTTATATGTTCAAGTATCGACTACAGCTGATGCTCATTTGACTCAGATTCTTCATCCTGTACGTCTTATTATGGAGTTGAATAATGAGACTACATATGATCTCCTTAAAAAGGACCTTCCTGAGAAGCCTATTCTTCCTTACAGCAAGAAGATGGTTATAATATCTCTTGATCCATATGTTGCTGAAGGTACTGTTGAGACTTTGCGAAAGACATTGGATACTCTTATTGAAAAGGGTTACAACCAGTTTATGGTTAATAATCTTGCTCATATAAATATGCTTAAGGGGAAAAAGGACGTTAAGCTGATTGCGGGTCCTTATCTCTATACGTTTAACAAATGGGCTGTAAGTTTCCTTGAGAACCAGAATATTATGGCTATTGAGTCCCCTATTGAAAATTCCGAGCGTAACTTGGAAGAAACATTCAGGACGGCATCTGAAAAATCCAGAGTTTTATTGAATGTTTTTGCTTATCCTCAGCTTTTCCGTATGAGGTTCAAATTACCTAAAGAGTATGATTTTACATACTTTACTGATAAAGAAGGAGTTACTTTTAAGGTAAACTCTACTCCAGATGGTTCTTTTGTTATGCCAGAGTATCCGTTTAGCCTTTTGGACAAGATGGATAGCTTGAAAAACAGAGGATGGAAGAGACAGCTTATTGACTTCAGCAAGACAAAGGTTCTTAAAAGTAACATGAAGGATATGCTTAATCTCATCCAGAATCATGAACCTGTTCAGGGAGCTTCTCGATTTAACTGGAAAGATGGCTTCTATGATCCAGAAAAGATGGAAGCTTATCAGGCTAGTAATGCCAGAGCAGCAGAAGAAAGACGCAATACCCAAGGCAAAAGTGCTTCTAGAGGTAAGTCTTTTGCCAAGGGCAAGGGAAACTCCTATAAGGGATCCAAAGCGACCCCTAAAGGGCATAAAAACTCAAGATAAGATATCTTGATAAAGATAGCTAAAAGACGAGCTCATCCTCTGGGGTCTCTCCACGGTTGAGTTCGTCTACTGCTGCCATGGAAGTTTCTCTTATCATGGCTTTATGCTTTGCATCATTTTCTTTATTTTTGGGCATTGTACGAAACTCAATGTGTTCTGCCATTACTCTTATTCGATTCCTGCGATTTCCTTCAGTATCTTCCCATCTGTCTTGTTTTAATCTTCCGATTACTTGTATCAGTCTGCCTTTGGGACAATATTGACAGCAATTTTCTGCCAATTTACCAAAAGCATCGACTTCTATAAAAGATACTTCGTCAACGAATTTGTCTTCAGCATTTTTGTATGTTCTGTTGACCGCAATAGTAATTGTACAGACAGAAAGTCCGTTAGGTGTTTTTTTTAGTTCTGGGGTAAAACAAATGTTACCTTCAAGAACAACCTGGTTAAGAGAATTCATGTTTTCTACCTTCCTTATAAGTAATTGGATCTTTTACCAAATTATTTTGATATAGATCTCTGTATAAATATTGTTCTCTTATCTTAAGTTGTTACACAAAGAACAGCGAAAACTTGAAGGGAATGTAATTATGCTTTATAATTTTCTTATATATGGCCACTACTTCAAACATTCTAACATTACTTAAATTTTATGCGAGTCGCCAGAAGACTGCTTTGATTGATTATTCTGAATTTGTTGATTACATAAGACGTTATTCACAGCATCATCTTGATACGAATCCAGATCTTCAGACTTATCTTGAAAATGGGACTTCGGCGTTGGATCTTGAGCTTTCTAGTTATGCTGGTGAAAAGCAAATCGTCATGGTTCAACAGACAAATAGCAAGAAGGCAATTTTTGTTATTCCATACTACGTTGAAAAATTAACGTCTGTTTATAAGGATATGGAAATTAACATCAGTGTTCCATTTCCTAATGTCGTTGATTTACCTAAGACGTTTCCTCAGGAATCTCTTACAAGAGGTCTTTCATCCGATTTGATTTATAAATTTCTGGAAAATGAGACTCTATCCGATAAGTATCTGTACTGTATGAGTTTTAATAAGGGTGTGCCATCCTTGATTCTTCCATCAATGGTTTCTGTTAACAAGCTTCTTGAACTTGCTCTTCGTAAAGTGCAGGAAAAAATGAAGCGGGTAGAGTTTTATGACTATTTTCTTAAAAAACTCCAGATATCAAACCCTGGTAAGGAAGTATCAATAAAAACTTTTTTCAGCCATTTTGCAACTAATCCACTTCAGTCCCTATCGGAATTAAAGGAAACTGGAGAAACATATTTTTACTGGAGCCAATTGTGCTACTTCCTGAAAGGAGATTTTAACAAGCAAAAAGAGTTCACTCCTGATGATGTAAATATGTTGCAGTCAGTTTCTATAATTGAATTGTCCATTGCATTCTTTAAGTCACGGACAAGTGAGCGTTTACAGAAAGAAAATGCATTTAAGCTTCTTGATACGTATCTGGCAACTCCTCCTTACTATCACAATATGGATCAAATAGTGAGAGTAAAAGATTCTTCTGGTCATGAGCTTTTGACACAGTATACGAAGCTGGATCTTGAGGAACATCTTAAAGATCTGACTACATTATCTGTCAATAACGAATTGCCTCAGATGTTGATCTTTAGACTTGGTGATGGGCTTTCTAATTATATCTTTAAAGATAAAGTTATGCCTCTGATTGTCAGGCTTGTAAATGATTGTCGAATTATAATCAGGGATAGTCTGTCTGTTGTGTGGTATAAATATCTCTTGGAATGGGAAACCTTACCTGAAATGAAAGAAAATCTTGCATTTGAGAGTTGTCTCCAGAGGGAATTGGCTTCTGCAGATCCGGTTTTATTTGCCATACTTAATTCTTCTTTTCTTCCAGTTGTTGCTCTTGAAGATAAAAGCAACAGTAAGATTAATCTTTTTAGGGATGGGCAAATCCTTCCTTACAGTGAGATATTAATGATAAGTCGGCAGGAAGTTCTTTCTAGTGCTGAGATAAAACTGCCATTTTATCATCATATGCCAATTTTAAGATGGATATTATCATTGTTCCATCGTAAACCTAAGGAAAAACGCAGAAAGGATTCCAGAATGTCAGCTACAGCTATGGTTATGGCAGAAAAGAATTCCATGGAAAATGCAAAGTTGGCACAAAGAGAGCGTGATGATGCGTCCAGCAGAAATGAGCGCAAGATGCAACTTAGAAAAGATGCTATCAGTATTGAATCAAAGATGGTTCCTGCTTCATCAACTCTCGACAGAGAACTTGATTCTTATATGAGAGAATGGAATGACCGTATTGATGATAAGAGTCATCAGAATCTTATTGATGATGTTAATTCTTGTATTAGGGATTATGTTCGTCGTACAATTAGACAGTTGAGATCGGAATCGTTTACTGAAGAGCGAATTGATGCTCTTGCTCAATCGCTTGTTGATTCATCAAGTATGGCACGAATAAAGAATCATCCAGCCCTTAAGATGTATGTCAAGTTGTATATGATAAAGCTTATCAAAAATATACCTTGATGTAAAAAAATCTTTTGGTTATAATTTTGTTGCCTCGTAATTTTGATATAAAGGAATGAAATTATGATTACATACTGGCAGCAGGAAGACGGTAAACTTACAAAAAAGAATGAAGCAGACTTGGATCTGACTAAGAATACTTGGGTTGATGCCAGGGCTGTTACGAGGGATGATATTCATCTTTTGCAGGAAAAGTTTGATATTGAGCAGGAAAATATTCTTGATGTTCTTGACCCAGATGAACTTTCTCGTATCGAAAAAAATGATGATTACAATTATGTTCTTACGATTCTGCGTTTGCCAGTATTCTCGCCTACGGATGATATAAGTTATTTTTGTACACCGTTAGGTATCATCACAAAGGATAAGTTCTTTATAACCATATGTTGGACTGATTGTGAGGTTCTCAAAGATTTTGCAGCTAACCGCATTAAGGAACTTAGCCTTTCTGATTTTCCGGCGTTCACAATCAGGTTCCTTTCCAGGGCAGACATAACATTTCTCCGTTATCTTAAAGAAATAAACAGGCGTGCTACTACTATTCAAAATGAAATGTTGCGATCTGTCCAGAACAGGGAATTGATTCAGCTATTAAATATTCAGAAATCTCTTATTTATTTTTCTACCTCCCTAAAAAGTAACCAGATGCTGTTGGAGAAGCTTCGTAAGACTCGCATAATGAAACTTGACGAAGAAGACCAGGACTGGCTTGATGACGTTGAGATTGATAACAGACAGGCTCTTGAGATGGCTGATACGTATGCCAATATCATGGCTCAAATGAATGATGCATTTGCATCTGTTTTGTCAAATAATCTTAATCTCGTAATGAAAACTATGACCGGTTGGAATCTTGTTCTCATGCTGCCAACATTGGTAACGAGCTTCTTTGGTATGAATGTTCCTCTTCCTTGGGATGGTTCCACTGTGTGGAAATGGACTGGAGCGATAGCTATTGCCGGGATATGTATAATTACAGGTATTGCAGGATACTATCTTTTCATGAAACGTAAACTTATGTCATTTGATGAAAAGCCTTGTAAGATAAGTTCAAAGCAGAGGCGCTCTGCTCGAAAGGAACGTATAGCTATCAAGAAAATGGAGCGAACTGTAGGAAAACGCAAATGAAGAAACTTTTGTTTTTATATCTGTTGTCATTTTTCTCTTGGCTATATGCAGCTGGATTTTCGGAACTTGATATGGTGTCTTTTAGAGATGAAAGTTCCCTTGTGTATACAATAGGTGAAGATTCCCAGACTTATTCCGGAACAAGATATCTCAGACCTTTTTCGCTAAATCGATATGAAACTACGTATAATCTCTGGTACCTTGTTGTGTCTTGGGCTGAATCCAATGGATATAGCTTTATGAATCCTGGGCGAGAGGGTTCCAGAGGAAGCAGGGGTAATCCTCCGAGTGAAGATGGAATGTTTCATCCGGTTACGATGGTTAACTGGTATGATGTAATTGTATGGTGCAATGCTTTGAGTGAGATGGCTGGGTTTCAGCCGTGTTATACATACCAAGGAAAGGTTCTTAGAGATACTTGGGATACGGTATCTTGCGATCAGGCTGAATGCGACTGGGATGCAGATGGGTTCAGATTGCCGACAGAGGCAGAGTGGGAATATGCTGCAAGAAAGACAAGATATGGGTTACAGAGTGGAAAATTATGCTCTGGGCTTGTTGATATTACTGGGCATGATGATGATTCAATTCCAGTTGATGAGGTTGCCTGGTATTGTGAAAATTCCACAAGTACGCATACAGTAGGAACTGCAGGAACCCCTTTTGCCTCCAGTGCTGATACTGAACCTGGAAGTGGAAATCCTAATGCATCGTTGTTATTTGACATGAGCGGTAATGTAATGGAATGGTGCTGGGACTGGTATGATATATACACAGATAGTGCTGAAGGTGAGTGGAACTGTGGGCCAGCAACAGGATCCGAGCGAGTGATGCGAGGAGGCAGCTGGTCTCCTTATACACTCTTTATCTGTACAGGAGACCGTTATGCCTTTGATCCTAATGTTATATACGATTATAACGGTTTTAGGATCTGTAGGACTATAAAGTAAATAACTCAGCTTTTGTTACTTTCCAGCTGTTGTTTTCTTTCTCTACTTCCATAATGGCATATTTGCCATCCAGTAAAGCACCTGGATTTATTATTGTGGTATTGCCGATTGTATCGATAGCAGAGCTTTCGTGAATATGACCTGTTATTACGGCAAGAGGTTTGACTTTTTCTATAAAATCCCTGAGAGCCTGACTTCCTACATGGATACCGCCATCTATGGTATCACATTTAGTATTTTTTGGCGGATTATGCATTATGGCAATCAGGTTATCCCATTCACCATCAAAAGTTTCTGTTACAATATTAAAATCTGAAGCTAAGTCCTCATCTTCACGTTCAAAAGGAGTTGTCTGGGTAAATACGCTGCCACCGCTGGAACCGCAGAATGCAAGGCCTTCATGATAAACAAGGGTTTTGTGCACACTTATATCTGCTGCCTCTATCTCCGCTGTAAATTCAAACTCATCACAGTTTCCTACTACAGAGAATATTGTATCGTGCTTTTTACAGAGCTTTTCAAGGACAGGTTTGCCAGTCTCTATTTCATTAAACTTTGCGAAGTCACCTGCAAATAAAACTGCGTCAGCTGTCTTAAACTGGTCATCCAGCTTATCAAGATTATCCAAATCACCGTGAATGTCACTTAAAATTAAAAATTTCATATATTTGATAATACCTCCTTAAGGCTGTCCATTTGTTCTTTTGTTCCGATTGTTATTCTTACAAAGTCTTCTATACCTGGTGTAGCAAAATGACGTATAAGTAACCCAGCTTTCTTGACGGTCTCATAGATATCATGTCCCTTTAAGCCTTCCTTACGTACAAATACAAAGTTAGTCTGGCTGTCTATTACAGTCCAACCGCGTTCTTTGAGAAATGCTGTAAGGCTCTCTCTCTGTTCTACAACCATTCGAGCTGTTTGGGCATAATATACCACATCACTGCAAGCAGCTTTTGCTGCAGTCTGAGTGATAAAATCTACAGGAAAGTGATTGAAAGAGTTTTTGACTGTAAAAATAGACTTGATAATTTCAGGATTAGATACAACATAGCCCAATCGCTGTCCTGCAAATGACAGACTTTTGCTGAAAGTTCTGACGATGATCAGGTTATTGAACTCACTCAACAGAGGTATGCAGCTCTCTCCTCCAAAGTCGCAGTAAGCTTCATCCACTATAAAAATCCTATCTTTAGGAGATCGGATAATCATCTGTCTTACCTCATCCCGTGTAAGCCCTATACCAGTAGGTGCATTAGGGTTGGCAAAGATTGTACAGCTGTCAGTCTTATTGGAAGCTTCCAGCATAGCTTCTGTATCCAATGTCCAGTCATCTTTTAATGGAATACGATTCATAGGTATATTATAGTATCCGCAGTATACAGGATAGAAGCTGTAGGTATGCTCTGGCATTACCAGAGGTCTGTCTGAATCAAAACATGTATAGAATACAAAGCTCAATACCTCATCACTGCCGTTTCCACAGAAAATCATATCAGGAGTTACTTCAAATCCTATATTATCCTGTTCAGATGGTGTACAGGAATTTCCAGCTGTATTTGTTCTGCAGAAAACACCTCCTGACTGATTAAGCATATCTGCTATGGACTGACGAAGTTGGGTAGAGTCAGGATCAGGATATAAGCCCATTCTGAAGGCTTCATTATCCATTGCCTCTTTTACAGCCTGTGGTACAAGAGGTGAAGGAGGATATGGGTTCTCGTTTGCATTAATCTTAATGTAAACTCTGTCTGTAGGTTGTTCACCTGGTACATATGGGTTTAAGTTCTGTAATCGTTTTGCAAGCATAGTTTTATCCTTTTTTATTTTATATTAGTTAAATTGTTTTGTTTATTCAATCAACTAATACTTTTAATAAGTGCATTATTCACAGATTCTTTGGAATTTTTGTGTAAGAAATAAAAAGTCACATCTATATATATAGATATGCATACAAGAAAATTCAGATTCTTTTTTTTCAGTGGTTTGTTGCTATTCCTTGGCTATGTTTTCATAGTTGTGTATTCGTATCTTGAAAACAGGATAAGATGTCTTGATCAGCTTGATACTGTCCAGAGAGCCTTGGACCTGTATTGTACTGATACAGGATCCTATCCCTCTTTGCAGCAGGGGATATCTGCATTGTACAGATGTCCTGTTGTTTATCCGTATCCTGACGGCTGGAAGGGGCCATATCTTAAGGAAGAAGGTCAGTTTGTCCCTAATATAGATCCATGGGGTACATTTTTTGTGTACTGCTATGAGGAAAACCGTATCATAATTAAGAGTCTTGGGGCAGACAGAAAGGAAGGCGGTATTCTGTGGGGACATGATATGATAAAAATAATAGACTGATTATATTCTGATAGTGGCAAAACACAATAATTGTCCTTGTAATTACTCAACTAATTAATTATTTTTATATATTATGAAAGCAGACTCAGTTGTTTATTATAAGGACGGGCTCCTTGTTCTAGATTCCGGAATGAGCGAAAGCTTATTTTCTAAATCCAGGTTGTCAGAACACCTGAATGATAAAGGTCTTTTGGCAAGAAGAGCCCAGAATATCTGGACTTTTAGTGATTTTGGATTTGAAGGTACTGTAACAAGCGATGTCACTCACAATGTTTTGTGGACCGCATCATGTTTTGAAGGCTATACCCTCAAAGATTATCTTGAAAATGATGATGATGTATTAAAGTTTCAGGCGGTATCTTCTGTCATAAGCTTCCTGGAGGCTGCCATAAAAGGAAATATGAAGCCAGAGGCTGTCGGGGCCGGAGGTTTCTTTGTTTCAGAAGATTTCAACCAGGTGATTATACTTCCTTCTTTCTTGTTTAGCAGCGCAGTATCCTGCCGTAGTGCTGAAATAAATGCTTCCTATAACCAGTGTTATTTACATGAAAATCTTACAGGCAACAAGGCTGTTCGGTTTACTCAGGCTGTCATAGGTTATAAGGCTCTTACAGGAGATTTGCCTTATAGAGAGGTAGACCTTGTAAAGAGGCATGAAGACCATGTGGACTATAACTATAAACCTGTTTCTGAATCCGTATATGGTCTTGATAATCTGTTGGCTGACTTTATCGATAGCTGTCTTTGCGTAAAACTTCCTAAACAAAATTCCAAATCTCATAATGTAGCTCCTGCTGTTTGGGAAGATGTAGAAGATGACTTTCCTGTGGAGGAGCTTAACAAGTCGCTTGGTCTTACAGCTGAGGGAACTGTAGGGCCAGGAGAAACTCTTGCTCCACGGAGAATACCTTCAAACATTACTCAAGCTGAGTTTGAGGCAAAGGGAGAGTCAAGCCGCAAAACATTTGGGCAAAAGCTCAAGGTAAAGCGATGGTTCCGCCATAACAGGACCGTTCTTTCCATTGCTGCAGGTGCTGCTGTTGTTGCAGCTTTTTTCGTAGCTACTTACAATTCCGGGGCATCTTCCAAGCCGTGTACCAGAGGACTTACTAGCAATCAGGTAGTAAGCATGTTCTATAGTGCCATTAATCGCCTGGATGTTGATGGAGTCGGTTATTCTGGGAAAGGTCGTCAGGTTAAGCATATAGGTGAGACTGTAAGTAACTTCTATGTTACAGGCAAAGCCATATCTATGTACGATACATCCAAATGCACAGTAAGTCCTGCTACATGGCTTAACTGGAATTATGAAGGAGGCTATCGTATCTTTGGTCTTACCCAGCTTGAAGTTGATGGACAGGAAGAGGGCTTGTTCTTTACAGGTCCGGAACGTAAAGATAAAAGCATTGCATACCTTACAGAGGAAAACGGAAAAACACTGTCACAAGGGGATACTGTGCAGCATGAAGTTTCTTTCTATATGCTGTATACAGAGGATGGCCAGACATTAAAGGTACTTAAACGCAATGATATTGTGACTTTGACATATCTAAAAAATCAGTGGTATATAACTGACTGTGTCATTTCTGAAAAGGAAGATGCAGAAGTAAATATCAGTAGTTTCTATGCATCTTATGTAAGTGCCATGGATACTACCGCTGGAGATGTTTTAGGAGCTTGTGACATATTGAGGAAAAGCTATTACTGGTTGAGTACAGAAAGAGAAATCAGGGATGCTTTTGAAGACCTTAAGGTAACTATGCCTTCCTGATTAATTATTGACAATATTGCACAATTTGTCATATTGACGCATTATGCTTTTATTGTTAAAATCCAAGCATAAGTTGAGTTTTTTGTTTCAACTGAACATTTTGGGGGTAGTATGGCTAACAATACATACAATGTTGAAAAACAGCATGCAAAGGGAAAACTTCATGCTATTGAACGTATAAACGCTCTTTGCGATAAAGACAGCTTTTATGAAATCTATTCGGCTGCCCGCCACAACTGTACATCATTTGGGATGGAGTCAAAAGAGATTCCGTATGATGGCGTTATTACAGGTTTCGGTAAAATCAACGGTAAAAAAGTTGCAGTTTATGCCCAGGACTTTACAGTTCAGGGTGGATCTTTGGGTAAGGTACATGGACAGAAGATTGCAGAACTCATAGATATGGCTATTGAAGCCAGATGTCCTGTGATTGGAGTAAATGACTCAGGTGGAGCTCGTATTCAGGAAGGTGTAGACGCTCTTTGTGGATACGGTGACCTTTTCTACCAGAATGTACGTGCATCAGGTTCTGTTCCTCAGATCAGCATTATCGCAGGTCCTTGTGCAGGAGGTGCTGTTTATTCTCCTGGAATCACAGACTTTATTTTTGCAGTAGATTCAATCAGCCAGATGTTCATTACAGGTCCTAAAGTTGTTAAGGCTGTAATGTTCATGGATATTACAGGCGAGGACCTTGGTGGAGCTTCTATCCATTCTTCCAAGAGTGGTGTCGCTCACTTCAGATGTCAGAGCGAAAATGAGTGTTATGCCCAGGTTCGTAAGCTCTTGGATTACATTCCTCACTACTATGGCGAAAAAATTGTAGCTGAAGCCAAGTTCAAGTATGACGAAAAGAAAAAAGCCAAGAAGATTCCTACAATTCTTCCTGAACGCAGTGCACAGGCATATGATATGCACGAAGTAATCGACTGTGTAATTGATGATGACAGCTTCTTTGAAGTAATGAAGGAATTCTCTCCTAATGCTATCGTAGGTTTTGCCAAGATCGAAGGTAAATCCGTAGGTATCATCGCCAACAACCCTGCAGGATGGGGTGGAGTACTTAACTGTGATGCTTCAGACAAGATTGCACGCTTTGTACGTTATTGCGATGGATATGATATTCCTCTTGTAAACTTTGTAGATGTTCCAGGATTTATTCCAGGACCACAGGAAGAGCAGAAAGGTATCATCCGTCACGGAGCCAAGGTTATCTATGCATACTCTGAAGCTACAGTACCAAAGGTTACTGTTATTACCCGTAAGGCATATGGTGGAGCATACATTGCTATGTGTAGCAAGCACCTCGGAGCTGACTTTGTATATGCATGGCCAAAGGCAGAGATTGCTGTAATGGGTGCAGAAGGTGCTCTCGAGATTCTTTATGCCAAGGAAATGAAAGATCCTTCCCAGGCAGCTTTGGTTGCCCAGAAGAGCCAGGAGTATAAAGATACAATCATGACTCCTACAATTGCAGCTCAGAGAGACTATGTTTCCGAGATTATCAATCCGGAAGAAACCCGTGAACGCATTGCCCGCAGCCTTGAGTTCCTTGAGAACAAGAAGCAGAATGTGGCACCATTAAAGAAGCACGGTAATATTCCTCTTTAATGTAATAAAAACTTCAGTATATATGTACACAGGGACTTTCCTAAAGGGAAAGTCCCTTTTTTTGTGGCAAAATTTGAGTAAAACTGCTATAGTCGAAGACATGAATCTTTTATCTATCAATAATCTTGCAAAAATCGGAAGGGAAAAACCTTTATTTACTGGAGTAACCTTTGGTCTTAACGAAGGAGACAAAGCTGCCTTGATAGGTCGTAATGGAACTGGTAAATCTACACTTCTAAATACGATAGCCGGCGTTTTGCAGCCAGATGAAGGTTCCGTTGTAATCAACAAGGAGAGCGGAGTTTCTTTTTTGCCGCAGAATCCTGTATATAACAAAGATGATACAATAAGAGCCCATATATTTAAATCTGACAGCCCGAAACTTCAGATAATCAAAGACTATGAAGATGTCTGTCACTTGATGGAAACAGACAGCTCTCTGGGAGTTCAGAACAGATTTGCAGAACTTAACCAGAAAATGGACGAAAAGAATCTCTGGAATTACGAAAGTCAGGTAAGTTCCATACTTACAGTACTTGGTATCAGGAATATGGACCGCAAGATGGGAGAACTCAGCGGTGGCATGATCAAGAAAGTTGCCCTGGCACAGGTACTTGTTGAGGATACAAAACTTCTCCTCTTGGACGAACCTACTAACCACCTTGATATAAACACTATCTACTGGCTGCAGGAATATCTTGCAACTACACAGCGCAGTGTCCTTATGGTAACACACGACAGATACTTCCTGGATGCTGTGTGTAACCATATATATGAGCTTGAACGCAACAAAGTCAAGCTTTATGTTGGAAACTACAGTACCTATCTCGAAAAGAAAGAGACTGAAGCAGAAATCGAAGCAAATACAGAACGTCGCATAGAAAGTGTACTCAGATTTGAACGTGACTGGCTCATGAGAGGACCTTGTGCCCGTGGAACCAAGGCAAAAGCCCGTATCCAGAGAGATGAAGCCCTCATTAACAGGGAAAAATTCCAGAAGGACAAGGGATTTACCTTTGAGGTTGCGGGGCGTCGTCTTGGAGGCAAAATACTTGAACTGCATTCCATTACAAAGAATTTCCCAAAGGGATATGCAGCAGCTGGGGAAAATAACAGGACTCCTGTAATAAAAGACTTCAGCTATACATTCAACAAAGGCGAAAAGATAGGAATCTTTGGTGATAATGGTACAGGTAAGTCAACTTTGCTTAATCTGATTACAGGAGAAATCCCCTGTGATGAAGGTACCATCGTCAAGGGCGAGAATACTGTCATTGCCTATTACCAGCAGAATCCTGTATTCAAGAATCTGGATCTTACGGTCCTGGAATATGTAAAGGAAGCTGCAGAAATCATGAAGATGAATGACGGTACAACCTTGAGTGCATCTTTGTTTTTGGAGCAGTTTGGCTTTGAAGGAAAGATACAGCATTCTCCGGTAAGTACTCTAAGCGGTGGTGAGAGAAAGAGACTTTTTCTTGTAAGGCTGCTTCTCAGTAATCCTAATTTCCTTATCCTTGATGAACCTACCAACGACTTTGATATTTTTACGATGAATATCCTGGAACAGTTCCTGATGGGATTTAACGGCTGTCTCCTGATAGTAAGCCATGACCGCTATTTTATGGACAAAGTGGCAGACACGATGTTTATCATGGAAAATGACGGAAGCATCTCTGGCTATGTGGGTAAATGCAGCGAATACATAGAATACCGCAAGGAAAAACTTGCAGAAGAGGAAGAAAAAGAGCGTGCAAGAAAAGAGGCTGAACGAAAAGCCCTTGCTTCGTCAACTCCGTCTCAATCATCTGCTGCCGGTAAGCCTAAGAAACGCAGCTTCAAGGAGCAGAAAGAGTTTGAATCCATAGAGGCAGAAATCGCTGAACTGGAAGATAAACTTAAAGTTTTGGAAGAGGCAATGGCGGATGCAGATTATGCAAAGGCCCAAGAAGCCGGTAAGGAATACCAGGCTTCCCAGTCAAGACTTGAGGTCTGCTATGCAAGGTGGGAAGAACTGGCATCCTTAGGTGACTAGATAGCTCTAAAGCTTGAACTTATTCATTTCTGTATCAAGCAGGTTTACTGCTTTGGAAGTATCTTCCATTGCAGTGTTACCTGTATTTACAGCAGCAGCGATTTCGCTGGCACCGGCAACAACTTCCTTTACGGATGCTACGATTACCCTTGTACATTCTCCGATTTCAGTCATCTGCTCCATGACAGAACTACTTCTGGAGTGCATTGCAGTAGATGCTGACTTTACACCGGATGTAACGTCGTTCATGCTGTTGATGGCTTCAAGGATCTGGGTACTTCCTTCGTTCTGCTCCTTCATGGCCAGCATGACAACTTCTTCCTGCTGTTTGACAGTATTTGTATACTCATATATCTCATTAAACTGCTTCTGAAGTTCCTTTGTGCTTCCGCTTACTTCCTGAATTACAGATTCCAGGTTCTGGAGACTCTCTGTAATCTTCTTACCCTGACTGTTACTCTGTTCTGCAAGCTTACGGATTTCATCAGCTACAACCGCAAAACCTTTTCCTGCTTCGCCGGCATGGGCGGCTTCGATAGCTGCATTCATGGCAAGGAGGTTAGTCTGCTCCGCAATGTTTGTTATGACAGAGGAAGCTTCCATCAAGCCGACTGATTCTTCGAGGATGCGGTTGGACATGTTTACTGCCTGGATAACTTTTTGCTGTCCATTGTTGGCAGAAGTTGCAAGCATTGCAACTTGCTCAGAGTTCTTTTCCAGGATACCTGTAACACTGTTGATGTTGCTGACCATCTGCCTTACGGCTGCGGCACTTTCTTCTACAGCGGCTGTCTGGTTCTGGATTTCATCTGTCAGTTTGTCAATGTCATCGATAATTTCCTTTGTTGTGTAATATGTCTTTTCGACAACTTTTCCCTGAGTCTTTGAATTTCCCTGTACTTTGTCAATGTTGGCACTGATTCTGTCTGTACTGTCCGAAATATTCTCCATGGCAGTCTTTGTGTTTTGGGCAGACACGGATGTAGTATCTGCCGTTTTCTTGATTTCAGTCAGGAGATTCGAAGTGGAAGTCTTGAACTCGTTGATTGCATTACACATAAGACCGATTTCATCGCGGCTCAAAGTCACGATAGGAGCTTCTGTATAGTCTCCGCTTCCAAGCTTTGCCGTATATGTGTTTACAATACCGATGTTCTTGGACAGGTTTTTGGTAAGGAGGAAAAAGTCTATACCTACATAGACAACACCGGTAATAAGCTGGTTCATCATCTTGGATGAGAAGTATTCCTTTGGGGAAAGTCCCTGGTTCTTGTCCATGAACATGGCTGCAATGGCCAGGAATATCATTCCTGTAGTTGTAAGACATGCGATGAGGATGTTCTTTGTTGTAATTCCAATGACAATAAACTTCTTTTCTACCTTGATTTTCTGGGTCCAGTCACAGAATGTGTGATACCACAAAATATAGAAGAGAACTGCAAGTAAGAATGTATAACCTACAAAGACCATAGTAATGGTAATTGGAGAGAACCCTGCAAAGCCCATATTTTTCATGACAGAAAGGAATGCCAACGGAGCTATAATCCCATTTGCAAAAGGTAATGCCATTCCCAATACTATTGCCATGTTGATGTATCTGTTCATCAAACGGATATTTTCCTCATTCAGCTCCTTTCCGTCAAAGGCAATGAGCTTTTTTGGGAAGAAATGAATGAAATATACGACTATGGCTCCATATATAAGAGTCCAAGGTAAATATGGCATCTTCAATATACTTGCAAACACAGTTCCTGGAGGACATAATCCGCAGGTAACTGCATAGAAAAGGGATAATACATTTGGTAAAAGGATTTCCAGCCACAAGAATACGGACTGCCGCTTTTTGGGAGTATCTAATTTTATAACTGCGTTTTGAATCATAATAGCTAATTCCTCTCTTGTCTTAAACTTTAAGACGGTACAGTAAAAAGTGTAACTCATAAAACTGGGATATCAACTTTTCACATAAAATTCATAAGGATATCTCTAAAAATTGCAGTTTTTAGAAATGCCCTAAACATTTACAGAGGATGTTTAGTAAGAACCTGTTATACGACGAAGTAACAACATGTTTTACCGCGTTTAGTAAGAACCTGTTACACGACGAAGTAACAACATGTTTTACCGCGGAGTAACAACATGTTTTGTCGTCGTGTAACAACTTGTTTTACCGTCGTGTAACAACATGTTTTATAGCCGTGTAACAAGTTGTTACTAAATGATCAGGATTATTCAGGGTAACATGAGGCTGTTTTTTTCCATAAAAAGGCAGTTTTGGCAGCATTTTTGACCTTGAAAGGTAATATTTCACAAAAAATATTTGCCTAATTGAGCTTTTTTTAGTATTTTATACATGACAAAAACAAAAGGTATTCCGATTTGAATCGGGTTACAAATATAAAGGAGTCAAAGTAAAATGGCTAAACAGTTAGTTTATAGTGAAGATGCACGTAAAAAGATGCTTAGCGGTGTAGAACAGATCGCTAAGGCTGTAAAAGTTACACTCGGACCTTGTGGACGTCTTGTTATGTTGGACAAGAAATATGGTTCACCAACAATTACAAAGGACGGTGTTTCTGTTGCCAAAGAAATAGAACTTGAAGATCCATTTGAAAACATGGGAGCTCAGCTTGTAAGAGAAGTTTCTTCAAAGACAAATGATGTTGCCGGAGACGGAACAACAACAGCTACTGTTTTGGCTTATGCTATCGTACGTGAAGGTCTCAAGGCTGTAAGCGCAGGTATGACACCAATCGAAATCAAGCGCGGTATCGACAAGGCTACTGTTCTTGCTATTGAAGAAGTAAAGAAGAACAGCCGTGCTGTAAAGGGTAACGATGATATTACTCACGTTGCTACAATTTCTGCTAACAATGACCCAGAAATCGGTAAGATCCTTGCTGAAGCTATCGAAAAGGTAGGAAAAGACGGTGTCATCACTGTAGAAGAATCAAAGAACATGGACACAACTGTAAAGACTGTAGAAGGTATGCAGTTTGACCGTGGATACATCAATGCTTACTTTGTAAATGACCGCGAAAGAATGGAATGCAACTACGAGAATCCATTTATCCTTATCCATGACGAAAAGATCAGCACAATGAAAGATCTTCTCCCAGTATTGGAAAAGGTAGCTCAGACAGGTCGTCCTCTCGTAATCATCGCTGAAGATGTTGACGGTGAAGCTCTCACAACTCTCGTTGTAAACTCTATCCGTGGAACACTCAAGTGTGTTGCTGTCAAGGCTCCTGGATTTGGTGATCGCCGCAAGGAAATGCTTCAGGATATCGCTATCCTCACAGGTGGTAAGGTTATCACAAAGGATATGGGTCTCAAGCTTGAAGCTGCAGAACTTTCTGACCTCGGTACAGCTCGTTCCGTTAAGATTGACAAGGACAACACAACAATCGTTGATGGAAGCGGAGACAAGGCTGAAATCGCTAACCGTGTTGCAGAAATCAAGGCTGCTGTAGAAAAGTCTACATCTGACTATGATAAGGAAAAGCTCAAGGAACGTCTTGCTAAGCTTTCTGGTGGTGTTGCTGTTATCGAAATCGGTGCCATCACAGAAACAGAAATGAAAGAAAAGAAGTTCCGTGTAGAAGATACATTGGCTGCTACTCGTGCTGCTCTTGAAGAAGGTATCGTAAGTGGTGGGGGAATCGCTCTCATCCAGGCTAGCAAGGTTCTTGACCCATCAAAGGCTGACCTCACTGGTGACGAGAAGGTAGGTTTTGCTATCGTTAAGAGAGCTCTCGAAGAACCTATCCGCCAGATTGCTGACAATGCTGGTGTTGACGGTGCTGTCATCGCTGACAAGGCAAAGAACGCTGAAGCAGGTGTTGGATACAACGCTGCTAACGGTGAATGGGTAAACATGATGGATGCAGGTATCATTGACCCTGCTAAGGTTACACGCTGTGCTCTCCAGAATGCTGCTTCTGTTGCAGGTATGCTCCTTACAACAGAATGTGCTATCACAGATATCCCAGAACCTCCAGCTCCTGCTGCCCCAGCTCCAGATATGGGTGGAATGTATTAATAGCGTATCAATCTAATTAAGCGAGTTTTCGCATAGCGGAAACTCGTGAGGAAGCTGCGCTTCCTCCAATAACTAAAGGGCAGGTCTGTGGATTTATCTCTACAGGCCTGTTTTTTTTGCAATCTTTTTTGTAAAGTATTAGTTATTTTACTTAGTTTGTACTAAAATGAAGTCAGTGGAAAACTCCTTTGAAATATTTAAGACCGAACTGTTCCAGGATTGGAAAAAGCGGTTGTCTCGCATGTACACGCTTATGGCAGCTTTGGTAACTGCGTGCGAGATAGGCATCTATTTATATTTTATCTCTATTGGTAACCTTAAGGGTGATGATATATTGCCATATTTCTTTTTGAGGGTTCTTACGCCGATTGTCATTAACGTAGGTACATTGATATATACCTATTATGTCCTGAAAAGTCATAGATATGATGAGACTCGTAAGAACTATACTCTTATGGGTGCATTGTATGAGTTGTGCTCTGTTGTTGCCATATTCCATAACTTCTTTAACTTTCTTCTGGTTACATTGACTCTTCCTGTATATCTTTGTTCCGTTTTTGCAGATAAGAAACTCCTGAACCGGATTTTTTTTGCTTCGATGGGGTCTTTTGTCCTTGCCATGGTGTTTTTCTTTAAGGACAAGGTGGGTTTTGATCTTGAGTACAGGGTAACTACGATGTTCAGCTGCTTTGTATACATGATAGTAACTTATGTTGTATCAAAGACGCATCTGTATTCCCAGGAAGAGCAGATTAAGTATATTTACTCAGGGTATCGCAGGCAGAATGAACTTATCGAGGAACTTAAGATTGAGCCTCTGACCCATCTCTACAACAGGACAGCATTGGATGAGACAATAAAATCTACTGTTGCAAGGTATACTCCGTCCCAAATGGCTCCAATCATTGCTCTTATTGACCTTGATCATTTTAAGAAAATCAATGATACATATGGCCATGCTGCCGGTGACAAGGTGTTGATTAACTTGTCTTCCATCATACAAAAGCATATGGGAGGAACCCGTAATGCATTCAGGTTTGGCGGTGAGGAATTTGTCATTATTTTTGACAAGAGTACGGATGAGCAGTGCTACAGTGCCATTAAGAACATAAAGGACGATTATGCAGAAAGCTCGTATGATTTTGCTCCGGGTGTGACATTTACTTTAAGTGCGGGAATTGTCAAGCTCAGGGAGGGGTGGTCAACCTATGACTGGTTTGACCAAGTAGATTCTGCTATGTATGAGAGCAAGCAGAACGGGCGCAACAAGATTACTGTAAAATAGTCTGGTTTTCCACAGAAAACAGTACATTTCTTCAACATTTCCACAGAAATAACGTTAAATATCCTACATAAATCAACAGTAAAGGGCGAGAAATTCACCGAAGTACAGTGTTTTTATACTAGTTATGCACATGTTAAGAACAGGTTGTGGATAACTTTGCTGTTTTTATCCCTGTTATTCCAGGTAGTGTTTATTCTTATTTTTTGCTAAACTCTTATATTATGAAGATTTTATTATGTAATGATGATGGATATGGTGCTCCGGGATTGGAAGCTTTGGCTTGTGAATTAAGAAAGAATCATCAGGTGTGGATAGTTGCTCCAAAAGCTAATAGATCCGGGGCCAGTTGCAGTATGAATCTTTTTAAGAAGATGGAATTAAAGAGCATAAAAGAAAATGAATATAGCCTGGATGGAACTCCTGTGGATTGTATCATGCTGGCACTGAGAGGGGATTTCCTTCCTGGAAAGCCTGATGTCGTTATTTCTGGAATCAACAAGGGAGGTAACCTTGGGACTGATATCCTTTATTCCGGTACTTGCGGTGCTTCAAGGCAGGCTGCCCTGTACGGAGTCCCTGGCATTGCCTTGAGTGTTGAATATGATGGCGGAGATATTTCTTATGAGGCTCTTGCCCGTCATGCCGCCGAGAATCTTGAACAGATGGTGGAACTTGTAAAAGGTCCTAAAGCTAATGATGGCGGAACAAGCCTGAAATATTTCCTGAATGTAAACGCATGGTCCCTGGACAGTTACAAGGGTGTCAAATATGCCAGTGTGTCAGAGCGTACTTATGGGGATAAGGTTGTGGTTTCAAAAGATAGTGACGGAAATACTTATGTGGCGTTTGACGGCAGTGGGGAAAAGCATTGTTATGGAGACAGGGATAATGACCTTAATGTGGTTGAACAGGGATATATAGCTTATACAAAGGTGCTTACCATAGATGCATTTGAAAATTAAATGTTATTTTTGTAGTATATTTGGATAAACTGTAATATATTATAGTCGTGGCTAGTGTCTACAAAAAGGAAAATATTAATATGACAAGAAAAAAATTAATGATATGTACTATTCTGTTTGCCTTGGCGGCTGTCCTGTCTGCTAATGACCTCAAGTCTGTATGCAATGGGCTGGCAAGGAATTCTGTTACAAGAGGTGATTTTACACAGGTAAAGGAAGTAAAATCTGCAAAAGGTACAAGAAGTCTGAAGTCTTATGGTAATGTTGTTCTTTGTACGCAAGGAATAATCTGGGATACCCAAAAGCCTTTTCCTTCAAAGATGGTTATAAGCAAGGAACGTATTGTCCAGATTTCGTCAGACGGAAAGCAGTCTGTTGTTGATGGCAAGGATAATCCTACATTCCTGGGAATCTCTGCAACTATAACGGCAGTTTTTTCCGGAGATATGGATGAGATAAACAAAAGATTTTTTACCGAGTTTAAGGATCTGGGGGAAGGCAAGTGGTCTATTGCACTTAAGCCAAAGGACTCATCGATTGCCTCTGTTGTAGGTTCCATAACTCTTTCCGGGGTGTCATCTGATACAACTACCCTGGAGTCTATGGTCATACAGGAGGCAGGAGACAGCTCTGTTTTGTACCAGTTTGCAAATCACAAATATTCCAAGGATTTAACAAGTGATGAAAAAGCCCTCTTTGCACTTTAAGAAACTATCTGATACTCAGTTCCTTATCATTTGGGGAATATTCCATGCGGCTGTCCTGTTGTGCTTTTTGGTTAACTTGATAGTTACGAAGGGTAACATATCCATAAACACAAACCTGACGGATATGCTCCCTAAGTCATTCAGGGATACTTCTCTTACCGAGATTGATAACAGGCTTGTAAAGTCAACTGATCAGAACGTATATATTCTCTGTTCCAATCCAGACTTTGATGTAGCTAAAAGTACTGCAGAAAGTGTCTATGAGCAGCTGAAAGGTAGTGAGTTCATCGAATATATAAATTTATATACAGAGATGGGAGATACTCAGCAGATTGCTGAGTTTATCCACAAGTACAGGTTTAACCTTCTTGATGAAGAGTCAATTGACATGATAAATGAGCCTGGAGGTGCCGAAGCTTTTGCACAGAATGCGCTTATGCAGGCTTACAGTCCTTTTACAACCTTGCCTCTGGATAATCTTGATACTGACCCGTTTCTTCTTTCCGAGACGGAAGTAAATCATTATCTTGGATATATCGGTGTTGCAGGCCCTGCTGTAACCTTAAAAGATGGGGTCCTGTGTCACTTTGCCAATGATACGTGGTATGTCCTTCTCCAGGGACAGCTGAATGAAAGGGGAGCTGCTCTTGCCAGCAAAACCAACGGAATATCTCAGATATATGATATCTGTGGGGAACTGGAAAAAGGTGATACAAGGTTTATCTATTCCGGAACTCCATTCCACAGTCATACAAGTTCCAACTCTGCGATGCAGGAGATCGGTATCATTACCTGTTTCTCCCTGCTCATGGTAATAGTTCTTCTTGTAGTCGTATTTAAGAATCCGTTGCCGATCCTTTTCAGTGTAATAACAATAGGAATCTCTATCTGTACGGCATTTGGTGCAACGTTAAGTTTTTTCCATAACATGCATATAATTACTGTACTGTTTGGAACTTCCCTCATTGGTTCCTGTATTGATTACAGTGTACATTATTTTACCCATTGGGCGGGAAACGACAAGCTTGAGTCTGGAACTGAAATCAGAAATCATCTGCTTCCGGGATTGAGCATGGCTATTGTTTCTTCAACTATCTGCTATGCAATTCTTTTGCTTGCACCTTTCGATTTGCTTAAGCAGATGGCTATGTTCTCGATATTTGGTCTCATAAGTTCATATCTGACTACAATATGTTTGTTCCCGTATATTCCTTTGCCAAAAGGGAATCGTAATATACATCTTGAAAAGAAAGTTATTCATCCGACTCGTAATGCCAAGAGAAAGAAGATTCGTGGAAGATGGGTTGTGTCTTCGATCTTTGGAGTTTCGATCTTTGCATTGCTCATATTCCATTCAAATATAAGGATTAATAATGATCTGAACAGCATGTTCCGTGCTAAAGGCCGTGTAAATGCCGATGACATGGAATTTGCGGAGCTGATGAACTACAGCATCTCTGGCTGGTTCATCATCAATGGTAACAGCGAGGAAGAAGTTCTCAATACCGAAAGATTATTCTGCAAGGAAATGAAGAAAATCAACGGCGACGGATATATAAGTCCGACTTTGTTTGTGCCTTCAATCGAGCAGCAGAAGAAATCCAGGGAAGCCTGTCAGAAACTTATTGACATCTCTTATTATCAGTATGATGCATTAGGCTTTGATTCTTCGTATACAGATGATTTGATCAGGGAATTTGAGGAATCCGAGGATGATTACCTTACTATGGAGAATATGGAAATTCCTTCATATCTGCAGGATTATATATCTATGATCTGGGAAGGTAACATTGATGGTTCCTATTACTCTGTCATTGTGCCAAACAAGATCAATGATTCTGCGGCTTTGCGGGAGCTGGCTGATTCATATAGCAATGTATTCTATGAAAACAATGTAGAGGACAGGGATAATGACCTTAATAAGCTTACGCTGATGGTTCTCGAATTCTTTGCTATTGCATATCTTGTAATGTTTGTGATACTTAAGCTCTTTTATAACTGGAAGCAGGCATTTAAGATTATATCTATTCCATGTCTGATTATCTTGGTTACATCGGCTATATATTCGGCATTCAGGATTAGTCTTGATTTCTTTACCATAACGGGAATTATCCTTGTTTTTGGACTGGGACTGGATTACATAATATACATGATGGAAAACGAGAATTCTCAGGCTCATTCTGATACAAAGACTCTTGAGCCTTTTGCAACTCTCATTTCTTTTATAACGACATTGCTGTCTTTTGGTGCTTTGGCGTTGAGTACTTTTGCACCTGTACATATGCTTGGGCTGTCAATATTCATTGGTCTGGCTACGGCTTATATATCTACAATGTTCTATGACAGGAGTCTGTGATGTTGTTTGTCCGTAAAGAGAGATGTCTGATTTTACTGGCACTGGCAGTTACTGTGTCCATGTTTGTTTCTTGTGTTACTGTGCCGAAAATTGACGGGCTTGACCGGGCCTTTGTTACTAATACAAAGCTCATAAACATTCTGCCTGCTTCCTGTGCTGATACAGAGATAGATGGTGCGGCAATGCTTACAGTTTCGGCAGGAGGTCAGAGCTTTAACCTGTTGTCATATGTTCAGTGTGATGATGAGAGTATCTATGTGTCACTGATGAATGACTTTGGTGTAGAGATGGGCTACCTTAGCTATGACGGTCATTCGGTGGACATGGATTGTCCACTTTTGCCGCCTGAACTTAAAGGTGTCTATATCATAAATGACCTTCAGTATGCATTTTATGATGTAGATGATGTAAAGCAGAATCTTATGCAGTCAAAGTTGATTTTTGATGTGCAAACTAAAGACGGTGTAGTGACAAAGTCTGTTTATGACGGAAAAAAGCTGATAGCAGATGTTACGATAGATGGAAATCTTGTTGAAATCAGGAATTATTTAAGAGGTTATGAGTATTCCATGTTATTTGAGGATGCTCTTTGAAATCAGGAGGTAAACTATGGCTGAAGAAAAACAGGAAGGCGAACTTGCCTTTGACGAAACAGTAGGAAAATTCTGGATAGTAAGAGAGGAAGTTGGAATAAAGCCTCTTAATTTCGGAGATAAGTTTGAAGTAAAGGTTGGTGACAACTGGGTAGAAACCAATCTTGAAATTGGCAGCGGTCCTGAGGGAGATTTGATATTTATCCTCAAGAATACCCCGTACCAGGGTGTGCTGGACGGGATAGACGCTAGGGCCTGATTATTTTGTTGCTGCTATGACCATGGTGTCTGCATTCTGATCATAGCGGCGACAATCAAAGCCACCGTAAACCTGTACGTCCTGATAGCCGATTTCAAGAAGCCTGTCCCTGAGCTCTGCGGCTGAGTATAGACGCTGGACAAATGTGTGTTCCATTCTTGTTCCGTCAGGGTCAATAAGTATCCACTTGCTTGTGAGGCCTTCCCATGCACCCTGCACGCTGAACTGAGTCAGTACGGTTTTTCCTGCACGCTCAAACCACTCTCCTTCTGTAAAGTATTTGACAGCAGTTTCCCTGCTTATGCATTCAAGGATGAATGTACCGCCTTTTTTGAGGTTTTTATATATCTGCTCGAGAATTTTGGTATCGTCTTTGATTGAGTCACAATATCCAAAGGAATTGTAAACATTTATGGCTGCATCAAAAAGCTGCTCTGCTTTGTATGTCCTCATGTCATGGTTGACAAGATTCAGGGTGACACCTTCGTCTGCTGCAGTTTCCTTTGCTGCATCAAGAAATGGCTGTGTAATATCAACTCCTGTAACATCAAGATTCTGCAAGGCTAGTTCAACACTGATCCTTCCAGGACCACAGCATGCATCCAAAACTGAACAGCCTTCTGTCAAGTTAGCAATCCGGCAGATACTTTCTGCAATTCCATGAGCCTCAGACCAACGCTGGGAGTCAAACATTACAGGTCCATAATTCAGCCAAAAATCTTCGTTTTCAAACCACTCTTTTTTTGTATCTTCACTCATATGTATATACTATATACTTTTTGTGCAAAAATACAATTAATAAAACTCCATAGTTGAAAACCGTCCTTTTTGTGTGTATACTTGTCATATGTCTGATAAAACTTTTACAGTTTTAGATTTACTCGACCTTGATCTCAAGGGACATAATGCTCTCGATTTGCGTTGTATTGCAGGACGTAGAGGGTTGTCTAGGAATATAACTGTTCCTGATATAAACAGACCGGGGCTTGCTCTTTCCGGGTTTTATGAGTCTTTTGCGTATGATCGGGTTCAGGTTTTTGGTCGAGGTGAATATGCATATCTCCAGAAACTTCGTAATGAAAATCAGTTTGAAACAATAGAAAAATTATTTGCTTTTGATATTCCTTGTGCTGTTTTTACTCACAATCTTATGCCAGATGACCATTTTCTGTCTATTGCCGAAAAATGTGAATGTCCTATATTGCAGACGGATGTAGAGTCTACTGATTTTTCTTCCAGACTTCTTCGTGTGTTTTCCAACATATTTGCACCTAAAAAGACAATGCATGGTGTATTTGTCGAGGTATATGGTATTGGAATCTTGCTTACTGGGGACAGTGGAGTTGGAAAAAGTGAGACAGCGCTGGAATTGATTGAACGCGGGCATCGTCTTGTAGCTGATGATATTGTCGAAATCCGGTGTGTTAACGGAAACATGATAATGGGACAGGGTGCCAATACTCTCATAAGTCACCATATGGAAATACGTGGTCTTGGTATTATAAATGTTTCCCAGCTCTATGGCGTCGGTGCAATCCGTGAACAGAAACAGGTTCAGCTGGTTGTAAAGCTGGAAACTTGGGATGCTAACAAAGTTTATGACAGACTTGGAACGGAAACCCATACAACGGATTTGCTTGGTGTAAAGATCCCTTATATCGAGGTTCCTGTAAAACCGGGACGAAATCTCCCTATTATCATAGAAGCTGCTGCCATGAATGAGAGATTGAAGTCTATGGGATATAATTCTGCAAGAGAATTTAACCAGAATGTGCTAAAATGGATTGAATCTGGAGAAGCTCAGGCAACCTATTATGGTTCTGAGGATTCTTACTAACAAAACGCAATTAAAGAGGATATTGTTATGACAGAAAAACTATTAACTGTAAGAAACCGTGCAGGCATTCATGCTCGCCCAGCCGCTCTTATCGCTCAGACAGCCAATAAGTTTGCCTCTGAGATTATCTTTGAAAAAGATACTGCAACTGTAAATGCCAAATCCATAATGGGTGTAATCACTATGGCTGCAGGCTACAATACAACTTTAACTCTTAAAACTGAAGGATCCGATGAACAGCAGGCTGCGGATGCTATCTTTAACCTGTTTGAATCTAAGTTTGAAGAGGAATAGCCTATGAGGTCTCTTACAGACAGGCAGAGGGAAGTATTAAACTTTATTGCTCAGTTTACGGAAGAAAACGGGTATCCTCCTACAGTGCGGGAGATTGGTGATAATTTTTCAATCTCCCTGCGGGCTGTTCAGGATCATGTTGCTGCACTGCAAAAAAAAGGATATATTGCCCTTAGTCAGAAGAGATCTCGTTCTATCCGAGTATTAAAGGACGAGAGAAATGTTCAGGTAGTAAGTCCTGCTGTAAAGATTCCTGTAATCGAAGGTTATTTTGAAAACAAGGTTGCTTTGTCTGACAGTGAGATTATCAGCTATATAAATTTGTCCAAACCTTTTGTGGAACCGGAAAAATCTTATATTGCCGTAAGGGTTCCAAATGATAGTCTCAAGAATATAGGTATTCTTGAGAATGACTTTGCCCTTATTGAGCGAAAAGATTTGGCAGAAGAGGGACAGATTGTACTTGCTTTGATTGACAGTGAGGCTTCTTTGCGACGATATTACAAGGAAGCTACGCGAATCAGGTTACAGGCTGAAAATCCTGACTATCAGAGTATATATTGTCAGGAAGTAAAAATCGTTGGAGTATTGGTGGGTTCATTCCGCATGTATTGATTATGGCAGAAGCTGAAGTGTATTTATTTACAGGTCCGGAGATTGGTGATAAGCAGGAAGCTATTGCCAATATAAGGGCTCGTGCAAAAAAAGCTGATGAATCATTGGATGAGTATTCATACTATGTTTCAGACAAAAGTGTATCAGAGATAATTTCTCAGTTACAGAATGTCAGTCTTTTTTCTTCAGCGCTGTTTGTTGTTGTCAAAAATTGTGAACAGATCAAGCTCAAGAATGATATTGATCTGATTGCCTCCTATGTGAAATCTGCATCGTCTTCTGCAGAAGCCAATAAGAATACGCTGATTCTGGTAAGTGACGAGAACAGCGTCGAAAAAAAACTTGAAAACTGTATCCCCTCTTCCCATAAAAAGATATTTTGGGAAATGTTTGAGAACCAAAAGCCTCAATGGGTAAAAAATTTCTTCAGGAAGAATGGCTTTGGAATAACAGATGATGCTGTAGATTCTGTTCTCAACATGGTAGAGAATAATACACAAAGCCTCAAAAACGAGTGTTCCCGCTTTTTCTACTGCTTTGAGAAGGGACACGAAGTAACTGCATCAGATGTCGATAAGATTCTCACCCATGACAGGGAAGAGAATGCTTTTACTTTATTTGAGGTCATGGCAGATTCTTCTGTAAACAAATCAAAAAGGCTCGAAGATTCCCTGGAAATTCTCCAAAAGATACGGTTATCTCGGGAGTCTAATGGTGTTGCCATAATAGCAGGACTTTCTTATTGTTTCCGCCAGCTCCGTTCCTGGCATGATATTCATTCCAAAAATCCTAATCCTCCGGACAGTGTCCTTAAAACATCAGGGTTTGCCGGCAAAAAGAACCAGGAACGGTATGCAAAGGCTGCAAAAGTGTGGGACAGTGGTCAGACTTCTTCCATAATTTCTCTTCTGGCAACTACAGATGTAAAAGTAAAATCAGAAGGTTCAGCCATGGAAGATAACAGCCTGACTATGCTTATTTATTGTATCATAATAAAAAATGGACTCTATCCCGAAGTATATCAGAAGTATTAGAACGTACTTACAGCTCGGTATTATTTAAAAGATTTCTTAAAGCCTCAATATCTTCTTTTGTGAGTGTTATACCTTTACCCATTTTCTGATGATCTGGTGACCATGAGCGAAGGTCGTATTTAGGGGGTCTTCCACCCCATGAAACCAAATTCAGTTCCAAAGTCCAGCCACCTTTACTTTCTGACAAGACACCTATAGATTGTGTTATCTCAAAAGAAAATTCATCTGCCATTTTTTTTCAGGACTCCTTGTATATAAAAAAATTATTATGCTATTATAGCACAGTTTGTGTAACACAGTTTGTGTATTTTTGTTTAAAAATCACTATTTAATTTTGGAGGAATCATGAAAAGATTCGAAAAATGGGTGGCAGTACTTGCAGTTTCTTGTCTTGGTACAACACTGATGGTATCCTGCAAATCAACCCCTGATGCCGCAACTGAATCAGTTGCAGACCAAATTGAAAAAGTAACAGAACAAGAATCGGGTGGGGAGGAAACATCTGCAGATAAGTCTGCTGTTTCTGAATCCATGCTCCAGACAAAAGCTTCTGAGTCAGAAACATTAACACAGTCCCCTATTATGTCTTTGGAGGAGCTTTTGGCTCTTGCTAGAGATCGTAAGGATAAAATCGAACAGAATGATCTTATTTCTTATAATGCTTATTCTTATGAGATTGGTTGCAGTCTTATTGAGACCGAAGATGATTATGCAGCTGTAAAAAAGGCTTATGAGGCTTTTGGAACTGTATTGGATTCAGCATATAGAACTCTTAGCAGAGAAGAAAGAATAAAGGCTTTTAATGCCAAGAAAAATGCTGACAGTGTAAAGGCTTATATTTCCCGTTCTGATGAATATAAGCAGGGTATAGCATTCTTTAAGGCTGGAGATAGTAAATATATTACCAAAGATCCAGAAGGCGCTTATAATGAGTATATTTCTTCCCGCCTTGTATTTACTGAAATATACGAGGAAATCTCTGTAGCCAGAGAAAAAGCTATGTCTGCAATAATTGCTGCCAAATCCAAGGTAGAACAGAGCGAGCAGATTGCTGAATCTGCTGACAAAAGTTCTCCTCTCAAAGATGAACACGCAGAAGGATTTGTTGCAGATGGAGAAAAACTTCTTGAAGAAGATGACTTTAGCAAGAACGATAATGCTCTTGTCGTGATTTCTGTAGATATTGATGAATCTCAGGGGGTAATGTAATCATGTTTAACAAGAAAATAATATCTGTTATTGCAGTTGCCTTTGTATGCTGTTCAATGACATTTGCTCTTAGTTACAAGAACAACACATTCCAGGTTCTTGCAGAAGAATATACAGCTAAGGCCCAGAAAGCTCTGGATGCAGGAGAATATAGCCTTGCTGAGGAATATGCTGCCCTTGCCGAAGAAAATGCAGCGTTGTCTGATGAGTTCATCAGAAATATGCTTGCTAGGGCTGCACTTGAGACTAAGCCTCTTCCTAAATACTATGTAGTATCTGCCTGGAGCGATTCAAAGGATTGTCTTTGGAATATTGCTGCAAAACCTTTTGTTTACAATGATCCTTTTATGTGGAAAAAACTCTATGAAGCTAACAAGATGGCTTTACCAAGGAAAGATGATGGTGATTTGATTTTCCCTGTAATGGTTATAGAGATTCCTTCGATAAATGGGGAAGTCAGAGAGGGAACTTATAATCCCGACTCTGAATATCCTACATATGGTGTAGAAGAGCGCCAGTAATTATTCCTGGCTTGTGCTGCTGGCTATGTAAAGAGCCAATGCACTCGCCATTAAGGCATGGGGATAATCTTTTGTTCCCATGCCTTTATATACTTCTTTTTTGTCTATTTCCATATAATCAACAAATTCATCTTTGTCCAGATTCTGTGTGCCTGTATATTCCAAGTCCTCTGCACTGAAGATGTGGACATGATTGCTGAAAAGTGCAGGATTGGGGTTCATTGAACCAAGATACTTCATGGAACCTGCCTTACATCCTGTTTCTTCAAGAAGTTCACGTCTTGCGGCTTCTTCTGGAGTTTCTCCTTTGTCAATTACTCCTCCAGGAAACTCTATGCTGAGAGCTTTTTCCCCATGCCGCCACTGTTTGACCATAAGGAATTTGTCCTGCCTTGAAGGAATAACTATTACCCAGTCATTGGCATCGATTACATAGTAGTTGCCTCTTTGCTTTTGGTCCGGAGATATGCTTGTGCGTTCTGTTACTGTGTATATCAGTGTTTTGTATAAATCTTTTTTGTCGATTTCTGTCCATTCAAGTTTTTTGTTGTCCATAATAAAATCCCTATGTTCTGAAAACCTAAAGCTGTCAGATACCTTATGTATTTTTGAGAGTGCTATTCTATCATACAACTTTTTTTGCATTTATTTGTAATAAAAATAAGAAATTCTGCAATTTATATTTTATAATATATTGTGAGTATAATAGGAGTATGCAATGGCTGTAATTACAATAGCACGACAGGTAGCTTCCCTTGGGGATGAAATTGCGCTTGCTGCTGCCCAGCGGCTTGGATATACGTTTATTGATCGTAAGAAAATAGAATCTCGTATCATTGAACTTGGTTTTCCTGAGGACAAGATCAAACGCTATGATGAGAGAAAGCCTGGGTTCTTTGCTTCTCTTGTAAAGGATCGGGATGAATATCTTAATTTTTTGCAATATGCGGTATTGGAAGCGGCATCCAGCAACAATTGTATACTTATTGGCCGCGGTTCTTTTGTAATTCTTGATGACATAGCCAATCATGTTGCCCTGCGTTTTGTCTCAAAAGATGATGTCCGTGTAGAACGCCTTAAGAATGAATGGACTTGGGATGAACGCAAAGCACAGCAGCGTATCTATGAAAGTGATGTGAACAGAAGCGGTTTTCACAAAAGTTTCTTTAACTTGGACAATGAGGATCCACAGCATTTTCTTCTTACACTTAATACGGGCCTCTTATCCCTTGATGAATCTGTTGATGTAATAGAAAACTTAGTAAAGACTTATGTAAATCCGCTAAAAGAAAAAGATGGGCAAAAGCGTATATCACAGATGCTTGAGGGGCAGAAACTTGTGAATAAGCTTTTGTTTGAGTACAAGCTGAGTATAAATTTCCTCCGGGCAATAATTGATGGTAATACGATTATTCTTCAGGGAGTAGCTGATTCTCAGGCTATTGCAGAAAAAGCTATCCAGATAACAAATAATCTTATGCCGGAATTTGATGTTCATTCTTCCATAAGTTTGGTTCAGGACTTTAAGACATACCAGTAAAGTTATGGACATGGGTTTATAATTAACTTATACTAGCTGACATGAAAACTTCAAATAAATTTACTTTTAGTCGCATGCTCTTATCTCCTGTGATATTTGTATTATATTTTCTGCCTGTATGGTTGAAAGCAGATAACGGATCTTGGTTGTCTGTTGCTTCTATCTGTATACTTGTTCCGCTTTTAGGTTTTGCTGAGTTTACAGATTATCTTGACGGTCACTTTGCACGTAAACACAATGAAGTAAGCGATTTTGGCAAGATGTTTGATCCATTTGCCGATGTTTTCCTTCATCTGTCGACATTTACTGCATTTGTTTTTGGTGGTTACCTCTTACCTGTTCTTTATGTACTGGTTTTGTATAGGGAATTTAGCCAGAACTTTCTCCGTATGGTAGCTGCCAAGCAGGGGACTGCCATTGCTGCCCGTAAAGGTGGAAAGTTAAAGACAGTGTTTTATGTAGTATGCTGTTTTGTGTGTCTTATTCTTGAAGGATTGAAGCGCCTTGGTATTGCTGAGCTTTTATCCATGAATACAGATATTTTTCCGTACATAAGTAATGGATTCTTTGCTGTAGCTGTGCTTCTTTCGTATGTGAGTTTTATAGATTATCTAAAGAACTTTGGTTCAGTTTTGAAAGATGCTGCCAAGTAAAATCTGATTGTACAAGACAATAAATTATCCTTAGATAAGCCCCTGGTTCATTTGAAGTGCCAGGGCTTTTTTTTACTCCTGAGGTTAAAATCTTAATCTTAAGAGTTGGAAAATAAGTTGTTTGAAGTGAGAGACAAGAAAAATCCAAATAAACAAGAATGTAAAGGTTAAAGAATAAAGTTAAGTAACAGAGTAAATAAGGTTAATTAACATAGTAAAT
Organism: Treponema sp.; assembly: GCA_045616545.1. GTDB lineage: Bacteria > Spirochaetota > Spirochaetia > Treponematales > Treponemataceae > Treponema_D. Next base: position 439 of record JAZLGX010000044.1, on the reverse strand, counting down.
AAAGCTAATAAACAAAGTGAATAAACATTAATTAACTTAGTAAATAAATATTAATAAACAAAGTGAATAAATGTTTATTCACGAAGTAAATAAACATTTATTTACATAGTAGAGACTAGTAGAACAGGAATAGAAATTAGGAGAACAGGAGTAGAGACTAAGGAAAGAGCTGAAAAGAGTAAAGAGATAGCTAGGAAGATTAAGGGAGTCTCTTGAGGGACTAAGGAAAATAGCTGGAGAGGGTAAGTGTGCAGGTGAAGAAGCTAAGGGAACAGATGAAGTGGGATAAAGAAATACGTGGAGAGAGTAAAGATGTAACCGGAGAGAGGGGAAAGGGAGCAAGTCTAGAGAATAAATGACCTATAAGAGCCTCTGGCCGGCCGGAAGATCAGATGTAAGGAGGATAGATATAAGAAGGATAGATGTAAGAAGGTCAGGG
>JAZLGX010000043.1:0-37712 GCA_045616545.1 Treponema sp. | reverse complement strand
TCAAGTGTAACCTTTGCTTTGAAATCCTTACTGAACGACTGTCTCTTTTTTCCCATGTGCCTACCGCCTTGTTTAGTTTATCGGCTGTTTGCACCTTAAATATGCTCCTTTTTCTGTGTTGTTTTACGCACTCATTTTAATATAAAGGGAGTCTCTAAAAATTGCATTTTTAGAGATACCATGAAGATTGTTGCTGGGACCACACATATGTGTGTGGCGCCTTTAATGGTTTATGCTTCCTTGAGTTCACTTATACCTGCGGGATTATCAAGAAGATCCTGCAGGGTCTTTGAATCAAGATAGTTGTTTATCACATCATCAAGGCCTTTCCAGAGACTTAATGTGTGACATTGGTTCTTTACCGGACAGGTATTTTCCAATGATTCGAGGCATGATACAGGAGATAGATTTCCTTCGGTTATTCTGAGGATTTCCCCGATGGTGTATTGCGAGGGTTTCTTTGAAAGTCTGTAACCTCCAGTTGGCCCTCGGACACTTAAAAGTAAACCGTTTTTGCTGAGGAGAGTTGTAATTTGTTCCAGATACTTAATGCTGATGTCTTGTCGAGAAGAAACATCTTTGAGAGCTGTATATCCTTCATTGTCGTTCCTTGCCAGGTCAATCATAAACCTTAAGGCATATCGTCCTCTGGTAGAAATTTTCATTACATTAACTTCCTTAATAGAAACGTAGTTATTATAGAGCAAATGGGAAATAGAGTAAATAACCTATTAAAAGACAAGGAAATATATTCCGATATTCATATATATTGGTATTATTGCAATCTTTATAGGGGAATTTTATAATAAATATATGTTTACAAGAAAAAACAATGAATCAGAAAAAAACAGGAAGTCCGGACGGGCTAAAGTAAAGAGTTCAAATATAGGTTTGGCATTATGGCTCTTGGCGGCACTGGTCATGCTTGTGATGTTCATAGTAAATCAGAACAGGATTGTATCTAACCTAAAGACAACAGGTTTCTTTGATAAGGTGTTTGGCAAGACTCCAACTTTTGTAGAGAATGCCAAGATTGTTGGAGAAGATAAGGTGGAAGAAAATGATGTGGAACCTATGTCTTCTGTGTCAATCAGTCTTACAGGAGAAGAGGAATCCGTTGAGACAACTTCTGCAGAGGCTCCTAAACAGACTGCTTCTGTAACTCCAATAAACCAAAAGGCTAGCGAAATGACAGGAATCAGTCTTGAAAAGTCATCTCCCAAAACAGAGGAGGCTGTTCAATCATCTCCTGTCGAAAATACTGTTAATCAGGAAGTGACCAGTAGTTCTGTCGAAAAAGCGGATAATACAGTGGCTTCTGTTGTGGAATCAAAGACAGAGACTGCCAAAAATAATGTTAATTCCGTACCAAAGCCTGCTTCTAGTACGGTTCCTAATACTACACAGACCAAGTCTTCAGCAGCTCAGCCTGTTCAGCCTGCAAAGACTCAACAACCTAAGGCTCCATCTCCTGTTCCGACTATGAACATCAAGTTGTGTTTTATGACTATTGGCTCTGATGGTCACGTAAGTACTAAGGAAGTAACCAGGTCAATGAAGAAATCAGATAGTCCTTTAGTTGATTCCATCAATGCGCTTATCAATGGTCCTACATCGGCAGAAGAGAATTCTGGGTGCAAGTCTCTTGTCTCAAACGGGACTCGTCTTTTGGGTGCCAATGTTCGTAATGGAGTTGCAACCCTTAACTTTAGCGGAGAGTTTGAATTCAACCAGTATGGTATAGAAGGTAGTCGAGGTCAGTTGCAGCAGATAGTGTATACTGCGACAGCGTTCCCTACTGTATCAAGCGTTCAGTTCCTTATTGATGGCGAAAAGAAAGAATATCTTGGTCTTGAAGGGGTGTGGATAGGAAGTCCACTAAGCCGAAATAGTTTTTAGTTTTTTATTCCTGAGACAGAAACTGGCATACTGTGTGTAGTGTGCCAGTTTTTTTTGTCTACAGGATTTACATTTTCAAAGTTGCCTCTAAAAATTGCAATTTATAGAGGTCCCCTTATTTTGCTTTGTAGGATTTCAGGATTGTGTCAAAGTATTTCTTGTTGGCCTGATATACACTGTCTGCTACAGCAAGTTCCATAAAAGTATAAGTTCCGTCTTTTACCTTGGTAAGGATACGGAAGTTGCGTTCAACATTGCCTGTAAGAACGTCATAATACACATTTGTTATCTTTGTTGTACTTCCCTTGCTTTCCAGCTTGCGGTGTGAATACAAGCTATAGATGTACGGTGCGCTGTGGCTGAATCTGCGCTTTTGCATGTCGATGTATTCTGTCTCATATTGGAGAGCTTTTTCGGGAATGCTGAAATCAACAAGAGTCAGCGTTGCGACGTTGTCAATGTAATACATATTCTCTGTGTATTGGTTCCACATTGCATCAATTGTAACACTCTGACTGTTATATTTGAAATCTGTCTTCTTTGCTTTTTTATCTATATTAAACTTACGGTTATTGTCCTTTGGTAATCCATCAATCTTCTTGTATGTTGTAAAGCTTTTGTCATCGCTGCTGGTGAGAATACCTGTGGTAGCAACTGTCATCAAGGATTTTCCGTCCATTGCATTGATGGAATAGATATTGAATATAGGCATGTTGGCATCGAATGTCACTTTTACTTTACCGTCAAAATCAGGAATGTCAATATTCTCTGTCTTGAGATTTGTATTTGGAAGCGAAATCTGCCTGCGTGCTTTTGATAGCTGATACATCAGGTCGTGCATATAATTTACAATATCAATGTTTTCTGATCCCTTTAATCCGACGATTTCTTCTCCGGTAAAAGTTATGTTGGAATCTTGTGGGTCAATAGTCACATAGATTGTAATGTCCTGTTCGTCAGGATTTTCACTTGTACTGCTGGCTGGTGCATAATATCGCACTGCATAAGTTGATTCGTCATAGTAACAGAACCCTATGATGCTGTCTCTTGTAAAAGTGTGGTCATTGTAAAATACATATTCGCCTGGTGTGTCAGGCATATAGTAGGTAATACCTGGCAAAGCATATACTTTACTGGCCGTGAACATCAGGACCATAAGTGTAAATGTTGCCAACAAGTTCTTTTTTGATAAAGACATTTTTCCCTCCTGTGTCTTTTTTTTGATTATCGGATAAAAAAAGCGGAACCCTAAGGTTCCGCTATAATGCTTTATTTGTTATTTGTTGAGTTCTGCAATTGCTGCCTTTACCATGTCTGCAACTTTTGATGCAGCAGTATCAGCGGCGATAAGCTCTGGGTTTTCGGCAGAACGAACTTTTACTTCTACGTTAGGGAGATTTTTGTCTCCTACTGTGATACGGATTGGGAAACCGATTAAGTCCATGTCGTTGAACTTAACTCCAGGGCGTTCGTCTCTGTCATCAAGGAGAACTTCAATTCCCATAGCTGTAAGTTCTTCATAAAGCTTGTCAGCTACTTCCTTCATCTGGTCCTTGTACTTGATTGGAACAATTGCTACCTGATATGGAGCAACGCTCATTGGCCAAAGGATACCTTTGTCATCGTGATATGTTTCGATGATAGAAGCAAGTACACGGTCTACACCAATACCAAAGCATCCCATTGTTGGAACAGCTGCCTTACCGTTTTTGTCAAGGTAAGTTACACCCATGCTTTCTGTGTATTTTTTGCCGAGCTTGAAGATGTGTCCAAGTTCGTTTCCTTTTGTTGTGTAGTATGTGTCTCCACAGCATGCACATTTGTCTCCAGCTTTTGCTGTACGTACATCTGTTGTGATGTATGGAGTATAGTCACGACCAGGTTCTACATGTTTGATATGGTAACCTTCTTTGCCTGCTCCTGCAAATGCGTCATGCATGTCGTTTACACTTAAGTCCTGCAGAATAGGGCACTTAACGTTTACAGGTCCTACAAAGCCATGAGGTGCTCCTGCAATAGCCTTGATTTCCTCATCATCAGCAAGTACAACTTCAGCAGCCTTGAGGGTTCCTGCAAGTTTTGCTTCGTTTACATCAAGGTCGCCGCGGATGAGTACACATACGTAGCTTACTGGTGTAAATGTGATGGCTCCTTCCTTTACTGTTTTGAGGTCTTTGCAGTAAGGTGCATCTGACAAGTCCATTGTTGTGTTGATTACACGGTAAATAAGAGCTTTGATACACTGCTTGCTTGAAGCATCAAAGAACTTTTCTACATCTTCGATGGAGAATACGTTTGGTGTAGCAACTTCTTCAATAGGAGCGTCAGTCTTTACAAGTGGGTTTCCTGCTTTATCTGTTGCAGCATCTGGTGCACAGTTTGCTTTTTCTACATTGGCAGCATATCCACATTTAGGACAGAGAATAAGTGTATCATCACCGATTGGGCTTTCTACCATGAATTCTTCTGATCCAGAACCTCCCATGGCTCCTGTGTCAGCCTTTACAGGGATTACTTTGAGGCCAAGTCTCTTGAATATGCGGAGGTATGCCTTTGCATAAGCCTGGTATGATTCGTCCAATGATTCGTCGTCAGCATTAAGTGTATAGCCGTCCATCATTGTAAACTCGCGGCCTCTCATTACTCCATAACGAGGACGGATTTCGTCACGATATTTTGTATTAATCTGATAACAGTTGATTGGGAGCTGCTTATAGCTTGTAAGTCCCTGGCGCATGATTGCTGTATATGCTTCTTCGGCAGTAGGGCTTACTACCATATCCTGTTCTGCCCTGTTTTTTGCTTTGAGCATCTGAGGACCCATTGTGTCCCATCTTCCGCTTTCTTTCCAGATATCACCCGGTACTACTACTGTGGGCTTAAACTCCATTGCTCCAGAAGCATCAAGTTCTTGTTTGATAATTGTTTCGAGCTTACGGTAAGAACGGAGGCCTAAAGGCATGTATGTGTAAAGTCCGTTACCTAACTTACGGATAAGATCAGCTCTCATCATGAGCTGATGACTTGAAATTACTGCTTCAGCAGGTGCCTCACGCAGTGTCCTGAATGGAATTTTTGAAGTTTTCATAACTCTTCCATATTAATGAAATTACATAGGATGGGCAATATAGGCATTCTCTCTATATATATGTATGTACTATGTGTGATTATGTCTTGAATAGATATCCAAAAACTTTGATAAATAACGAAAAAAACAAGAAAACACTTGCTAATTTTGATACAATAGTCTTATAATGAGATACCAAACCTGTATTTAATAGAATCTCTAAAAATTTCAATTTTTAGAGATAACTTTGAAAATGCGAACTTCAGAACTGCGCCAATTAAGCAGGTCTGAAGTCGTCAGGCATCTCATTTAGAATTATTGCAGATGCCATTAAATTAGGAGTTTCTATATATGACAAATGAAGAAATTAAGAGTGAAATTGCATCTGGAAATGCAATTTTAGGTATCGAATTTGGTTCTACTCGCATCAAGGCTGTTCTCATTAATTCCAAGAATGAACCTGTAGCAAGTGGTGCTTTTGACTGGGAAAACTCCCTGATTGATGGTATCTGGACTTACTCACTTGACGAAATACATAATGGTATTACTACAGCTTTCACAAATATGAAAAAAGATGCTGAGGCCAAGTATGGTGTAAAACCTTCAAAGCTTAAGGCTATGGGTATCAGTGCCATGATGCATGGTTATCTCGCTTTTGATAAGGACAACAATCTTCTTGTTCCTTTCAGAACATGGCGCAACACTATTACTGGCGAAGCTAGTGCAGAACTTAGTTCCCTCTTTAATTATCCTATTCCAGAGAGATGGAGCATTGCTCACCTATATCAGGCAGTTCTCAAGAACGAACCTCATGTTAAGGATGTTGCATTCTTTACAACTCTTGCAGGTTATGTACACTGGAAGCTTACTGGTCAGAAGGTACTTGGTGTAGGTGATGCTTCTGGTATGTTCCCTATTGATGATACAACTGGAGATTACAACAAGGACTTTGTTGCTAAATTCGATAATCTTGTTGCTCCTAAGGGCTTTGGATGGAAGCTTGGCGATATTCTTCCTAAAGTATTGAATGCAGGATGTGAAGCTGGTACTTTGACTGCGGAAGGTGCAGCATGGCTTGACCCAGAAAATGCTCTCGAAGCAGGCTGTGTATTTGCTGCTCCTGAAGGAGATGCAGGAACTGGTATGGTTGCAACAAACTCTGTTGCTCCACGTACTGGTAATGTAAGTGCCGGTACATCTGTATTTGCAATGGTTGTTCTTGAAAAGGCTCTTAACAAGGCTTACAACGGTCTTATTGATATTGTAACAACTCCAGATGGAAAACCTGTTGCAATGGCTCATGCCAACAACTGTACTGGTGAATATGACAAGTGGATCAAGCTTTTTGGTCAGGCAGCAGAGCTTATGGGTGCTAAGTTCAATAAGGGTGAACTGTATGACACACTCCTTGGCGAGGCAATGAAGGGTGATAAAGATGCCGGAGGTCTTATTCCTTATAACTATATCTCCGGTGAAAGCATGACAGGCTTTACAGAAGGTCGTCCTCTCTTTGTACGTACACAGAATGCTAACTTTACTATACAGAATTTTATTCGTGCTCAGCTTTATACAGCTCTTGGTGCTTTGCGTACTGGTATGGATATCCTTTTTGATGAAGAAAAAGTAGAACTTGATCGTCTTACAGGTCATGGTGGATTCTTTAAGACACAGGGTGTCGGACTTCCTATCATGGCTGCTGCTATGCATACTCCTGTAAGTGCTATGAGTACTGCTGGTGAGGGTGGTCCTTGGGGTATGGCACTTTTGGCTTCTTATGTAGTAAATGGTAACGGAGCTAAGCTTGGTGACTGGCTCAATAAAGATGTATTTGCCAGTGCAAAGATTGAAACTGTAGCTCCAACTGCAGAAGATGTTGCAGGATTCAACGCATTCTTTGCTAACTACAAGAAGGGACTTTCTGTAGAACGTGCTGCCGTAGAGAACTTGGACTAATAATTTATATAAAGGAAAATAAAAATGGGTAAATATCAGACAATAAAAGAACAGGCTTATGAAGCTAATATGCAGATTCCAGCTCAGCATCTTGCCCTCTATACTTGGGGAAATGTAAGTGCCTTTGACAAGGATCTTGGTGTATTTGCAATCAAACCTAGTGGAGTTCCATATCCAGAACTTACTGTAGATTCTATGGTTGTTGTTGATCTTGAAGGTAAGGTTGTAGAAGGAAATCTTAATCCATCAAGTGATACTCCAACTCATGTTGTTCTTTACCGTGATTTTGCTGTAGGTAAGGGTGCCAAGATTAATGGTATTATTCATACACACTCTACATATGCAGTAAGTTGGGCTCAGGCTGTAAAATCTGTTCCTCTCTTTGGAACTACACATGCAGATCATATCCAGACTGCAGTTCCTTGTACACCTTATCTTTCTAAGGAAGCTGTTCAGAATGATTATGAAAAGGAGACAGGAAACCTTATTGTAAGTCACTTTGATAATCTTAAGCTTAATCCTGAAGAAGTAAATATGGTGCTCGTTGGTGGTCACGGTCCGTTCTGTTGGGGAACAACACCGGACAAGGCTGTGTATAATGCAGCTGTTCTTGAAGAAGTATGCCACATGGCTATGAATACTCTTCAGATTAACCCAACACAGGACATTTTGCCTGATTATATCATTGATAAGCATTACATGAGAAAGCATGGTCCAAATGCTTATTACGGACAGAAAAAATAATAGGGTAATCCTTTAAAGATACAAGTATCTTAAAGAAAGCAAGTATCTTAAAGAAACAAGTGTCTTAAAGAAAGCAAGTATCTTGAAGAAACGAGCCTCTACATCTTGAATGGTGTAGAGGCTTTTTTTTATTTGTAAAAAAGTTTGACAGATTTTATAAGCAGGTGTTACAATTAATATATTCTTGAGCAACCGGTTTCGCATAAATTAAAAGGAGAGAGTTATTTATGGCAGATTTTACGATTGCTGACATCGCAGAACAACTTGGAGTATCCAAATCTACAGTCTCAAGAGTAATTAACGGTAAAGGAAGAATCAGTAATGAGACACGGGACAGGATACAGAAGTGGATAGATGACCATGGATACTCTCCTAATCCAATGGCTAAAGCTTTAGCACAGAACAGAACTAATAACATTGCAGTTGTAATACCAAAAGATGCAGATAATGTAGATATCCCATTTTTTCAGAATTGTCTGATAGGTATTGCAGAGACAGCGTCTCAAAACAGGTATGATACAGTTCTAGCTATTGAGGATAATTATGATATAAGTATTTTGGAACGTCTTGTCTGCAATAAGAAAGTTGATGGTGTAATACTTACAAGATTAGATGACAACGATGAATCTGTTAAGTTTCTTGTCAAGGAACAATTTCCTTTTGTCGGTATAGGTTCCCTTAATGATGATAAAATTTGTCAGGTAGATAGTGATACTGTCGCAGGTTGTTACGATATAACAGAGAGAATGCTTCAAAGCGGCTATACCCATATGGTGCTCTTGGCTGGTAATGAAAATCACTTGGTCAGTAAAAAAAGATATCAGGGATATATAAAGGCTTTTGAAGATGCAGGGATCCCGGTTGATAATCTGACAGTTGAGTGGAATATGCACAGAAGTGAAAGTGTAATGTCAAAGTTACCTAAGATAATGGCGTGTAATCCACAATGTCTTGTGTGTATGGATGATGTAATTTGTTCGGCTGTACTTATGTGGCTTAGTCTTAATGGTTATAAAGTTCCTGATAATGTTCAAGTTATTTCGTTATATGATAGCCCTGTAATGGAACATCATGTTCCGTCTATAACTGCATTAAGTGTTGATGTTGCTATGTTAAGTAGTATTGCTGCTAAAACTTTGATAGATAAGCTTGATGGAAAAAAGATTTCTACGATTAATCATGTTGGATATGAGATAAAGGTACGTAAGTCCTCCCGTTAAAGGAACGGGTAATATATATTGGAGTCTCTGAAAATTGCAATTTTTGGAGATGTACATATGGCTTTATAGATATTCATAATAGGAGGTATTTTATGAATAAGAAAGTAATGTCTGTAGCTGCTGCTGCTCTTGCAGTTAGTATGGGGGTTGCTGTTACTGGATGCAGCAAAAAAGATACTTCTTCCCCAGTTGCTTCGTCAAAGAAGCAGGTAACTCTTACTGTATGGGAATCTCTCAACGGTCCTGATGAGTTCATCAGAAAGGCAGGAGAAGCTTATACAGCAAAGAATCCAAATGTAAAAATCAACTTTGTAAATGTCGAGCTTGGCGATGCTACTGGCCAGATTGCTCTTGATGGTCCAGCTGGTGTTGGTGCTGACCTTTTTGCTGCTCCTCACGATAAGCTTGGAGAACTTGTTTCTTCAGGTCTTGTTTTACCAACAAAAAATGCTGATTCAGTTAAAGAGAAAGTTCTTGGTGCATGTTCTTCTGCACTGACATATGATGGAACAATGTATGGATATCCAGTTTCTGCTGAAACTTATGCTTTATTCTACAATAAGAACCTTATTTCTGATGGTGAAGTTCCTACAACATGGACTGAGTTGGCAACTTGGGCAAAAGCATTCAACGAAAAAAATCCTGGAAAATACGGATTTATGATGGATGTTGGTAACGGATATTATACAATCATATTTACAACTGCAAATGGTAATAGACTTTTTGGAGCTAGTGGTACAGATACAACTTCTTCCAGACTTAACAATGCTGATGCAGTCAATGGAATGAAGTTCTTCCAGTCTCTCCATTCTATCCTTAATGTTCCTGCTGCGGATCTTACTACTGGTACATGTGATGCTTCATTTGCTGCAGGTAATGCTGCTATGCACATTACAGGTCTTTGGAATGTAAAACCATTTGAAGATGCAGGTATTAACTTTGGTGTAGCTCCACTTCCTGCACTTCCTGGTGACAGTAACCCTGCTGCATCTTTCTCTGGTACACGCGCAATGTTTGTATCTGCATTCACAGATTATCCTGAGGAAGCTGCTGATTTTGCCGACTTCCTTCTCTCTGAAGAAATGCAGAAGCTCAGATTTGATCTTACAGGTGCTATGCCTGCTGTAAATGTAGAAGTTTCTAGCAAGTATATGCCAGGATTCCTTCGTCAGCTTGAGTATGCATTCCCAATGCCTTCTATTCCTCAGATGTCTGGATTCTGGGATTCAATGGGTTCAACTTGTGCAAATATTTGGAACGGTGCTGATGTTCAGAAAGAGCTTGATGCTTGTGACTCAGCTATCGTAGGAAGATAATCTCTGCGATTTAAAAATATATAGTGACAGGCGGGATTGTCAGCATTGTTTGAGTCCCGTCTGTTTAACCGACTTACGTGAGAGGTATCTTATGCGTTTAGAAACCGACGGAAGCTCCAGAAAAAAAATTCGTATAGCTTCTACCTGTTTTATGGGATTGGGGCATTTGCTCTATCTCAAGGAATATGTCAAAGGAATATTGTTTGCAGCATTAGAAGTTGTTTTCCTGTGCTTTTCTCCAAAGATTGTAAGTAAAATCATTAATTTGATAACATTGGGTACTCCTCAGCCTGATCTTCCTATCAAACAACGTGATAACTCTGTATTCATGTTGATTGATGGTATATTGATTTTGGCTGTTGTTGCCATATTTGTTGCAGTTTATATTATATCTGTACGCAGTGCTCTCAAATCATATGACGAATACTGTCGTACTAAGCGCTATGTCTCTCAGAAGGCTTCATTGACTTCTTTTGGAAATAGCAGTTTTGTTGTCGCCGGACTTGCACCTGCAGTTGTAATGCTTATGGTTTTTGTTGTTGTTCCCCTTGTATTCAGTATTTGTGTTGCCTTTACAAATTATTCTGCACCGGATCATATTACTCCAAAGAATACTGTAGACTGGGTGGGATTTGCTAACTTTAAGGAGTTGCTTTTTGGTGGTACAACCTGGTCTCAGGGTTTTGGTCGTATTGCTGTGTGGACATTGGTTTGGGCTGTTGCATCTACCTTTACCTGCTACTTTGGAGGTCTCTTAGTTGCTGTTCAGCTGAAAGAAAGTAATCTGAAGATTGCTCCTATGTTCCGCTTTATATTTATTTTGCCATATGCTGTACCTTCGGTTATTACAATGCTTGTATGGCAAAACCTTCTAAATGGTACTTTTGGTACTGTAAACAGGACTTTGCAGGCATGGGGAATCCTTGGCCCTGATCAGATTATTCCGTGGCTCAGTAATCCTTTGTTGGCTCAAGTCATGTGTGTAGTAATCAATCTTTGGGCTGGGTTTGGATATTTCATGATGCTTAGTATGGGAAGTATGACTTCAATCTCCGCAGATATTTTTGAAGCTGCAAAAATAGACGGAGCTTCTAATCGTCAGGTTTTGCACAGTATTACAATGCCACTTGTCATGTATCAGACTATGCCTCTTATCATCATGAGTTTCACACATAATATAAATAATTTTGGTGCCATATACTTCCTTACTGGTGGTAAGCCTCATGTTGCAGACTCTACGATTACTGGTGCTGGTGGTACAGATCTCTTGGTTACCTGGATATACAAACTTACAATTACGTTACAGAAATATAATTATGCTTCTGTAATTGCGGTTCTTATCTTTGTGGTTCTTGCTCCGGCAGCAATCTGGCAGTTCAGAAAAACTAAGGCTTATAAGGAAGGTGAAGTATGACATCAAATAAAAATTATAAAGCTGTGAGCGCAATCAATAAGGCTATAATTATTCTGGTGTTCACGCTTATCTCTATATTTGTATTTTATCCGTTGGTCTATACTGTAAGTGCTGCTTTTAGTCCAAGTAATAATATAGCTGGATTGAGTATAGTTCCATTTGCAGATGGGGTCAGCGTAAAGCATTTTGCATATCTGTTTACTGAGACTCCATATTGGATGTGGTTCAAAAATACATTGATCATAGCTTTGTGGACATCTGTCCTTACTGTTCTCATTGCATCTATAAGTGCTTATATATTCAGTAGATTCCATTTTACTCTGAAAAAAACTCTTATGATGAGTCTTTTAGTTTTGCAGATATTTCCATCGTTCATAGGAATGATTGCTATTTATGTAATCCTTCTACGCATTGGAGCATTGGATACGCTGTGGGGGCTTGTTCTTGTATATGTAGCAGGAAATATTCCATATACTACATGGATGGTTAAGAGTTATATGGATACAGTAAATAAAAGTCTGGATGAAGCTGCACGTATTGATGGTGCCAGTCATTTCAGAATTTATTCTACAATAATTCTACCGATTACAAAGCCTATAATCATCTTCCTGGGAATCTCAAGTTTTACAGGGCCTTGGATGGATTTTATCTTTCCTAAGATGGTATTGCGAAGTCCTGCAAAGCAGACACTTGCTCTAGGTTTGTATTCCTTTGTATCAGATAAAAAGAATGAGTTTACCAATTTTGCTGCTGGTTCTCTTATGATTGCAATTCCGTTTGCTATCTTTTTCCTGTTTTCACAGCAATCCATGATGGTAAGTATGGGTGCTGCTGGTGTTAAGGAATAATTTATAAATTAGAAATATGACAAGGGGCGCTTTCATCAGTTTTTAACGGAAAGAGCCCTTTTTTTATGGAGTTATTTATGTACAACGAAACATTTAGTTTTGATAACAAGAGCCTTTTTAGAGATGGAAAAAGGTGGTTCCCTGTAATGGGGGAAATGCATTATTCAAGATATCCTGATACTGACTGGAAGGAATCCCTATTGAAAATGAAATCAGGTGGAGTTGATATTGTCAGTTCTTATGTAATATGGATTCATCATGAAGAAATTGAAAATGAGTGGGATTTCTCTGCAGAACGAAATCTGAAAGGCTTTGTTGAACAGATAAAAGACTGTGGTCTATATATGATTCTGCGTATTGGACCTTGGAGTCATGCTGAAGTTCGTAATGGAGGATTTCCTGATTGGCTCTTAGCTAAACATCCAAATAAGTGCCGCACAAATGATGAATCATACTTGGAGGATGTAAGAAAATTTTATAAAAAAACTTATGAGCAGGTAAAAGGTCTGTTACTCAAAGATGGAGGTCCTATCATTGGTATTCAGATTGAAAATGAATACGGGCATTGTGGTGGTCTCTATGGTAAAGATGGTGAAATCCACATGAGGTCTCTTTTACAGATTGCTAAAGAAGTAGGATTTGATGTGCCTTTATATACAGCTACAGGATGGGGAGGTGCCATAACTGCAGGTATGCTACCTGTAATGGGAGGTTATCCAGAAGCTCCATGGGATCCTAGTACAAGGGAAATCGAACCCAGTGGCAATTTTGTATTTACGGAACAGCGTAATGATCACGCTATTGGAAGCGATTATGGCAAGACAGATGGGCTTACTTTTAATCCAGATGAGTTTCCTTATCTTACAGCTGAGCTTGGGGGTGGACTCCAGGTTACTTACAATCGCCGGCCTGTTGCCCAAAGTCAGGATATAGGATGCATGAGTTTGTCTAAAATGGGCTCTGGATGTAGTCTTTTGGGATATTATATGTATCATGGGGGACGAAATCCTGAAGGGAAACTTACAACACTTGAAGAAAATAAGGCTACTGGTAGCCCTAATGATCTTTTAGTAAAGAATTATGACTTTAGAGCTCCTTTGGGGCAGTATGGTAAGGTAAATGACAGTTACAGGGAAATCAAAATGCTTTCGATGTTCCTTAAGGATTTTGGAAGCGAACTTGCAGGGATGGGTGCAATGTTCCCAGATGATAATCCCTGTGATGCCTCAAACTATAAAGATATAAGATACAGCTATCGTCATGATGGCAAGAGAGGTTATCTTTTTGTAAATAATTATCAGCGACGTCGTAATATGGCTGAGCATGACAATGTCATATTCAGAGTTCCTGATGTTTTAGGGAAAGAGTCTTTTGCTCCTGTCGATCTGTATTCTGGGGACTATTATTATCTTCCAATAAATATGGATGTTTGTGGTAACAGATTAAAGTCAGCCCTGGCATCTCCTCTTTGTAAGTTAGATGAAGACTCTTATGTATTTTATACGGCAGCACATATGGCTGGTTTTCCCAAAAACTATGTGCGATACAATATCTCTGATGTCAAGACTGTCAGTACTTGTTCCAAGGATTTATATGACTTTGAACTATCCGGTAACGATGCAGTTATCGTTACATTGAGCCGGAAGGATGCTCTTAATGCAAATAAGGTAATCATCAATGGTAAATCATATCTTGTCATTACAGATGCAACTATTGTTCAGGATAATAATACTGTAAAGCTTTATGCTACAAAGGCTCCTGTTGTAAAGACTTATCCGGAATTACCCTCTACTGCACATGGTTTTGAGAAAATTGCTCAAAAAGATGGGTTATTTATATATCAGTATAGGGAAGATTTTGTAAAGGGACCTCAGGTTTCTGTAAGCCATGTCCATTCTGACGATACAAAAAGTGTCTATCATATAAGTGTGCAGGATGTAACGGAAGATGTAAATGATACTATTTTACATATTAATTATACTGGTAATTGTGCAAGATTATATGATGAGGGGCATCTCGTGGATGACAATATATATATAGGTGATGGATATTGTTGGAATATATGCCTTAAGCATTTGCAGAAACAGGATTTTGACCTGGAAATAGATGTATTGAGAGAGTCAGATGATGTTTTCATAGAAAATTGGCCGTCATTTGAAATCCAGTCACAACTATCAGGAGTTAATTCTATAACAACAGATATCGAGAAGGTTTTGACGCTGGTTTAAATTTGCTGATCAATATATAAGAACCTCTAAAAATTGCAATTTTTAGAGGTTCCCATTATTACCTTTTTTTTTGAGTTTTTTAGACAAATAGCATTTACTGATTATAATTATTACTGATGAATTGGTATTTATTCAATCTAATAGTGTTGATCAGCTCTATCCTTGTTACAGGTCTTTGCTCTGTGGTTCTATGTTTTCAGAGTCCATCTAAAGAGCAGAAGTATACCTCCTATACTATAGGTGCTTTCTTTCTTTACTTGATGGGAAATCTGGCATTCTATTCAGGCTTTGAAGAGCAAATAATGATATACGGATTGAAACTGGAAATCTTTTCCGGATTCCTCATCTATTTTATGGTGTATGAATTCTTCCAGAGAGTATATAATATAAGAGTTCCGCGCATTATAAGTGTTCTTTTGGGTTTGTGGTCTCTCTTTCTTCTTCTTGTCTGTGACTCATTTTCACGAGATTTGAGTATACCGTTCTGCCATTATTTTTATCAGAATTATTACCTGGCTGTTGATGCAGCTGGAAAAAGCTTTTTCGTAACACAACCAGGATGGGCTCATACTGCGTATTTTATTACCATAATTGCTTATGTTTTTATTACACTTATAATGTTTTGTTCGCGTTTTGTACGAACTAACAGGGCTGAGAGAATTGATAGCATTCTGTTCTTTTTCTGTATGTTCATACCTCAGGTTGTACTTATCATTGCTATAGCTAGAGGTATAAGTGATAAGAAGTTCCCTGGATTTGCTGTATCCGGAACAATTGCAACGATAATAATGACTGTTCTTATATGTAAGGAACATTTCACTAATTTGCTGGATCATGCTCATAATTTAGTAGTTAATTCATTGTCTGATCCTATGTTTATTACTGACAAAGATTATTTTATCCAGGAAATAAATGCTGAAGCAAAGAAACTTTATCCCCAATTTTTAAACGTAAATTTGAATAGGCATAATAGGGTCAGGTTGCCGCAGGATGTCCAGAACATAGTAACTCCACCTGCTATTTTAAGCCAGACAGACAAGGAGAATTTGAGAGTTAGGCTTAACAGTAAAGTTTACAGTGTAAAAGTTACTTCAATAGACAGATATGGGCATCCGTTTGGATATATTGTTAGTCTTAAGGATATGACTGAGCAGAATTATAAATTCGAGCAGACAGAAAGGACTAATGATAAGCTACGCCAGGAGCTTCAATGTACTCAAGATAAGATATTTACGATGAGAGAGAAAATTGTTTCTGCTTGTATACAATTTATTCTTTCAAAAAACAGTGACATTGGTAATCATATGCGTCGTACGAGTAATTATGTATTGATACTGTGCCGTCAGATGCAATATATGGGAATTTACAATGAATTTCTTAATGATTATTTTATCGAAACCCTGGTGCAAGTAGCCCCTCTTCATGATATAGGTAAAGTAATGATTCCAGATGAACTGTTGGAGTCGAATCGCATCCTTGATAATTCAGAACTTAGGCTAATGAAGTCCCATGTTACGGAAGGCGCTAGAATAATAGATCGAATTATGATTAATAATAAGGAAGATTTATACTACCGCCTTGCTAGAGAAGTTACACTCTATCACCATGAATGGTGGGATGGCTGTGGATATGAATCAGGGCTTCGTGAACAGGATATCCCTTTATCTGCCAGAATTATTGCAGTTGTGGACTTATTTGATTCATTAACTTATAAGTATAGAAATGACTATGATGGATACAATAAAGCTTTTGATATTATTGTAAGTGCAAAAGGCTCTCAGTTTGATCCAATGATCATAGATGCATTTATTAAGGCAAAATCTAAACTTAAGGACGCCTTTAAAAATATCATCCATTCAAGTTCATCGTTGCAATCTGAGGAAGAATAACCGTATATATATTCAATATATCTCTTTATAAATGAATAAATTATAAAGAGAATTTTTTTTTGCCCAAATAGTGTTTTTTTGCTTCAAAAGTATAGAACCATACTCGAATATGTGTTAATATCCGACTTATTCTATAATTTTAGGTAGGTATGCCCTAATGTTTAACCGCGAGGAATTCGTTACTGACACTGAATGGAAAAGGTTCCGTGAAGCTTCTGATGGTCTTGCAACTCCAAATATTGTTGTAGATCTGCGTACAATCAAGAAGAGATTCTTAGAGTTAAAAGCCGCTTTTCCATATGCGTATTTTTATTATGCAATAAAATCTAATCCAGGACTCCCAGTACTGAGAATGCTTAATGAACTTGGTTCAAACTTTGATATAGCATCACGCTATGAGCTTGACAAGATTATGAGTATCGGTGTCAGTCCAGATCGTCTTTCCTACGGAAACACAATCAAGAAGGCTGTCGATGTAAAGTATTTTTATGATAAGGGTGTGCGCATGTTTGCAACAGATTCTAAGGAAGACCTTAAGAACATTGCAAAGAATGCTCCAGGTTCCCGTGTATATGTTCGTATCTTGCTTGATAATTCTTCTACAGCTGACTGGCCTTTGAGCCGTAAGTTTGGTTGTCATCCTGATATGGCTTATGACCTTCTTGTTATGGCAAGGGATCTTGGGCTTACTCCATATGGTATTTCTTTCCATCCTGGAAGTCAGCAACGTGATATCGGTGCATGGAATGACGCTATCGCTAAGACAAAGTATCTTTTTAACTCACTAGAAGAAGAAGAAGGCATCAAGCTCAGTATGATCAATATGGGAGGAGGCTTCCCTGCACATTACATTCAGCCTACAAACTCACTTTCTGAATATGCTTCTGAAGTTACAAGATATCTTCAAGATGACTTTGGGGATGAAGTTCCAATGATCGTATTTGAACCAGGCCGTTCTCTTGTCGCTGATAGTGGTATCCTTACTTCTGAAGTTGTGCTTGTATCTCGCAAGAATAATACAGCTTTGCAGAGATGGGTTTACTGTGATGCCGGAAAGTTCAATGGTCTTATCGAAACTCTTGATGAAGCTATGAAGTATCCTATCATCACTGATAAAGATGGTGGTAAGGAAGGTGAAGTAATACTTGCAGGTCCTACTTGTGATAGTGCAGATATTATGTACGAAAACCTTAAATATAAGCTTCCGATAGACCTTAAGGCTGGGGATAAACTCTACTGGCTTACAACAGGTGCATACACATCAACTTATGCTTCTGTTGAATTTAACGGATTCCCTCCAATCAAGACATATTATTTGACTGAAAAAGGATTGGAAGAAAACAAATAAAAACGGCTTATGTCGTAGTAATAAGGAACTTGTAGTTGAGTTTTTAGAACTCTATGGCAAGTTCCTTTTTTATTTTTATTCAAGAATTAATCTTTTTATACAAAAAAACATTGACATTCTGCAGTATTTATGCAAATTATGTATAATTATGAAAGATTTACTAAAACGTTTTAGCCTTATGATGGCTGTCATCGTTTTATCTGTCAGTTCAGTTTTTGCGGATAAAACTCCAATTGATAATCTTTACGAGTATCATCTCGATAATGGTTTAACTCTTTTCGTTGCTGAAAATCACTCTGTTCCTTTGGCATACGTTGAGATTGCTGTAAAAGCAGGTGCTACAACACAGACTCCTGAAACAGCAGGTCTCTTCCACTTGTATGAACACATGATGTTCAAAGGTAATGCATTGTACAAAGATGCTGCTTCTGTTCAGAAGGCTCTCAGTGATATGGGTGTTGCCAGTTGGAACGGTACTACTTCAACAGACCATGTAAATTATTTCTTTACAATTCCATCTGATCAGCTTGAAAATGGACTTGCTTTCTGGAATGCTGCCGTAAGAGCTCCTAGCATGGACTCAGCAGAATTCGAAGGAGAAAAGAAAGTTGTTCTGTCTGAAATCGAAGGAGACAGTGCAAATCCAGGTTCCATTCTCTATGACTCAATGTGTAAGGCAATGTTCCCTAATGCACCATATCGTGTAGATTCAGGTGGATCATTCAATGTTGTAGCCAATGCAACAATAGATCAGATGCGCTATATCCAGAACACATATTATATACCATGCAATGCAGCTTTATTTGTTGGAGGAGATGTAAAGCCTGCTGAAGTATATAAACTTGTAAACAAGATTTATGGTTCATGGAGTAATAATGGAAATGTTCGTCCGGAAAATGCCCCACAGCAGGATCCAAATCCTTTTGCAGAGCCTGAGCTTCTTGTTATGCCTTACAGCCAGCTTGGTGCAGGTTATGCAATGACTCGCGTTATGTGGCGTGGTCCGGATACAGATTTTGATATTGAAGATACATATGCTGCAGACTACTTGTGTCAGCTTATGAATGATCCAGAAGGTCCATTTGTTACATCCCTTGTACAGGATGAAAGACTTGGAATCCCTACATCTGATTATGTTTCAGGAGGTTATGGAACATCTCGTGCTTCTGGTCAGTTTGTATTTACTGCATATATGCTCCAGCCTCAGGAAAAACTTGCAGAACGTGCAAAGTTGTTTATGCAGAAACTACAGGACAATGTTCTCCCAGGTATGGCTGAAGATGCTAATTTGTATAGCAAGGAAGCTGTAGCACAGATAGCTCAGAGTCTTAAAGATGGAGATATTCTTGCTGCAGAAACAGCAGAAGGACTTCTTTCTAACTTGAGGTTCTGGTGGTGCTGCTCAGACCCTGATTACTACTACTCATACAATGACAAAATTGCAAGTGTAACACAGGATGATGTAAAATCCTTTGTTAATAAGTACTTTGCAGATAAGAGTGCACTCGTTGTTGTTGCTGTAAACCCTTCTGTATACGAATCTACAAAAGCAGAATACAAGGCTCTTGGATATAAGGTTATAGAAGGTGGACATGAGTGGTGGAGAGACGAAATGTTTGCTCCAGATGCAGATATCATTGCATCTCAGACAGGCGTTGCTCCTTCCGAATCTATTTATGCTCCATCAGCCAAAGCTGGTAAGAATGCTAAAATCAAGGCTCCTGCAATCAAGACATATAAGCTTGCTAACGGTATCCCTGTTTATGTAGAACAGAATAAGGGTGCTAAAGTTGACGCTGTTTCCATCGGTCTTAAAGGTGGAGTAAGTCATACTACATACGAGACAGCCGGTCTTGAAAAAGCTCTGTTCACAATGATGTCAATGACATCTGGTAATTATGATTTTGGTACACGCAATTACATGCAGTATGTAACAAATGCATCTGTTTCAGCCAATAGCTATATGACAGGAAGCTTGCTTAACCTTACTGCTATTGATGAATACTTCTATGATGTATTGCCTCTTGTTACAGATGGATTTGTAAATCCTGACTTTAACGAAGAGCTTTTCGGTTATATGATGAATGATTTTAATCAGACACTGGAAAGCACATTTAATGATCCTGCCTCATATTTGTCTTATGAGATGCTTCAGACTATATATAAGGATCATCCATATAAGGTACGTACTACACCAAACCGTACTTCTATAGAAAATATTACTATTGATGCAATGGAAGCTCTTTATAAGGATATCATCACTCCAGAAGATCTTTATGTTGTTGCAGTAGGTAATGTTGATGGCAAGAAACTCGTTAAGGAACTTAATGAGAGTATTGGTAAACTTAAATCCACAGGAAAATCCAAGCCAGAAATGGTTGTTCCTTCTATCAAAGTAAAGGGAGAACCTGTTGTATTGACTCATCCTGCAGCTGCAGGTGCTGGTTTTGTAGCCCGCGTAATCAGTACACCTGAATTTGATAGTCCTGATTATATGGCAGCAGTTCTTAGTAAGAATATGTATAATTCTGTAATGTTTAACGTAGTACGTGAACATTATGGTGACTGTTATACTCCATATTCTGTACTCAATATGAGTAAAGGTGCATTTGGTTATGAATATCTTTTCAAGGCAACTGACTATGAGAACTTTGCCAAGGATATGGCCGAAGCTCGCTCTTACCTTGCTGCAGGAAAGCTCATCGAGAGTCTTGATGATAATGGAGAATATGTAACAACTGATATCGCCAGTCGTCTTCAGAGTTACAAGAACTCATACATCAATGCAACATACGAAGAGAATGCAACTACATCTGGAGTATGTTCAAATATGGCATATAACGTAATGATGTATGGAGATCCTGCTTACGATACAAAGCAGACAAACAGTCTTCTTGCTGCCAGCGCAGATGATGTACTCAAAGCCTTCAATCGCTATTTTATGACAGATGATTACAGATGGTTTGTAATTACAGGTCCTGAAGCAGCTGAAAAGGTAAACTTTGAGGAACAGTAAAAAACTAGATTATTTTAGATAAAAACAAGTTTTCTTAAAATTACAAAAAGGCAGATTAAAGGTATTGTTACTTTAGTCTGCTTTTTTTTTGATAATGACCCTCTTTTTTTTATAAAACATGGTAATTTCTTCTAGGTGGATTATATTAAAGGAGAGAATTAGATAATCAGGGGTATTTTATCAATGAAATTGAGTTTGAAAGTAAAACTTGTTGGTATGGTTGATATTGTTCTTTTCTTTTCTTTGATGCTGATGGGGGCGCTTATCTATGTAAATGCCAAGTGGTTCCTCGAAAACGAAGTCCTTAATGCAATAGGGTATCTTACAAAGAATGTCGCAACAACTGTCGGTGACATGGCAGATAAGGAGCTTTCCAAGATAGAGACATTGGCTGAACTCCCTGGAGTTGCCGAAGAAACTTACACTCTTGAGCAGAAGAATCAGCAGCTGAATGCTATACTCCATAAAAATTCCGATAGATATGATCAGATAGCTTATGTAAACAAGCAGGGTGATATGTATATTGTAGATATGGATCAGACAATAAATGTTGCATATCAGCCGTATTTTCAGGCAAGTATAGCTGGTAAGCGATATATACAGAATCCTACCTTTGAGGAAGCTCTCAATAAGGAAGTAATGTATTTTTCTGTCCCTGTGTATGATTCCAAGAAACAGATAACCGGTGTAGTTGTGTCTGTTGTCAAGGGCAATCAGATTGCAGAAGATATTCTTAAACTCGATCTTGGCTCCTATATTACTCCAAGTGTTATAGATATGGTAACTGGAAATATGATTGTAAGCCTTAATGCTGTATCAGACCAACAGGGAAGCACCGTTCAGGAGGCTCAGTTTGTAGAAGGTGCTGATGATCTCTTTGCTGCATTGGATGCTGCCGGAAAAGGTGAGACAGGACATGCCATATTTGTTGATCCGTATACTCATAACAAGATGATATGTGCATATCAGCCTGCTGGAAATACTACAACATGGGCAGTATTCTGCGGGGCACCATATGATTATTATATGAATGTCCTCAAAGTCTTGCAAAAGGTAATGGCACTGGTTGAGTTTGGTCTCCTGATAATTTTCTCTGTGCTTGGATATCTGTATATCAGTAGAGTTGTAAATCCGCTGATAACTGTTAAAAAAGCCATCAATGAAATTGCAACCGGTAATGCAGACCTTACTAAGCGTATGAGTGTCAAATCGAAGGATGAGATAGGGGATGTAGTATCAAGCTTTAATGTATTTTCCAGTAAGCTTAATGATATTATGAAAGACATGAAGTTTTCCAAAGGTAACCTTCTTACAGCAGGGGTGACACTTGGGGAAACAACAGCTCTTACAAGCAGCAATATTACAGAAGTCCTCGCATGTATAAAGAGTGTCGAGGGACAGATAAAAAATCAGGCTAGTTCCGTAGAAGAAACTGCCAGTGCAGTTACCCAGATAACAAGTAATATAGAATCCCTTGATAAGATGATAAACAATCAGTCTACAGGTGTAACAGAAGCAAGTGCAGCTGTAGAACAGATGATGTGTAACATTCGTTCTGTGGATAAGTCCGTAGACAATGTTGCAGCATCCTTTAAGGAACTTGCCCAAAGTGCCCAAAGTGGGGCAGCTCTTCAGCTTAATGTAAACGAAAAGATTCAGAAGATTGAAAACATGAGCAAGATGTTGCAGGATGCCAATCTCGCCATTGCTAATATTGCAGAGCAGACAAACCTTCTTGCAATGAATGCGGCAATTGAAGCAGCCCATGCAGGAGAAACTGGAAAAGGCTTTAGTGTAGTAGCTGACGAAATCCGTAAGCTTAGTGAAACTTCAAGCCAGCAGTCAAAGACAATCGGAGAGCAGCTTACAAGCATACAGGATGCAATTTCCGGTGTTGTTGAAGACAGCAGTAAATCAAGCCAGGCATTTACAGATGTAAGTTCAAAGATCAAGAATACAGATCAGCTCGTAGAAGAAATCCGTAATGCCATGGCAGAGCAGACTTCAGGTAGTCAGCAGATAAGTGAAGCTCTCACTCTTATGAATGACAGTACATCTCAGGTACGGGCAGCCAGTCAGGAAATGTCCATGGGTACAAGAGCAATCCGAGAGGAAGTTCTTCATCTTCAGGATGTAACTTCAATAATGACTAGCAGCATGGGAGAGATGTCTATAAGTGCCAGTAAGATTAATGAAGTAGGTGTAGAACTTACGGAAGTCAGTGATAGTGTTACTGAAACAATATCAGAGATTGGAGCTCAGGTAGATCAGTTTAAGGTTGAATAGCTTTTTGAATAAAGCTATAATCTCTGTTCGATGAGCGGTATATTAGATAACACAAAACATATCTTGTTAATAGCAACGGGGGGGACTATTGCCTGCAAAAAGTCAGACAATGGTTTGACCCCGTTGCTTACTTCAGATGAATTATTGTCTTATGTTCCTCAGGTAAATGAGTTTTGTCAGGTAACTACAATTCAACTGATGAATATAGATTCCACAAATATGCAGGCTTCCCATTGGCTTAAGATAGCCGGCTGTATACAGAAAAATTATGAAAGTTATGATGGCTTTGTAATTACCCATGGAACAGATACTATGGCGTATACAGCAGCAGCTTTGTCTTATCTTATTCAGAATGCCCGAAAACCAATAGTAATAACAGGAGCCCAGCGTCCTATCGATATGGATAATACAGATGCCCGTATTAATATTATGGACAGCTTGAGATTTGCCAGTGATGACAGAGCTCATGGGATAAATATTGTCTTTGACGGTAAGGTTATTTGTGGTACTAGAGGCAAGAAGGAACGTACTCACAGTTACAATGCTTTTTCGTCAATCAATTTCCCGTACATAGCTTCCGTGCAGGATGATAGATGTCTTTTTTATATAGATGACAAAGACCATGTAAGCCGTAGATTGAGATTTTATGATGAGATGGATTGTAATATTGCCCTTTTAAAGCTTATTCCTTCCATGAGTGCCTCATTACTTGACTATATGGCCGAAAAATATGATGCTGTAATAATCGAAGCCTTTGGAGTTGGAGGACTGCCTGACTATGAAGACGGAGACTTTAATAAAGCATTGTCTCATTGGACAAGCCTTGGTAAGACTATTGTCATGACAACCCAGGTACCACGTGAAGGTTCCAATATGACAGTATACGAAGTAGGCAGAGGAATAAAAAAAGATTTTGGAATTATTGAAGCTTACGATATGACACTGGAAGCTACTGTAACAAAATTGATGTGGATTTTGGGACAGACAAAGAATCCCGATGAAATACGTAACCTTTTTTATACAACTATAAATCGTGATATATTATGGTCAAAGAAATGAATAGATTAGTTATACGAGATGTAAATTTAAAAGATGCAAAACAGATACTTGATATATATGCTCCATATGTAGCAGATACTGCAATAACCTATGAGTATGTAGCGCCGACTTTGCGGGAGTTTAAGAAACGTATCAAGACTATTAAGAGTAAGTATCCTTATATTGTAGCAGAACTTGACGGTAAGATTGTAGGATATGCATACGCCGGTGTATTCCATGCAAGGGAAGCATACAAGCATAGCTGTGAGCTTTCCATATATCTGGACCAAAACAGCAGAAAGCTTGGCATTGGTACCAAGTTGTATGCAGAACTGGAAAATAAGCTTAAAGAAAGAGATTTCTGTGCTTTATATGCCTGTATAGCTGCAACACCAAGAAAAGATGACAAGTATCTGACAGATGCAAGCATCAAGTTCCATGAGGCAATCGGATTCAGACGAGCAGGGTACTTTGATCACTGTGCAATCAAGTTTGATCAGTGGTACGATATGGTTTACTACCAAAAATTGATATAAATATTTTTATTTATGCAAAAATACTTGACCTTTTGTGCATGATTATGTAAACTAACCTCAGTTTACATCAAAGGCGATGTGAAAACATGATAGACTTAAAAATCAGTTAAGTCCCTAATGTCTTCACATCGCCTTTTTGTTTTGCAAATAATTAAACTTAAATATATTCCACGGGGGTAACAAATGCCAAACGTACCAGAACTTTTTGGAAGCATGGTTTTTAACCAGTCTGTAATGAAGGAAAGACTTCCAAAAGAAACCTTCAAGGCTCTCAAGAAAACTCTTGATGATGGAGAACCACTTAATCTTGATGTAGCAAATCAGGTTGCTCACTGCATGAAGGAATGGGCTATTGAAAAGGGAGCTACTCACTTTACTCACTGGTTCCAGCCATTGACAGGTGTTACTGCCGAAAAGCATGATAGCTTTATTACACCACAGGATGACGGAACTGTTATTATGTCATTCAGCGGAAAGGAACTTGTAAGAGGAGAACCAGATGCTTCTTCTTTCCCAAGTGGTGGACGCCGTGCAACATTCGAAGCTCGTGGTTACACTGTATGGGACCCAACAGCTTATCCATTCGTAAAGGAACACACTCTCTGTATTCCTACAGCTTTCTGTTCTTATACAGGAGAAGCATTGGATAAGAAAACTCCTTTGCTCCGCTCTATGGAAGCAATCGATACACAGTCAAAGCGTATCCTTAAGCTCTTTGGTAAGACAACAGGTCACGTAGCAACAACTGTAGGTCTTGAACAGGAATACTTCATTGTAGACCGCAAGCTTTGGGAAGAACGCAAAGACCTCCGTATGACAGGTCGTACAGTATTTGGTAGCAAGCCTTCAAAAGGTCAGGAAATGGATGACCAGTACTTTGCTGCATTAAATCCACGTATTGTAGAGTACATGGAAGACCTCAATGAAACACTCTGGAAGTACGGTATCCTGTCTAAGACAGAACATAACGAAGTTGCTCCAGCTCAGCACGAGATGGCTCCAATATTCTCAACAACAAACCTTGCTGTTGACCAGAACCAGCTTACAATGGAAGTAATGAAGAAAGTTGCACGCCGTCATGGTCTTGTATGTCTCTTGCACGAAAAGCCATTTGCTGGTGTAAACGGATCAGGAAAGCATAACAACTGGTCTATGTCTACTAAGGAAGGAGAAAACCTTCTCGAACCAGGTAAGACACCAGAAAGCAATGCTCAGTTCCTTTTGTTCCTTACAGCAATCATTAAGTCTGTAGATGAGAACCAGGACCTTCTCCGTATCTCTGTTGCATCTGCAGGTAATGACCATCGTCTTGGAGCTAACGAAGCTCCTCCAGCAATTATTTCTGTTTATCTTGGAGATGAACTCCATGCTGTACTTGAATCAATAAAGGATGGTACACCATACAACAATATGTCACAGAAGAAGATGACAATTGGTGTAGACGTACTTCCACCTATTCCAAAGGATAGTACAGACCGTAACCGTACTTCTCCATTTGCCTTTACAGGTAATAAGTTTGAGTTCCGTTCTGCAGGTTCAAGCCTTAGTGCTGCAGGTCCTAATACATGTCTTAATGCAATTGTTGCCAAGACACTCAAGGAATTTGCTGATGAACTTGAATCAGCTAAGGACTTTAACGATGCTTTGCAGACTCTCATTAAGAGAGAGATTACAGCACACTGGCGTATCGTATTCAACGGAAACGGATATGATGCTAGCTGGGTAAGCGAAGCAGAAAAGAGAGGTCTTTATAACCTCAAGACATTGCCAGATGCAATGGAGCATTATCTTGATGCTAAGAATGTTAAGCTCTACACAGAGATGGGTGTATACTCAGAAGTAGAGATGAAGAGCCACTACGAAATCAAGCTTGAGAAGTATACAAAGCTTCTTAACATTGAAGTTCAGACAATGCTTGAGATGGTAAACAAGGATATTCTTCCTGCAGCATTCAAGTATATGAGAGATGTATCTACAACAGTAAGTCAGCTTATGTCAGTTGTTCCTGGAGCTAAGGCTACAGCTCAGACAGCTCTCCTTGCTAAGCTTGATGGTCTTGTAAATGAGCTCAGCGTTAAGGCTGATGAACTTGCTTCAAAGCATATCAGTGTAAAGGGAATGGGAGATGTTAGTGCAGAAGCTAAGGCTTATGCTTCAACAATTCTTCCTGCAATGGCAGAAGTAAGAGCTGTAGCTGATGAGATTGAGCCTTTACTTGGTGAAGAATATAAGCCATATCCATCATACGAAGACTTGCTCTTTAGAGTGTAACTGTAACTGAAAGTGCAATGACGCACATACATTGTTAAATATTTACTATAAAAAAATCAAACACAAAGGCGTGTATATTGTTCCTATTGAAATGAGGGGGAGCAGTATACGCGCCTTTTTTTATTAAAAGGAGTTAAACATGGATGTAAGTGAAATTATGTCTTACGTGGACAGCAACATTTGGGGAGTATGGTTCCTCGCTGGTGCTGCACTTGTATTCTGGATGCAGGCAGGCTTTGCGATGGTTGAAGCTGGTTTTACCCGTGCAAAGAATACTGGTAACATTATCATGAAAAACCTCATGGACTTTTGTATCGGTACAGTCATGTGGTTTCTTATTGGTGCAAGTCTCATGCTTAGTTATACAGATCCAGTGACTGGTGAAGTATCAAGAGGTCTCTGGTCCTTTATTGGTAAGCCAAACTTTGAAGTGTTCAGTCAGTATGCAACATTTGATTTTAGTGGGTTTGTATTCAATCTTGTATTCTGTGCTACAACAGCTACAATCGTATCTGGTGCAATGGCAGAACGCACAAAGTTCAGTACATATTGTATTTATTCAGCAATCATATCAGGAATTATTTATCCTGTAGAAGCTCACTGGACTTGGGGTGGTGGTTTCCTCGCTCAGATGGGATTCCATGATTATGCAGGAAGTAACTGTATTCATATGGTTGGTGGTATCTGTGCTCTGATTGGAGCTTCAATGCTTGGCCCTCGTCTTGGTAAGTTTAGTCGTGATAAAGATGGAAAAATTACTGAAGTACATGGTTTCCCAGGTCATAACATTGCTATGGGTGCACTTGGTGTGTTTATCCTTTGGTTGGGTTGGTACGGATTCAACGGTGCTGCAGCGACAGATCTCCCAACACTTGGTAGTATCTTCCTTACAACAACTGTAGCTCCTGCAGTAGCAACAGTAACCGCTCTTGTATACACATGGGCAAAGTATGGTAAGCCAGATGTTTCTATGTGTCTTAATGCTTCTTTGGCAGGACTTGTAGCTATTACAGCTCCATGTGATGTTGCAGATTGTGCAGGTGCTGCGGTAATCGGTGTTGTAGCAGGACTTCTTGTAATCTTTGGTGTATGGCTTATGGATTATAAGCTTCATATTGATGACCCTGTAGGTGCTGTTGCTGTACATATGATGAACGGTATCTGGGGTACAATATCTGTTGGACTTTTTGCAACAGAAGCTGCACCAGGTTTTGCATCGGCTGGAATCAAGGAAGGTGTATTCTACGGTGGTGGATTTAGTCAGCTTGGACTACAGTTTGCTGGTATGTTTATTACAATAGTATGGACAGTAGTTACAATAGTAATAACATTCCTTGTTCTCAAAAAGACAATTGGACTTCGTGTAACAGCTGAAGAAGAAATCATTGGTCTTGATAAGCTTGAACACGGTCTTGATACAAGCTATGCTGGATTTGCAATCAGTTGGAGTAACGAAGAAATTGCAGAAGCAAAAGAAGCTGGAGTTCAGCTTCCAGAAAGTGAATATGCAACAGTTCCTGTATTGGCTGCTCCTGAGACAAAGCCAAGTAGCGTAGACGCTGTAGCACATAAGATTGTTATCATAACAAGACAGAATAAGTTTGATACACTTAAGTCTGCTATGAACAGCATTGGTGTTACAGGAATGACAGTAATTAATGTAATGGGTTGTGGTATGCAGAAGGGTGCATCAGAGTTCTATCGTGGTGCTCCAGTAAGTATGAACCTTCTTCCTAAGATCAAGGTTGAGATCGTAGTATCAAAGGTTCCTGTAGAGACAGTTGTAGAGACAGCTAAGAAAGCTCTTTATACAGGACACTTTGGTGATGGTAAGATTTTTGTATACCCTGTAGACAATGTAATCAAAGTTCGTACAGGAGAGTCAGGATATGATGCTCTCCAGGACGAAGCTGATTAAAATATAAACTGTATTTCTTTTTAGCCTTTGAGGGACTGGTTGCAGACAGTCCCTCTTTTTTTTATTTACGGGTTCACTACAAGAATATACTGGAATATTTGTCTTATATATGCTATTAAAATAGCACTATGAAAAATCCTTTTAAACATATGATTGTCCCTCACTTTTGGGCAAAGTTTAGTGTAATGTTTGTTGCAATCCTCCTTATGGGATTCTTTTTGTCTTTTCTTATTGAAGTTGGCTGGGGAACAGATCCTGCTACATTCATGAATTACAATCTTGCTATGACACTTGGGCTTTCCTTTGGTAACTGGCAGATGATTTGTAATACACTTATGTTTATAGTCATGCTTCTCTTTGATCGTAAACTTTTTGGGTTTGGTACAATATGTAACTGGGTTCTGATAGGTTATACTGCAGACTTCTTTAACTGGGTTTGGGCTAAGTGCGGTCTTCATGATTTGATTTCAAGTGGCGATAACTTTATTCTGAGTCTTGGAGTTTTTGCCGGTGCAATATTATGCTTTGTAATTGTAGCAGCCGTATACATGAATGCTGATATGGGATTAAGTCCATATGATGGTATTCCCAAGATTATTTCCAACAAGCTTAGTAAAGTGCCTTATTTTATTATCCGTATAATCTTTGACTTTACAGCTATTGCGATAGGATTTGTTGCGTGCCTGTTTAATCCTGATGGAATGCAGGGGTCTCTTATAGGTAGTGTAGTGATGGCTGTCTGTCTTGGTCCTGTTATAAGCTTTGTAGGAAACTTTATGCAAAAGCACATTGCAATCTTTGCAAAAGAGGCATAAAGTTCAGCAGTTTTTGATGTTTTGCCTGTGAGTTTTTACCCAAAAGCTTGGGAGATATTACCTTTTTGTATGGGTAAAACCGGAAAAAATACTGTTTATTGCTCAAAAAGTATCCAGTTTTTTAAAAAAAATACTGGATACTTTTAAAAAAGAACTGGATACTTTTAAAAAAATACTGGATACTTTTTTAAAAACACTGTTTACTTTTTTAAAAGAACTGGATACTTTTTTAAAAACACTGTTTACTTTTTTAAAAGTACTGGATACTTTTTGTAAAATCACAGTAGCTATAAGGTAAAATCTCAGTACTTACGCTACAAAAACACACAGGCTTTTAAGTGGGAGTACTGTAAAATATTGTTTTTTTGCAAAAACCTATGGAAACTTTATTTAATATATGATATTGCAGTGTCAGAGTGACTTTAGGTTGCCTGAGAGTCAGAAAGTTTTTTCTGTACTCTCTTTTACTCTATGAAGTCAAGTTTTTGAAGGATCTTATACATTACAGTGGATTTATCTGTAACAATTTTGCAGTTTCCTTCCATTCCGCTTATAAGCGATATGTGCTGACCTTTTTGGGATATAAGTTCCTTTTGTAATATTTTGGCCTCTACAACGTAAACTTCCTTGTTTCCTGTAACAAAAACTGTATCAGGAGGGATAAGAGATATTTCTGTTTCTATCTGTCCATATTGAGATACGGAGAGACTAGGAATTCTTATCTTGACAGGGTTGCCTTCCTTGACAAGGGCAATAGATACAGGGTCTATATATATCTTTGCTATAAGATTGTTTGCTTCGTCAGGAATAATCTGCAGAAGTTCTTCTCCGCTGAATATGTAGTCATCCTGATTAATCTGCTTTATCTGATTAACTTTGCCGGTTATTGGAGCATATATTATAGATGTTGCAATAGTATGTTCACACTCCTTTATATTGCTCTGAAGTTTGGCTAAAGAAGTCCGTAATTCTTTCTTCCGGGTCAGGACATCATTGAGCTGTTTGTTGTTCCATGTCTCGAATTCATAGATTTTTTGATTGACAATATATTCCAAGTTAATGACATTCTGTCGGACATATGTATATTCTGGAGCCTCTTTTTCACGTTCCAGTTTCTGCCTGTTTTCATCGATGAGCAGTTCATAGTACTTTCTTTGGAATACATATGATGAACATGCTGAGTACCCAGCAGAAGATGTTGTCATATCACAAGGTATATCACCATTTCTGATTGTTCTTTCAAGATTGTCATTGACAGTTATCTCTGTCATGATCTGCTCATATTGTTCCTTGTACGACTCAAGCTGCAGTTCCGGTACGGAAGAATCAAATGCAACAAGAATGTCTCCTTTGTTGACAAAAGAATTATTCCTGTAGTTGACTTCGGTAATCCTGCCGTTGAAAGTGCTCCTTACGACAGATACCGGCATCTCGGGCTTAAACTCACAGCTGGCGTTGACAATAGTGTTTATAGGGAAGATGTTTGCCCATATAAAAAACACAGCTAATAGCAAAGATATGAACCATATAAATATATAGCTAGCCTTGCATGGAGTCATCATAAAGAATGCACAGGATTTTTTGAATGATTTGTAGCTTTCAAGGTGCATCATACAACTGTTTCTCCCCACATCTGTGCATATAATCCATTTTTTTCTAATAAGTGTTCATGAGTTCCTTGTTCTACAATCTTGCCTTCCTTCATGACAAATATGTTGTCGCAATTACGTACTGTACTGAGTCTGTGAGCTATTAAAATCACGGTAAGATGTTCCTTGCGTAAGTCTCTGATTACTTTATGTATTTCGTTTTCGCTTACAGTATCAAGGTTACTTGTGGCTTCGTCTAGGATTAAAAGTTTAGGCTTGCCAAGTAAAGCCCTGGCAAGAGCTAGCCTTTGTTTTTCTCCACCAGAGAGTCCAGTACCGTGTTCTCCTAGTATAGTCTCATATCTGTTAGGAAGCTTTTCGATAAATTCATGGGCACCAGCTTTCTTGCAGGCCTCTACAATTTCTTCCATGGAAGTCTTGTCATGATGTAAAGCTATGTTTTCAGTTACTGTTCCTGAAAACAAGAATATATCTTGTGGTACATAACTGATGATTGATCTTAAGTATTGAGTATCAATATCTTGCAGGTTGTTCCCGTCAAGGAGAATGGAGCCTTTTTCGATATCATAGAATTTGAGCAATAGTTTTGTCAGGGTAGTTTTGCCGCAACCTGATGGACCAACAAAGGCTGTCCATGTATCTTCCTTGATATCAAGACTTAGGTTTTCATATACAGGGCGGCGAGAACCATAACGAAAAGTAATATCTTTAATAGATATATTACCGTTTATGTTTTTGGGTTTATAATATTTTCTTGAAGTTTCCATTTCTGCATTTAATTCCAGGACTTCACCAACTCTTCTAGCTGCAACCAGAGCCTCTTGTATATCATTCTGTATATTTACCAGCCTATATAGAGGTCCAGTAAAATATCCAAGCATTGAGTTAAATGTAATAAGGGTTCCAAAACTTAATTTGCCATTTATGATGTAATAACTTCCTAGCCATAATATTATGATGCCTGTCATACCATTGATTAATGATGTAAGTAATGACTGGATAATGTTGATATGGTTTACTTTCCATGATGTTGCAGTACTCAGCATCTTTTTCTTTTCGTATTCATTGTAGACTATTGTTTCTGCATTCATTGCCTTTACTGTCGCAACACCGTTCAGAGCTTCGTATAGGTATGACTGTACATCAGCATTTTGTCCCATGATTTTGGAATAGAAGCTTCGATATATTCTGGAAAATAAAGCTGCAATAAGGGACAGTAATAGGACCGAAGCAAAGGAAAGATAAAAAAGTACGTGATTGATACTAAATAATACAGGTGTGGATACCAAGATCATAAGCAGGTCCATGATCCCAGATAATGCTGTATTGGATATTGTACTCTTGATTGTTCCAAGGTCACCTAATCTAGATAGTATTTCTCCAGATTTACGTGACTCAAAAAAAGATATAGGGAGTTTGAAGATATGTGATAGATAAGAAAAATTCAATTGAAGATCTGTCTTATACGAAAAGTGACTCAAAAAAATACTGCGTATCATCGAGATAATAGACTCAGATATGGTTAAAATCATGATGCCGAGTGATAGAGTAGTGAGCGTGTTGTTTGCCTTGGCACTTATGACTTCATCAAATACATATTTATAATAAAAGGATGATATGATACCAAATGCCATGAGTATAAGCGATGCAATAAATGTATAAATAAGTATCTTTGTGTGTGGGAGAAATACCGGAAGAAACTTGAATAAGAGTCTGTCCTTTTTACTGTCTTTCTTGAAGTCTATTCGTGGTTCTAAAAATAATGCATATCCAGTCCAATCTTTGAGGAAGTTATCTTTAGATATAAGCTTGCGTTTTATTGTGGGATCAGGATTGTAGATATATATTTTATTTTTGTGTATTTTTTTTACAACAACATAATGGTCAAGGTCTACATTATCATCAATTATGTGAAGGTTTGCTATAAAAGGAACAGGTGTTGATTGAGATATTGCTTCTGCTGTTCCTTTGACAGCATGAGGTTCAAGATCATAATTTTTGGCGGCAATAACCATGCCATTCATGCTTGTTCCTACAACATCAGTACCGGCTACAGCTCTGACTTGTGCTATGTCCAGGGATTTCCCATAATGTGACGCGATCATTGCAAGACATGCAGCTCCACAATCAGTTGCATCTAATTGTTGTATGTATTTCATGTTTATACCTCTTTATGTGATTTATGTCGCGCATTATCTTGCTGTAATCATGGAGGATACAACATAATAAATAAAAAGACCATGGCGTCTGAGGAAAATTTGCAAAAAAAAGCTGTCCTTTTTATTGGACAGCCAGACATAAATGCCAATTATTCAGTTTCTGTTGTTTCTTCAGGCTCTTGTTTTTGTGGGTTCTGGTCTTCCTGGATAGGTTCAAAGTCATACAGTTCATCAAAGTCTTCGGAACACTTCATTATCTTGTTTTCATCAGGGAAAGATGATTTTATATTACTGTCGACATTCTTGCCTGTAGGTGCTCTGTTAAATTCATCTTCAGATTTGCTATCAAGTTCAATAAGATCATGTTTATTATGAACCTTATTATCTACATTCTTGGGTGTTCTTTTCGCAAAACATTGTTCACAGACCAACACTGTAATCGCAAATAAAACTAGTTTTTTCATTACTTTCCTCACTTTTTATATGTTTTTGATCCTGAGTTTTATCTCACGCCAAAACTCTTTGCCGAACATGTCCTGTATATCATCTGCAAGAGCTCCATACATGTGAGCCATTTTATAAGATTCCATCATTAAAAAACTCTTTACAATAGTTTTCTTTCCTTGTTCCGTTTTACCAAGTTTTACAAGAGCTGCGCCTTCCAAATATATCATCTTATACATATGATTGTAATTTTTATATTGGATGCTTAATTTCTGGCCTTCAATAGCACTTGCATAGCAGTTTTCATAATCTTCAATGATTCCATATCCAATAGACATATTAGATAAGGAAACAAGCATTGTATTTACGATATATTTAGATTTGTCTTGGTTCTTCTTTACATATTCAACTATATTGGATTGGATATATATAGCGGAGCTATATTCTTCCAAATCCATATAGCATATTGCAATATCTCCTATAAGGGCAAGTTCTTCGTCAGTTAAATGATGATCAGCCAGCTTATCTTCAAGAATATTATTCTTGTATGTTAAAAATAAAGCCTTATTTAATTCTGATAAGCGTTCTCTAACAGAATTTGCTAAATAAGCTCTCATAGTTAAATAAAATTGTTGTTCAAGGATATTCATTTCTGTACCGAAATTTGCATATCTTTCCAATTTTTCTGCGTAAGAAAAATCATCAACTTTATATTGTTCTATTATTTCCCGTTCTAGTACAGATTTTTGATATTCTTCCTCTGTTACAGGGATATTAAATAGCGTTG
Organism: Treponema sp.; assembly: GCA_045616545.1. Taxonomy (GTDB): domain Bacteria; phylum Spirochaetota; class Spirochaetia; order Treponematales; family Treponemataceae; genus Treponema_D. Next base: position 2,906 of record JAZLGX010000043.1, on the reverse strand, counting down.
TATCAATTCCAAGACGGTTCATCAGTGCTATTGCAAGTTTTCGATACGGATCTCGCTTACCGGCCTCAATCTTGGAAAGTGTTGATATATCACATAATCCTAAAGCAAGCTCTTCTTGTGTGATGTCTTTTCTCTTACGGTACTCTTTTACCATACGTCCAAATGCATATTGGGGCATAATTTTGTCCTCACTTTTTTTAACCCATATATTTTATGCTCTAATTTAATACCATATATTGAAGATTTTTTCCAGTATACTTAAAAAAAATTGAATAATTTTGCAAATTTTCCTCAGACGCCATGGTCTTTTTGTATATTATGTTGTATTCTCTGCTCATCAAACAGTTTGAGACCTAATCAAAGGCTCAGACGCCATGGTAACCTAAAGTCACTCTAATTTTAGGTTATCATAAATTAAATAAGGCTTCTAATTGCTTTAGAAGCAAGGAGAAAAAGTTATGGTAGCTACAAAGAATAGTTACGCTATGGACGGTTTGTTTACAGTAATGACTGTAGATGAATTGTATGAGGTAAATGGTGGAAATGCTAATAGTCAACGTAACCAGCGTGTAGACGATGGAGCTGGAACTAAAACAGAAAAGGAAAATAATGATTCAAAGTCAAAAGAGGTATCGAAGACTGAAGAAAAGAAAAACCCATTTGATGAGATAGAAGTCGGAATTTCTGCGGAAATGACAAAATCTAGTATAAAATTTGAGTTAACTGGAAGGTTTAAATTTAAGGACTAATTTGGGTTACATGTGGAATCTTGACTTTACAAGATTCCACATCTCTTTTGAATGAATATGAAGAAGACGTTTATATATATCTTTACTAGCTTGTTATTGTTTAGTGGCTGTTCGAGAACAGACTTAACATCAAAGGATTCGATAGTTATTCCATTTGGGACATGTATAAATGATGACGAATCATTGATGCCTTGTGTAGATGTAAGTATTGGTAATGTAAAATTAACATTGCTAATCGATTCTGGAGCAAGATTTTCTTCACTTAGCTATACCGGATTAAATAAATTGAATTATGATAAGAATTATGAATTAAATATAAACGATGTAACCGAAGAAGAATATAAATCATACTTGAGGCAAGGTTGTAATCCTATCGTTACAAGACGAGAAATATTTATACATGATAGTATTCCGATTCAAGAAGTCGAATTTGATGAAGAGTGGTATGATAATGGTTTTGATGGAATATTAGGATTTAATTTTTTTGAGGATTACAGTAATATTACTATAGATTACAATAAAAAACAGATTCTTTTAGATGCAAAAAAATTAAATGTAGAAAACCTAAAGCTTCAAAGAGATGAACATTTTTATTATACAGATTTTAATTTTGATAGTGTAATGGAGACTTCTATTATTGATACTGGGTTAAATTCACAATCTATACCAGCTGTAAAGCTTAGTGAAACAAATTGTTTATATGACAGATTTGCTCATTTGGAAGGGAAACATATTGGTGAAAATTTTTCTCTGGGAAATATAATCTATGATACAGTTTACTTTGCAGATTATGACAGTTCTGTTGTTGATTTTTCTCACCCTGCGTCATCTTCTATAATTAGTCAATTTAACATATTGTCCAATGGATGTTTTGTAAATCATATTATTCAGTTTGATTTTGAAGATATGGTATTCAGAATCAAATAATATTTGCAGGATACTTTATGATAGAACTTATAATAGCAATTTTAGCTCCGGTATCCAATTTGTTGATTTGGCAGATTATGGGATATATATAAAATATATGCCTATGCCTATCAGTATTGTATTTTTCAACGCTTTAGATCGCGTAGAGACTACGGAATGTTAAATATGAAAGTAAATATTGCAACTGTAATGGTCTTTTTATTTGTTATGTTGTATTCTCTGCTCATCAAACAGTTTGAGACCTAACCAAAGTCTTAGACTCTCTGGTAACCTAAAGTCAGTCTAATTTTAGGTTGCCATAAATTGAATAAGGTTTCTAATTACTTTAGAAGCAAGAAGAAAAAGTTATGGTAGCTACAAAGAATAGTTACGCTATGGACGGTTTGTTTACAGTAATGACTGTAGATGAATTGTATGAAATTAATGGAGGAAGAATAATTAGAGATGATCCTAGTGAATCACCTTCGTATGCTAAAACTAATACCGGATCGCAACCTAAAAGAGAGGAACATTATGAATCCTCAGAAGTTCATGTAAAAGGGACTGGATCATATAAAAATTTCGGTGTAGAGGTTAGTGGTGAACTTGAAGTAACTGTTAAAAACGAAAAAAGAGATGTTATAGAATATTATAAATAGTTGATTTGTTTATAAGAGCAAATAAGAAAAAGCTGAAAAAAATTGGATCAATGAAGAAAACTCTTTTATTGATCCAACTTTAATGAAATTATCCATTAATCTAGATTAAGTTATAAAATGTAATTGAGAGTGTTTTTTACATGAAAGCAATATTATCAATTTATTTATTTATAATGAGTTTTTTTACTTCGGATCATGTTTTTTTACCGATTGATCTGACAACAGAAGCTAATATTGGGTGTCCAGTTGTCTATATAGAGACAAAGGATGATGTCATTAAATTTTTATTTGATACTGGATGTTATACAAATATTATAGATAAAGATTCTATCGAAAAAATTAACGATTGTTTTTTATCTGAGTATTTCAATAGTTTGGATGAAACAGAATGTGAAATTGATACTACAGCAATTCTTCCAACGGATGGAATTATAGGAAACTGTATATTCGATAAATACAAGATTGTAACAATAGACTATAAGAATAGTAAATTAATTCTTAATGATAAAAAACTAAAATCTTCTAATGTTGTTTTACTTGAAAAAAATCAAAAAGATAAAGGGTTGTATATTCCAATAACCTATAATGGAGA
>JAZLGX010000042.1:0-5668 GCA_045616545.1 Treponema sp. | reverse complement strand
GGCATAAAAATAGATAAAAAATAAAGAATGAAAAAAATCTTAAATACATCATATTGACTCCTATATTCTACTCAGCTCCATTTTGCAATTGTCTTAATAAATTTGCCTCGATTGTTCTTCTGTTTGTATAATTTCCATTTGTCCCCATTGATTCAACTAAATCTGCCGCCTGGAAATATTGTTCATTGGAAATCGCATTTATTAAATCTTGAGAAAGTCCACCGTTTCCATATTGATAAGCAATACTAAATATGGATTAAATAAATCTTTTAAATCACTGTTTGTACCAGCACCAAAAATTCTTCTTATATCCCATTGATTTTGTTGTCCTAAGTCAAAGCCTACTGCAATAGTTACACCACTATTACGACCTCGACCATCCCCTCTAAACGGAACATAACCTTCATTACTAATTCCTTCCAACTGACCTATCAATGCGTAATCTACAAATTTCCCATCCGGGTCAATATACTTCACCGGATTGTTCCCGGCGTAGTGGTACAAATTACCGTTGATGTAACCCAGTACCTGTTTTTTACAGCCTAAAACAGCCTGAGACATCAGCTTTATGACAGGGACACAATATTCCTTTGGTCTGGATATAGACAAAATCCTGCCGTAACAGGTCTTTTATCCGTACTTTTGGGTATCTTCTCTCTATTTTTGTACTTGAAAGGTCTTTTTATAATAAGAAAGCTTTTGGAGATTTTTTACTTGGTTTCTTATTTTATTGATTTTATTAGAGGATTTCAATCCTTTTTACCTTATAAATATTTACTATCGATATTATTTTTTCCAACAATCTTTGTACTTCTCCCCTACCTCATTCAGAAACTTTTTCATAGTAGTCAATCAGCCTCCAAGTATTTGGAATTTCAGAATTTTTACGCCAGTCACCGGTCCATGTATTATTAATATCGGTCTCATATAGAGCAGTGTCCATACTCATACACCTGGAGTACTTAGGTTCCAGATAACTCGCTTCAAGTCACAGGTGCACATCACCTCTGAAATCTGTCATCAAAAGCACATTTTAGTCAGCAGGACACGGGATATTACATAGTCCAGGTACCTTGAACAAGAGACTATTCGTTCTGAACAAGAAGAGTACTCGTTTTGAAAAAAAGACTACTCGTTTTGAAAAAAAGAGTACTCGTTTTGAGCAAAACAAGTACTCTTTTTTTATTGGAAAGAACACGAAAAAGATAACTTGCACAGGCAGCATTTTGTGTTAGAATTAGGATATGGCAGAACACAAAAGACATGTTATAACACACCTAATGCTGGAACGATTGGTTGGAATACACAAAAAGATAAAGTCAGGGACTTACCCAAACACAAGGGAACTTGCCAAAGAATTCAATGAGGGAAAAGGGATTGCCACAATATCCCGTGACATAGAGTTTCTGAGGGACAGATTCGGTGCTCCAATTGAATACGACAGCACACACAGAGGCTATTATTATACAGAGGATTTTGACATGCCTCTTAACTCAATTTCGCCAGATAAACTGGAACCGCTGTTTGCAGCCAAGATAATGCTCTCCCATTACAAGAATACACCAATGTATCAAGAAGCAAGCAGTGTCATAGATTTCCTTGCAGATTCAGTTCCACAGTGGAACAGTGGTATTTTGGCAAGAATAGCTCTTCCCCCAAAACCACAGATTGTAGTTGACCAACTCGTATGGCAGATAATCATTAAGGCTCTTCAGACAAACGCTATCATTGAGTTTGATTACAATGGTCGCTGGAATACAGAAACTACACATAGAAGAGTCCATCCATATCAGCTAGTCCTGGATGAGGGAAAATACTTCCTATACGGGTATTCAGAAGAAAAGAAAGAAACAAGACTGTTTTCTCTCGCCAGGATCAGAAATCCAATGGAGACAGAAGACTCCTTCACCCTACCACCGGATTATGATTTTGAGAGCATGTGTAGTGGCGGTAAATTCGGCTCCTTCTCATCAGGTCATAAAGACCACTACAAGATTGAATTCTATAGATCATCCCGGCAAATGGTAAAAGATTGTATCTGGGCAGATGACCAAGTCCTTTATGATGACGATTCCAGGGACTGCACGACGATAGAATTCTCATCGACTCAATTCTTTGCCATAGAAGAATGGATTCTGGCCCAAGGCTGCTGTGCAAGACCTATTGAACCACAATGGCTGGTCGAAGAATGGAAAGACCATATAAAACAAATGGTAAAAATGACAGAAGCTGATAAGTAGAAGATTTCCTTTCTTATTCAATTATAAAAATATCTGTCGTCATTCAAGGCCTGTTCACAATCCACCTTGAGGAATTCCTCTTCTGTCATTTTTCTTAAGGCTTTCATGTTAATTCCAACACCAAGACGCCTAGTAATCTTGTAATAATATCTGGCTTTTTCCAAACTCCGCTCTGTTCCTCATCCATAATAAAAGCAGTCCCCTAATCCCCATGAAGCCATTTTATAACCACTTTCATAGGCTCTTGTGTAATACTCAAATGCTTCTTCCATTGTTCCAACTACCCATCCATGGATGATAAAGTTCCCTTCTTCACCCATTGCCTTTGGATATCCAGCCTTCGCAGCCCTTGTATGCCACTCATGCGCCAAATGGAGGCTATCTCTTTTGGGAGAATCATGCATGAGAAACTGTGAATAGTCATATGTTGCCTTTGGATCTCCCCTAAAAGCTTTTTTTCTTACCTCAAGAATATCTTTGTTATTCTTGTACCACTTGCGGGCTTTCTTCCTACTTGGGTAGTAACCGTCATTTCTGACCCAATCTCTCATCCTGGAATTTGCAGCTCTTTTCATCCAGTAAACTCCATTCTTTAGGTCATCATGCGAAAGGCACTTCTCTGCAAAAATATACTGTGCATTAGGTTGTCCATTCTCGGCGGCAAGCCTAAGATATCTGGCACCTGTAGGTTTCAGATTAAGTCTATGCCTGTAATTATCATACATGGCAAAAAGATAGAACTGTCCCAACGCATTGTCCATATCTGCAGCCTTCTTATAGAAGTTCAGTGCTTCAAAAAACAACGGAATCGCCTCCCTGGAAGTAGGATATTCTTCTTCCTCAATCTGTCGGGCCTCATAACGCAAAAAGTGTCCTTTAAGGATCAATGCAAATGGAATCCCACGCTTTATTCCTTTTTCAAGCCATTTTTCCGGATTCTTTGGGTTCCAAAGCCAATAATGTTCATACATGGTATTTGCAATCGAAAGTTGTGCTCTGACAATCCCGGCCTTTGCAAACGGATATAAAAGAATGACCTTCACTCGAGGCAAAATATCATCTTTTATCGTGCTGCTGATACTGCAAATCAAGAATTCAATGACATCAAGAATATACAAGACATAATTACCCATAGCTTTCTCCAAGTTCGGAATCAGTATAAAGCCTTATATCTTTCATATCATGATAGACATTTTATCTTTGTCTAATTCAACTCTTCCCTTGCTAAGTTTTCTTCCTGGTTCTTTAGGATTTCCCACACCATTGAAGGCTTTATCTCCCATCCATGCTTTTCACAAAGATAGATACACCACATTCCGATTTCCATGGCGGTTCCGTGCTTGAAACATCTCGGATAAGCTGTTTCATCGATAGGTATAATTTCTGTCTGCCCCTCTATCAAAGGTAAAGAATCTTCTTCAAGCACAAGATTTTCTTCAACTTCGTCAGCAGAATAAATCTTCTTCTTTGTTCTGATAAAGACCAGGTTTGGATATCTCTCAAGGAATTCTTCCCAAGTCTCTGTATATTTTTCACTCATAATTATCTTCCCAAAACGTATTTCATGTATCAGTGTAGCAAAAAAAAACACAGAAGACTATACAATCTTCTGTGTTCCATGTTATTCGAATCTGCTGTTGTTCAAGAAACTGACAAAATCCTTTACTGACTGGCTGTAAATATCACCACAACTGTCTAACAAGATTGCATATGTTACAGGTCCCTGATAACGTCTGTATGTCTCAGGTATTTGAAAGAACTTTACCGGTTCATCAAGTTTTCCAATTTCATACGGAGTATCAAGGCGAATATCCGCATCATCGCTATAATCTACAGTAAATAAAGCAACCATTCCATGCATTCCCCCTACTTCGGGATACTTGTCATCGTTCTTATACTCATAAACCTTCAAGCCTTTTATATTTGTCTTGAACCTGACTTCTTTCATTTCACATTGTGACTTGATTTTTTCAAGTAGCTTATAAGCATCAGATGACTCTGCATCTTGTGTCGCACAAATATACGGACAGATGGTATAAGATATATTTTTAGCAGTAATCGGTTGAGATTTTAGTACAAAGTAGAAGCTTGAACTAGATAGCGCTCCACCTTTTTCTACCTGTAACCCTGGATCAAGATTAAGGTAGCATCCTGTAAATCTGGAAAACAAGAAAGATTCATCATTTATAGCGAAGTCTCTGAACACATCGTTTATGTTAAGATTGCCTCCGTCATAATCTTTGAGGCACTTTTTGATCGTGTTGTACATAGGTATGGCTTCTACATTACAGCCAGAAAGCCTACTGTATGTTTCAAAGGCTTTTAATGCTGTACCTGGCATAAAGGAATAGGTTGCAATCATGCCATAATCATAATAAACGACAGGATGTATCTCTTTCTCAGGAACCTGATCCACAACCTTTGTAATCAGTTCCAGTGCTTTATTTACTCTTGTACTGTTACCATAGAACTTTGCCAGGAACCATTCGCATCTATAGTCGTGGTCTTCATTATTGATAAGTTCAAGATAATTGTTTTCAGCTTCTGTGTAGCTTATCTTATCAAAGTTATACAAATAATCGGAGGCAATAGCCTTCAGGAGGTAGTATTCGGCATTGTCTTCTTTGTTGGCACATATGGCGTCATAAAGGTTTACCGCAGCAGCTTCTGCCTCTTCGTAAGAAACGTTGAAATTCCAGAACTGTTTTCCGTGATAATCTGCGAATATAACAGAATTGTTCAGGACAGGTAATATCTTATCCTTGTAGGATTCAGCATTCTTTATCAAAGGAAAATTTATAGTTCTTATTTCTGCACCAAAAGCAGTAGCCAGGCTCACCATACAGCCAAGTATCAGTGTACAAATCTTTTTCATCATAGCAATCCCTGAAATTAATTACTGTACTACAAGGTTACCCTTATAGTAGAATTTAATATTGTCGTTATTTGGAGTATACAAAGAAGCATTGCCATAAGCTTTTATTGTGTTACCGTCATATTTAATCAGTAATGTTGTCTTAGCTTCTGCATAATTACCATTATCCACACAATATGCTTCAAGCTTATATTCTCCGTCTGAAGCCAGAACTTGATAATCACCTTCTTCTATTGGCAAACCGTAAAGATTTATATGCACCTCATATCCACTTGCCCTATTGGATAAAATCAGCATGTCTTCGCTTTTATTCCATATACATTCATCTGCAACATAAGCATCAGTTGGTTTTGTTAATCTTAAGCAAAGTACTCTGTCATCTTTCAGTTTCATAAGATACATGCAGTCCCAGCCGACGTCACTTACATACTCATCATCCCATAAGTAATAATCGATTGAAACAATTCCGTATCCCTGCTTTGTAACGGCATTGACTGCACTTCCATAGATATATTTGTCATCAAAGTCTTTTGTTTTGGTAAACTCTTTTTTG
>JAZLGX010000041.1:0-15702 GCA_045616545.1 Treponema sp. | reverse complement strand
CATAGAGAGCTTGGCAATTACTGTCTGTGAGGAATTATTATTTCATTAGTCGATGTAGAATTTGTTATTCTCAAAATCCATTGTTATTACTTTATCTTTAAATGCAGGATACCCTAATATATTATAATAACGTCCAAATATTCTTGCATCATTTCCTTTATAAAAAAGCATATTACTTTTATAAGCTTTTACTTCACGTTTATAATTGTTTACAGTGAGGATAAGCTTTTTAGGTGCTTGTATACTCCAGGTCTTATCTTTGGATTTAGTAAGTTCTAGAATTTCTTCATCAGATAATATATTTTCTGTACTAGCTTTAATTACTGTTTGACATCCTGTATCAATAAAACAATCTGACATTCCACCCAAATCTGCTCTTATCTTATAGATACCAAAAACTTCAGAATAATACATATCTGTGTAATTTGATGATTTTATATCTGTATTTATGTAAATTCGATTATTTTTATAATCAATAGTCAGATTGTTATTCTGATTAAAAAAGTTTATTCCGATGAGTCCATCTACATCAAATTTGCTTTCATCAACTTTTGGTTGCAGATAGAATTCTGTTTCACTAATATTTTTGTCATCAAAAGAAAGATCATAGAGTTTTGAGATTAATTTTCCTGAATTGTATGCAACATCAGCTGTGCTCTTTATTTCTTTGTCATTCATATCAGGATAATAAGTCCTATATAAATCATACAACTCATCATGTATATTCTCAAACCCTGCCTTTTCAATGCCAGATTTGAACAATACATTATAAGTGCAACCAGAATCAAATTCCATATGCAAAGTATTACCAGTATTTGTTATCAATTCTACAACTGGCATATACCCTCGGGCATAAGAAATGATAGGGACCCCATCGAGCTGACTATCATTTGATGTGTCAGGTAATCTTTTTACGTTATTTGAGACACAACCTATAAAGACAAATAAACATAGAACCAAATAGATATAATTCTTTTTCATATGATATGCACCTTTTTATTTTTGTGTTTTTGTTGTGGCTTTCATCATCTCTCTTGATAGTGCATTATATACAGTATAAGCAGGTTCGAGTGAATAAGACATATAATCTACCTAAATCTTTTTTGCTAATCCTAAAAAATAATCCAGTAAGAAACAAAAACTATATATACACTTTTCCGATGTATTTAATGAATTAAAATCACAAATATTAACACATCCATGAAAACCCGTATTTATACAGTAGTCATCATCTGTTTCTGAAAAAAAGACACTATCTGATGCAGGTTGTCTAAGTGATAATCCATAACCGACTATAAAATCATTACCACCAGCAGAAAGCTTATGATCATCATAATAAGAAGTAATCGGAATAGAAAAACCATATAAAAGGTTACTGCCAACCTTTGAAGCCTCATTAAACGTATCAAACTCCAAAGTCATTCCATTTTTTAAAAGCATATTTTTTATATTACTATCAACACTAACTTTAGTTATACAACCAAAATCATATGATATATTACAGTAGGTATCTCGAGTATTAGGGAATAAAAAACTAGTTGATAATAGAGATACTAAAAGTAGCATTTGAATTTTTTTCATAATCATCTCAAATTAAGCAGTTCTTATAGTTAAATTCAGCACAGATTGCAGATTCTGGGCAAGTGTATCATATAGTTTCGCTCCATAACAATGGAAACTAACCAAAACTAACCAAAAGTGACCAAAACTAACCCAAAATAACCATAACTCACTCTTATAACAGCTCAATTAGGTCATCTGTCATAAGGTATTTCCTCAATTCCTCACGATTATGTAAATTAAGTTTTTTATAGATGATTGAAAAGTCCCGTTTAATACTAGACTCACTTGTAACACATGATTTAGCTATGTCTTTAATTGGAGTGTCATCAAGAGTTTTTTTCATACAATAAAGCTGTCTTTTATTAAACTCTTTTTTTAGATTTAATTTTTCTTCTATATTAGCTTCTTCAGTTACAGCATTTTTTCCGATGTTTATTCCTACATTTTCATCGCTTTCATTTTCTATATCATTGGTACTTTGATAATCAAGTTTGCTTTTGAATAATCTATATAGAGTACAAAAGGTTCCAGCACAGAAAACAGATACGCTAAAAAAATATACTGTGGCATCTAAATCAAATTCAAAAAAAATGATATCACTTATAAAGAGTATTCCCCAAAATAGGAAGACAAAAGCCATCTTTATATATGAATAAGTATTAAAGAATCCATCATTTAGCAGTAGGCATACAATTATCGTAAGAAACACGAGCGAAGATATCTCGTTACCCCTAAAAATATCAGAAATACATAAAATAACAAGACCTACATAAAAAAAGATTTTCTTTGTCGGATTTAGAATCGTAATGACGGACAAAACGATACAGATTGAATAGACAGATAACTTACATATATTGAAAAAATCAAATCCTTTACCAGATACTATACTTACTATAGTGCTAACAAGCAGCAAAGACAGACTAATAAACCCTGTTAAAGACAAGGTAAAATATGGATTTTCATAGTGATTTTTCAAAATATATTCCCCAACATTTCTTAAATAACGTTTAAACAGTATAATTACATTAAAATTACATGTCAATAAATGAAATTATTTGACTAATCATTATCAATTCAACTATGAAAATACCCCAAAAAGGAAAGACCTCTCCTGCTTGCACAATATAAAATCTTTCTTTCTTGGGGTTTATAGTCAATATAACTACTTTATTCTTGCCAGGCTTTGACTTCAGACAGGAGCCAGTCACTCCACTCACTGATTCCTTCGCCAGTTTTACCTGACAGCGGGAATACTTTGGCAGCGGGATTAAGATTATGAATATATTCCTTTACCTTGTCCATGTCAAAGTCAAAATATTTCATTGTATCAATCTTGCTAATGATCACTGCATCTACAGTCTTAAAGATTAGAGGATATTTCAACGGCTTGTCGTGCCCTTCCGGAACAGAGAGTATCATAACATTACGTACAGCTCCTGTATCAAACTCTGCAGGACAGATAAGGTTTCCTACGTTCTCAAGGACTACAAGGTCGAGGTCATCATAACCTATGCCATCAAGGCCTTGCTCTGTCATGGCTGCATCAAGATGACACATACCACCTGTATGGAGCTGGATTGATTTTACTCCAGTAGTAGCTATTTTCTCGGCATCTACTGCAGAGTCAATGTCGGCTTCCATTACGCCGATATTAACTTTATCCTTGAGGGCTCCTATTGTTGCCATCAAAGTTGTTGTCTTGCCACTGCCTGGGGAAGACATGAGGTTCATAAGGAATGTCTTTTTGCTCTTGAGTTTATCTCGAAGTCTGGCTGCCTCTTCATTATTGTTGTTAAGAATGCTTTCTTTTACTTCTAATATGCGTACACTATCCATTGATTTCTCCTGATTTGTAGTCTCCTAAGTATTTTATCACGGTTACTGATGTTTTTGCAGCTTTGTCACAGCTTCAATAAGCTTAAACGGAGTCAGTGCATAATCGTTGTACTCTTCTACTACCTGGCGAGATGCAAGGGCATGAGCAAGGCTTGCATTAACTGCACTTTTTAAGGCTTCATTGCCACGACTTAATTCTGCAGCAATAAGTCCCGAAAGAACGTCTCCGCTACCAGCTTTGGCTAGGGCCGGGCTTCCCAAAGTATTGATATATATATCAGGGTCAGTACCTGACGGTTGCTTAACAGCAATGATAACATTGGCACCCTTAAGTACAAGTACAATTCCCGGATACTTGTTACAGAATTTTTTGACCAGATGTATACGATAGCAGTTAATTTCATCTACCAGAAACTCCCCAATTCCACATAAGTTCAGGAGAGAAGCAAATTCTTTTGGGTGAGGTGTCAGCACTGTTTTTGCATTTCTTTTGCTACGCTCTGCCAGAAAATCAACAATACGTGGATTATAGAATATATCTGCATCAAGTACAAATCCTACATCCATCTTATAAGTATAAGTCTCAAATACTTTGGCTACCATCTGATCTGCAGTTTCGTCTTTACCAAGCCCCATTCCAATAACCATCGAAGCACAATTGACAGGGAAGTTTTTACTTGTCATAAGTTCATATGGAGCTTTTATTTCTTTTTCGCTGACTAAAGTTACAAGTCCTGCTCCATAGTTAAGGGCAGAAGTTCCTGCCAATACTGCAGCACCAATCTTGTCCCCGGCAATTACGGTTGTCTGGCCAAAACTTCCTTTGTGAACATTATATTTATTACGGTATGGCAGCTCCATATCAGATGATTCCAGAAGATGTGCCACAATATTGTGTTTATCTCCGGCATTCTCAAAGTTGCCTCTGTCCATTCCCAAGTCTGCGACTACGATATTACCGCAAAGATCTTTTGCCCTGTCTGAATAGAAGCTGAGTTTTAAGGCTCCCATTGCCACTGTAGTGTCAGCCTTGAAAACTACGCGGCCTCCTTTACCATATAGATCCAGCCCACTAGGCACGTCACAGGCTATACGATAAGCATCTTGGTTCTGGTTAAGTTCTGTTATAACTGCAATTTCTTCTTGTCCAAGATCGTCATGAAACCCAGTCCCATAGATACAGTCAACAATACAGGTAAGGTCTACACTGATACGTTCAAGGTACTCATCTATTTCCATAGGGCTTATGATAAAAGCTCCTGCCTTTACAGCCCTTTTCTTCTGCAATTGAGCTATATCTGTCTTTGGTTCACCAAAAGCACAGATTGTGACACTCAAATGATGACTCATGAGGCGGCGAGCCAAAGCATACCCGTCGGCACCATTGTTACCTTTACCACATAAGATAAGCACATTTGGCCTGTCTATATAAAATCCGCTCTCCCTAAAGCAGTGTTTCTTTACTTCACTTTCCAAGGCATAAGCTGCATTTTCCATCATAAGCTCTTCGCTAAGCTCATAAGTCTCACGGAGAGCCTTATCATTTACTCTTGTATCTAGATAAATATTCTGCATAATCTATCATAGATAGTAACAGATAATATGATAATTGTCATAAAAAGACGAGCTTATGCAGCATCATTAGTCTTCTTCGGGAGGGAAAAACACTTCTTCAAACAGGTCTATGTTTGTATAAGATCTATCTACCTTTCTATAATAATTAGACATTGCACCAGTATATTTTTTCATATCCAAAATTCAATATATTCACGCAAAATAACATATCAACATGATAACCGTTGAGTAAAATCCCCATGAAGTATATAGTTTTAGCTGATGACATTATAGGAGTTGCTTTTTATGAACAAGATTTTTAATGACCGCATTGAGCGTGTACGTTGTGATATGATAAACAGAGGATATGACGGGCTTATTATATGTGACCCACACTCTATCCGATATCTTTGTAATATATGGAACGAACCTTATGAGCGTATGTATGTGCTATACCTTGATAAAGATGGCAAGGACAAACTCTTTGTAAACAAGCTTTTTAATATACCAGCTAATGACTTTGAGGAGTTCTGGTTTAGTGATACAGATGACTATATTTCGATTCTTGCAGATAATACTTGTAAAGATGGTACTGTAGGCGTAGACAAAGTCTGGACTGCAAGATTTCTTATTCCCCTCATGGAGCACAACAAGCAGTGTCATTATGTTCTGGGAAGTGACTGTGTAGATGATACCAGAGCCTGCAAGGACAGTACAGAACAGGACTTTATGCGGGAAGCCAGCCGCATAAACGATGTATGCATTGCCAAGGGCATGGCATATATCAAGGAAGGTATGAGCGAAAAACAAGTTGCCAAATATATAGAAGAACAGTTTATTCTTGAAGGGGCTTCAGGGCCTAGCTTTGAGACTATAGTTAGCTTTGGTGCTAATGCTGCGGATCCTCATCACGAGCCTGATGATACTGTAGTCAAGGAAGGAGACTGCGTACTTATAGATATGGGCTGTATCAAAAACAACTATTGTTCTGACATGACCCGTACTAACTTCTTTAAGTCAGCTCCAAAGGAATATGCAGATATTCATGATATCTGCCGTCAAGCCAATGAGATTGCAGAGAGCATCATCAAGCCAGGAGTTCCCCTCTGTGAAATAGATAAGGCAGCCCGTGACCACATTACAAAGGCAGGTTACGGAGAATACTTTACTCACCGTCTTGGGCACTTTATCGGTCAGACAGAACACGAAAAAGGAGATGTAAGCGCAACCAATACCCAACTTGCCAGAGAAGGTATGATATTCAGTATTGAGCCTGGTATTTATCTCCCTGGCAAATTTGGTGTAAGAGTTGAAGATCTTGTCCTTGTAACAAAAGACGGATGTGAGATATTAAACAAAGAAGCAAAAAACTGGCATATTGTAGGATAGGAAAGTAAAGAGAGAAGAATATACAGAGGATGTTCTTCTCTCTTTTTTTTGTATTCTAAATCTTAAATCTTGAAACATCTGAACTGAGTTTCTCAATCATTGCATTATTTTCTGTTGTAGCCATTGAGGTATCATTTGTTGCACGGCTTATTTCTGCAGCGCTCTTAGAAACAAGATTCATTGTAACATTAAAGTTTTCTGTTTCTTTTTCAAGAACGTGCAAATCTTCACCCATAAGTTTATTATTCATTTCCATCTGCTTAGCATTGTCTTTTACTTCTGAAGTAATTTCCGTAATCTGCTGTACAGCTTTAAGAACCTGCTCACTTCCTGCAGCTTGTTCATTCATTGCAGCTTTGACAACAACTTCCTGACTTTCTACAGTCTGAGTAAGATCAAAGATCGTGTTAAAACTTTGCTGAACATTGTTTGTGTTATCACCTATCTCTTTTATAGTCTCCTGAAGTTTCTGCAGACTATCAGTAATAACTTTACCTTGCTTATTAGAGTCTTCAGCCAGTTTTCTGATTTCATTGGCAACGACAGCAAATCCTTTACCTGTTTCACCGGCATGAGCTGCTTCAATTGCAGCATTCATAGAAAGAAGATTTGTCTGCTCTGCAATATTCTGGATTACAGTACTTGCCTCAAGCAACCCTACGGAATCTTTAAGAATTCTGGAAGTAGAATCTACAGATGCAGCAATATTCTTTTTGCCTTCTATAGCTGCATCTGAAAGATTTTTGACAGCAACCGAGTTCTTATCAAGAATAGAACTTACAGATCTTATATTGCCTACCATTTCTTCAATAGCAGAACCAGACTCTGTAACAGAAACAGACTGAGCATCAATATTGTTTACAAGACTTTCTATGGAATCAGCTATAGAAGAAGCTTTTTCTTTCATCTGCATAAAAGCTTGTGTTTCGGAAAGTACAGATTCATTCATTGCATCTGTGCTTTCCATAATCTTTTCTACAGCGCTACTTGTTATGTCAGCATGTACAGCAAGTTGCTTTGCCATGCTCATAGAAGAACTTGCATTAGTCTGAATTGATTCCAGCAGTTTTCTGTTTTCTCTTACAAAAGTATTGACTGCAACAGACAGCTGTCCATAATCATCACGGCTTTTTATAAAACCTAGGTCTGCAGTGTAGTCATTAGCAGCAACTTTCTTCATTACCGAAGCAATATTGTTTACAGAAATCTTATTATTTTTGAAGAGTAAAGAAGTTGATAAAACAGCTACAGCACAACAAGAAAACAAATTTGGAAGGATACTCGAAATAAGATAATGCACGGTCAGAGGTTCCTGCTGCAATGGCAAAAGAATTGAGATTGTAATGAAAACTAAAGCAATAAGATCAATCGCTACAACGAGTGTACTCTTATGACGGCTGTTAAGATAAATTTTTGAGTCGATATCAAAAGGTACTATCTTGTTAACCCATGTTTCAAAAGCATCTATGAAGTAAACAAACATTAAGGTTGATACAATCGCACCACTACCCATATGAATAAAGCTTACTGACTCAAGGAATACCCCGTTACCATGATATGGAAGAAGAAGGCTTGTTAAGACTGGTGTCATTATAATAATTGAAGTGCCTTCCATCCAAAGAGGAGCTTTTTCTGCAAGTCTAAAAGCCAGATCAAATCTTTTTTTGGACTTTTCATCTCCTTTGTAAGTGAGGACAGCTTTTTCTATAAACATATAAACAAAGCCTATGGTCTGATATTTTACAATAAGAAATACCCAGTATTGCCAGCTTCTCAAAACCAATCCTAAGCATTCTGAATTTATTATTTTTAATGAACTGGCAGGGATCCATATAAACAAATCCGACAGAACAAATATAAAACTGTAGAACATTGTAATCTTTCCAGGTACTCTGCCTTTAATCTTGAATTCTTTCTCCATATATAATACTCCATGTAATATCTTCTTCTATTAATATTCTAGAGCAAAAAAAAAAAAAAAAAAGAAATTGAAAAGAAAAAATCATGTGTTACAGTAAAATCATAGGTATTTTTCTATAACTATGGAGGTTTTTATGAAGATTGATAATCCAGCTGTAACACTTGATGATGATGCGCGTATCGGAGTAAAGGAAGAAGTCAGATCTGGTTTTTTGGACTGGCTGCATCAGTTTACAGTAAAGGGTGACGACGGAGAAATATATTCCCTTGGAGGAGCTATTCTTTCTGCTCATCTTGAACAGATGGATATTGTAAATTTAAACGTTGCAAAAGGTAGCGGAACTATCAATCAGCTACCAAATTCTATATACAAGCTCACAAATTTTCCTGGTGTCCTTCACGAAAAGATGTTTAGGGAAAAGACTGGAACTGTAAAGATTGAAAGAAGAGAGCATTCTGTTTATGTCACATGTGGTGAGCAGTACAAGGTAGAATGTTTTGAAGATAATTCATGGCACTTTGTCCTTGATACTTTGGACGGTAAGTATAAGGCTGACCTGTATCATAGACCAGAAGGGTATCCTTTGTGGTACGGAAAGGACAAACCTTCATACCTTACACAGCATTCCATTACTTATGGTTACAACTGGTGCGGACCTGTAGATGGTAAAATATGGATTGATGGAAAAGAAATCAATGTAAAAGGACTTGGAATCCGTGAGAGATATGTTGCAGTAGACTCTAGTGCTGCAGAACTTGGTGGATGGGAAGACTGGGGATGGTTTAGCTTCAACGAATTCCATACATCTTTGTATGATATGCGTCTTGGTATGAAAGACTTCAGCGTTTATGACGTTGAAAACAAAAAACATTATCCTAATGACAATGTGAACAAAATGGAAATCGTCCACGAGGATTGGGCTTTCATGCGTCCTTTAGACGGATTTATCCCTGGTATTTATAATGTAAAGTTTGAGCTAGATGATGGAACTCTTTACATCAGGGGATATACTTCCAATGCAAGCACATGGGGTGTTACTTTTAAGGTTCCAGATAATCCTGTCGCAACACTCACCTTTGATAAAGTTGAAGGTAAATTTGTAGGTAAAGACGGAACAGAAAGAGTTCTTACAGGAGGACTCGGAGCATTATCTGTAAGACAGTGGCACCCATACCCTAGTATTTTACCTAGAGAACTCTATGATGATAGCGTAAAGACTGGAGAAAAGTTCCAGACATTCTGATATCTGATTAAATATTATTGAATAAACAAATCCCCAGACCTCCGTATCAATACAGGAGTTTGGGGATTTTCTCTACAGAAGTTCACTCTTCATAGACTGTACTTGAGCTGTTGTACCTTTAAGGTTAACTTTTATCGTCCCTATTGAAGCTTTTTTTATAATACTTTTCCCTGTAACAAGAACAACTTGTCTTTCATGCCTTCCTACATAAAACTCCAATGGAAACAGCAATTACGACAAGTAAAGAACCAACACTGTAAAAAAAGACTTCAAATACCACACTTTCTAAAGCATATATCTTTGAAATCTGTGAAAGCGAATAAAACAAAGTAGCTAATTCCATCATACACAGGGATTCTTCAGATTTTATTTTCTTTCCTAAAAGAACCAGTACTACAGAAAGAACTAACATACCAATTAGCATAATATTGAAAGTTCCTTTGCTAAAAGCTAATATAGTCAAAAACAGGTTGCTAACAATAGCAGGTAAAGCAGTAACAACAAAAATTTTTTTATTCATAATTTCCTCCCTTAATATTCATCATTTCATTTTCAGAAATTTCTGAAAAACCTTAGACACTGATGATGTCTTTTTTGGATCCTTTATATATAGGAAAACTATTAATCCCACATACCCGATTTCACCAACATCTGAGTAAAAGTCTTTTAAGTCATAGGCCCATTTACCAATTTTAATATAATCAAGAGAACCTCCCAGCCATAGCTTATCAATCAAGGAACAAATAATAGCTGCTTCAAAAAAACTCAAAAAAATATTATTAAATATCATATATTTTGCAGATATAATATTTTTCCTTATATATACCCAAAACAGAATAATAACAGGTATTGCAAGAATATTTCCAATCAAAACTACATTAAATGGAATATCTAAATGTAATACACTATTAAATGTACTAAGGTTATTTCTATTAATTTGAGGACTATATCCCAAATATTCTCCAACAATATCAAAATAGCTGTCAAAATAGTTATTGTAGATTACTGCCTTAATTCCAATATCAATACTGATCAGTAAAACAAGTAATGAAAGCATAAAAATTATGCTTCGCTTTGTCATTAAATATCCCCCCCTACAGCAACCTAAGCATGAACTGATACAACCAAATATTTAACTGAATACTTTGTAAGTTTAGTCTGTTATTTTCTAGTTGAATCAGATTTGATTTATAATCCAGCTCCGACAAAAAACCTTTATCAAATTGTATCTTCCATAAACCCCTGTTGACTTCCTGTTCCTCACAAATCACAGAAAATTCTTCATACTGTCTGCTATATAAGTTCAATATATTTGCATATTGGGCTCTTATTATTTCCTTTTGCTGCATGTAGTTTTTGTAAACATTGTTTATATCATTCAGTGAAATATTACTTTGTTTAATTTTGTTACTTACTAAGCCATTGAACAGTGGAGATAAATCAAGTACGATTTTACCTGTCCAAGCATCAGGCTGTTCTTTTTCAGTCCATGACTCATTCCTCTTATCAAGTTCCGTCATATTAGATTTCCAGCTTGGAGAAACTGATAAAGACAATGTTGGAGCATAACTTTGCCTATATAATATTGTTTGGCTATTCTGCATCTCAATCTTATCCAGATAACTCTGCGCCATCGGATCAATAGTATTATCAAGCAACTCTAATATATACTCCAAATACTCATCAGGCAACAAATCATCTAGATCAAAACTAAAATCAGTTCCACACAGAACATTTATATTTTGTTTATATTGTTCAAGATTGCTATACAATGAAATATAATCCTGTTGATATGACCATTTTGAATTCTCAAGTTCATTTATCTTCGAATAATCAATCTTTCCATTACCCTGTAATACTCTATAAGACTTTATTTTTTCTTGTAATAGATCTATGGTGTTACTGTACATTTGTAATTTACATTTACAAACTAAAAAATTTATGTACAGCTGAGTGACATTCTGGATAATCTCTTTTTTTGCATAGATCAATTGATCTGATGAATAATCTTTATTTTTCTTATTTATATAATGATTCGGGTCTTCCCAAGTCCCTTGAATCCAGAAAGGACAGAGACTCTGTTGTATTCCAACCGAGAAGTTAGGACTTTGTTGTACATATCTTTCACCATTCATTTCTACAGAATTAAATGTATAGTTTCCAGAAAAACTTAATGATGTTCCTCCTGGAATAGGTTGTGTATACGTTATATTTGAAGAGAATTGATCTGCAACATTGCCCCAGTTATAGTCATGAGGAATTACACTACCGGCACTTATTGATACAGACGGACTATATATTCCGTCTAAACCTTTATAGGCAATTTCTGATATTTCATAAGAGTCTTTAGCCTTTTTTACATCAATACTATTATTTATGGATAATTGCCACAATTGTTCTATTTTTGTTTCAGCATAGCACCATGACAGCACAGACAAAACTAATAATACATAAACCTTTTTCATTTTTATCCTAATTAACAAAATCCAATTTTCTCATTACCATTTTTATGATAGAATCATGCGAAATAATAATTCTAGCTTCTGCACTCAATCCAGAACGTAAGTTTATTTTATCACCGTTAGATGCTGTTAAGAATGTTTCCGGTAACTCTGCTTCGACTACGAAAATAGGTTCATTAGAATTTATTGTTATATCAGCAGGTATTAAATTTATGATTCCTTTCAACTGGCCAAAACTCGACGGAGGCAAGCCAGGAAATCTTATTTTAACTTCTTGCCCAACTTTTACTCTAGCTATATCAGAAGCCTTTAATATTATTTCTGCTTTTAGCTGATCTTTGTCAGATGGTACAATTCTCAGTATATTAGAACCACCTAAAATATAATCGCCCACATTTAAAGGTGTTATCTCATCTATAATTCCATCAATTGGTGAATATATAGACGAGTTTTTTATTGTTCGTTCAAGTATTTTTCTTCTGAGCTTTAGGTTTTGCTGTTGTTCCTTATTACTCTCAATTTTGCTTGTAATATTTATTATCTGATTGTTTTTCCATGAATCTAATGTCAACCTGGCTTGTTCTAATTGAGTCAGTGATTCTTCAATACGAAACTGAGCCTTCATATTATCTGGCAAACTGTTCTCAAAATTATACTTTTCTTCCAGGTCACTGATCTGTAATAACATTTTATCATAATCAGCTTTATAGTAATTTATTTTTGTCATCATCTCTGATGACAAAGGTTCTTCTATCGCATTTCCAATTATATAAGACAAGAGTATATCGTTATTCTTCAACTCATTATCAACTCTCTCTATGGAATTATCAAGATTTATCAATTCAATCTGCTCAGAACTACAGTCCAGTGCTAACAGTAAATCTCCTTTATGTACACTCTGATTTTGCACATAATTTTTTTCAACAATTTCACCATTACTCAAGGACTTAAGTTCTGATATATTATCTATAGGTCGCAGTACAGCTGTTGCTTTTACAACATCATCCATTCTACCGATAAAGCCCCATGCTATAAGGGCGACAAAAATGAATATGATGGAATAAATGAACACATTTACTCCACGAGAAACCTTATTATCAAAAAAATCACGAGTCGAAGGTAAAAGTCTTAGGTCTTCAACTTCCAGAATATATTTACGTTCAATCATTATTTGTCACCCTTATATACTTGAACTAAGAAGCAGTTCCTTATACAGACCATCCTGATATACCAGTTCTTCGTGATTTCCAAACTGGACCACTTCACCTTTATCCATTACAAATATTTCATCACAGTCAATTATTGTTGACAACCTGTGGGCAATAATAATTATTGTAAGATTTCCATCATTAAGCTCATCTACTGTCTTTTTTATCAGGCGTTCAGATACAGTATCAAGGTTACTTGTTGCTTCATCTAGAATCAAGATATTCGGTTCGCAAAGCAATGCTCGGGCCATAGCAATTCTCTGACGCTCTCCACCACTCAGATTTGCTCCGTGTTCTCCAAGCATCGTATTATATCTATCTGGTAAACTCTCTATAAACTCACTGGCACCAGAACGTTGAGCAGCTTTTACTATATCATCCAAAGTTGCCTCAGGTTTATGAAGTGCTATATTTTCTGCTATCGTACCTGAAAATAAATATATATCTTGAGGTACATAACCTATCAGGTTTCGTAAACTATTACAGTCGATATCCCTTATATCATAATTGTCTATCATGATTTGTCCACTATTCGGCAAATACATTTTTAGTAATAACTTCGCAATTGTTGTTTTCCCACAACCAGAAGATCCAACTAATGCTACTTTGGACCCCGCCTTTATCTCCATGTTCAAGTTATTAAAGACTGAACGTCTCGTTCCATATTTAAAGTTTACGTCCTTGATTTGTATATCACCTTTCAAGGCAATTGGTTCCACCAGACTAAGTTCTGGATCTTGTTCTACTTCAAGTTCAAGTATTTCACCGAGACGTTTTGCTGCAACAGCTGACTCTTGCAGCTTTGCCTGAATATTAACTAATCGTTGTAATGGTTCTGTAAAATATCCTGCGAGTGCTGTAAAACTTACCAACGTACCAATACTTAATTCACCTTTTATAATGAGATAACTTCCTACCCAAAATATGACTATATTGCATACTTGTTTTATTACCTCTGATATTCCTTGCTGATATATCTGCGTATGAGCTGCCTTCCAGCCTGCATTCATCATTCTCATTTCATTTATCTCGAAACTACGCATGATTTTGTTTTCAGCATTCATGGACTTTACTGTTGAAGCACCACTTATGGATTCAACCAGATAGGACTGCAAATCAGAAGCATTTGACATCAATGTCTGATACTGTTTTTTATATATCTTAGAAAAAAGATATATTACAATTGAAGAAAATGGTACTGAAAGCAGAACTATGCCAAATAAAGTTTTATTAGTTGCAAACAAAATGGGTCCTACTACGAAAACCATCAGTGTATCCATTATTACGGTAACAGATGCTTGACTCAGCAAATCCTGTATTTTACTTATGTCTTGCATTCGCGAAATAATTTCTCCAGATTTTCTGCTGTCAAAAAATCTGAGAGGTAAATGAAATACATGTGTAAAATATGAAAATACAAGATTGAGATTTATTTTATAAGAAAAATGTATCAGCAATATATTACGTACTACATTCATTATTGCCTGTATTATTACAATGACAAGCATTCCAATAGACAACGCACCTAACGTAAATTTAGCCTGTGAGAATATTACCTCATCAATTATATAGCGGGTATATAAAGTTGATATGATACCGAATACAACAAGCAAAATAGATGCAATCAGTGAAAGAAGTAAAAGTTTCTTGTGAGGTTTTAATATCGGAATGAATTTGAATAATAGAGGAGTATTATCTTTAACAATCTTCAAATCATTATTTGGAGATAGGAATACGACATATCCACTCCAAATCTTACAGAAGTCATCTATAGTCTCTATATGCTGCTTGACAGTAAAGTCTGGGTCCCATATTTCTACCTTTCCATTCTTTATACTTTTGATTACAACATAGTGGTAAAGAGTATATTCATTATGCTTTACTTCCACGTGAGCAATAAACGGGAATGGTAAATCTTCAGTCAGTGCATCTTTATTTCCTTTTAGAGCATGAGTACTGAATCCAAGTTTCTGGGTTCCCTGGACAAGGCCTGCAAGATTAGTTCCCTTAGTATCTGTACCGATAAGTTCCCGGATGGAAGTAACTGATTTATTAACTTTATAGTGTGATGCAATCATCGCAACACAAGCTGCGCCGCAATCTGTCTCATCAAGTTGCTGTATGTATTTCATTACCACAATCTACCAATTTTGTTATAATATAAATTTTACTATTTAGCTAAGTTGTCAAGTTAATAAATGCTCAAATGCATGCACCGCATGCAATTCCAATAGCCATTGCTGTAGCACAGGCTAAAACAATGTCGCCACCATCAACACTAACT
The DNA here is from genome assembly GCA_045616545.1 of Treponema sp. GTDB lineage: Bacteria > Spirochaetota > Spirochaetia > Treponematales > Treponemataceae > Treponema_D. The sequence continues at coordinate 242 of JAZLGX010000041.1, read as the reverse complement.
AGCTCTTTTTCATCACCAGATGAAAAAACTTTCAGATAAACTTCACTTTTCATAATGAATTATCCTCTCCTTAAATACTTTAGTATTTACCAGCTCTCTTGCTGATAGTAACTTCCAGTAACTGTTAGAATCTTAGTGTAACTCCGCTTGTAAATCGCCACAAAGCGTTGTGACTCTCTACTTCAGGTAAATATCCGTATCCTTTGTATAATAAACTCATGTTCAGACCAATTGATTTCTCA
>JAZLGX010000040.1:0-18092 GCA_045616545.1 Treponema sp. | reverse complement strand
TTTAAAAAACTCAGGATTTTCAATTTCAACATCTCCTCTTACTGTTAATTCTGGTGTTCCATAACGTGGATTCTTTACCCATTCTAATCTATCGGTATCTACATCAAACTCAACATAATTTTGTGATTTATACTCACCTAATTGATATTTTTCTCGAGCTTTTTCAGAAGTCAAAGGTTTTCTCTTTGCTTCTTCTTGTTAAATATAACCCATTTTGCAGAACAAAATAACAGAATTATTTTTAGGAACGCTCTTAATCGATTGTTTGACAGACATTATATTTTCCTATCAATCATAGGCATCTCCCAAACATTGAAATGAATCAGACAGCTAAAACAATCCTTTTCCAGCACTCTGCATAATTACTTGCTCGAGACACATATCTATCAATATTATATTTAGCCCACACATCAAGAATTCCATACTGATTTTTATGTACAAGTATTTCAAGGTTACCAATAAAATAATTATGTGTATTCTCAACCTCAAAGTTGTAGGCAAAACATAGAGAAAGTTGCGATAATGGAAAACTCACATTTTTCGATGAAGAATCTTTTCCCTATTGTTTTATTTTTTCTCCTGTCTGAGGATCCAAAATATAAAAATCTTTGCATCTTATATCAATTTCAACGTTTGAACCTGTGTATGGTTTATAAAATGTTACATTAGTACCTGTAATTCTGAACAAAAAACAATCATCCTTTTCTTCAACTAAATCTAAACTATCAAAATAATCGTTGGGTATAAGTCCAGGATTAAACTTAAAATCAATTACTCCCTCAAACACAAGTTGCCCATGATAGATATCACCACCTGTGTAATAATTCCATTGGTCAGATCCCGGCTCCGTTCTGGAAATACAATCAATTTGTACTATGATTTTATCATCGAGCATCTCGAGTTTTTCACACCCTCTGTCTCCGAAATACAGTGTCTTTAAAAAGTTTTTCATATATTTTCTCCTTTCGTCTATCAATGAATATCCCAATGTGCTTCATCACTATTCAAAGGAACGACATTTCCCTTGTCACCTGCCTTGCTTCATGTATATTCTATCCCCTTTACTTCTCGGGAACAAGTATACCTAAGGTAATTAGCTTTACCACTACCCCAAAGCTCACATACTTTATACCTATTTACACAGTACCTTTCATCGTCTATCACAGTAGCTTTTTGCCACTTTCTCAGTATGTTTTATAGTTTTTTACTGTGCATATTCATAAAAGTAAACAGTATTTTTAAAATTTTACTGTTTACTTTTAAAAAAATACTGGATACTTTTTAAAAAGAACTGTTTACTTTTTTAAAAGAACTGTTTACTTTTTTAAAAGAACTGGATACTTTTTTAAAAATACTGGATACTTTTTGCGATTTTACCCAAGCAAAAAGACAATATCTCCTAGGCAAAATACTGAAAGTTCAGTATCTTGCACCTAAGAGTCAATGAGAAAAGATAAAATCTTGATTATATCAGTACCGCACAAATGGACTCAGTACCAGGCTTCTCTTACCGCACTTTGGACAGCGGTTGTTTCTGATTCTTGTCTTTCCAAAGATACTGTGACCTATAATGCCTCTGCCTACATAATGACAGAACCTGCACATTACGCTGACTTCGGAGCCAGGTAATGGAGGTATAAAGTTATTGGTATTGTTCATACCTTTATTATAACCCTATAAGGTTGATTTGCCTTTCATACTCTTGGCATAATTTTCGTACAGAGTTACAAGGTCAATCCACTTTCTGTTCTTACCATTATTATGGTAGTCCTCTTCAGCTTCCTTCATTGAGGAATAAAGCTTGAGGTTAAGTCCGGCAATATCAGTTACATCAGACTTCTGCATTATCTGGACAGAACCGTTTTTGTTCCTGAGTACAACAAATGTATCAGAAGAAGCATTGAATGCAACATATATACCATTATCAAGCTGTTCGACAGCATAGAGAGTCTCAGAAGCTTTTGTGGAAATATTCTTGACACCCTCTCCAAACCATCCGGAAGACTCGTAATTGTACAAGTTGAATGACAGTGACTTGGAGTCACTGTAAAGTTCATATTTGGTGTACAGTTTTGCAGTATAGAATCCCCACAGTATCTGTCCTTCGTAATACTTGTTTTCAAGACTTCCAGTTGCAATACCAATGTCCCATGTAAATGCAACAAGGGCTTTCATTGCTTCATAAGCAGTCTGCAATGATGCATTGGCTTCTGTAAGTTCCTTGACTGTCTTTGCATAAGCTGTGTTTCCTTCTTCCAGTTCTTTCTGCTTTTCTTCGTAATCCTTGGCTGCGGCATCTTTTTCGGCTTCTGCATTATCTCTTGCAACTACAGCTTCGTCATATGCTCTCTGGAGTTCCTCAAGTTCTGCTTCTGTTGTTGCTTGATTCTGTCTTGCTTGTTCCAATGCCTGCTCTGCCTTGGCTAGATTGTCTTCAGCCACATCAAGAGCATCTTCCTTTTCTTGCTTTGCATTCTGAACAGACTCTAATGTTGCTGTTGCAGCAGCAAGTTCCTTTACAAGTCGGTCTCTTTCTGACTGCAAGGTGCTGACAGTTTCTGACTGTGATTTGATCTGGTTCTTGAGTTTTTCTATTTCTGCTTTTGCATCTTCAAGATCGGTGACTGCAGCTTCCAGTTCCTTTCTTGTGCCGGAAAGTTCCTCTGCAAGCCTGTCGTATTCTTTCTGCTTTGCATTAACTGCTGTATTGAGAACTTCTATTTCTTTTTCAAGGGAAGAAACTTTAGCTGTCAATGCAGTTACATTGCTGTCAGATTCAGCTTTGGCTGATTCAAGCTGTTTCTTTGCTTCTGCAAGGCTGTCATATGACTCTGCCAGCTTGTTTCTTTCAGCAAGGAGTTCGTCATACTTATTGGACAAGTCTGTATATCTTGATTCAGCTTCTTTCAGCATGAGCTTGAAGCTGCTGATTTCATCACTGCCTGCTGCAATGGATTCCTGCAAAATCTTGTTCAAATCTATAAGTTCTGTATTAACTTCTTCAAGGTTTCTATACATCTCATCTTTGGCCGACAATTCATCCTTTGCCTGTGCAAGTTCTTTTTCCAGCCTAGCTATTTCTGTCTTGTTCCTGCTGTCATTGGCTGCGGCAAGTTCCTTTTCCTTTGCACTTATAGACAGTAAGAGTTCATATGCTTCTTTGATCTTAGAGTATTCAGTGATCTTGTCATTTATCTTGTCAAGGATATCATCATAATCCTTAAGGTCTTCAAGGATATCACTGGTTACAGGTGTTCCATTATCAAGGGCTTCAAGAATTACGTTGAGTGCCTTGATGATTATCCTGTTACTCTCAGCCTTCAGCCCTTCCGCTCTGGATGATTCGGAAGATACATCTTCCTTAAGCTGCTGCTTGTATTCGCTGAGTACCCTGAGTTCCAGAAGCAGGAAAGAATTTTCTTTTTCTATCTCTGCATACAATGAGGCTTTTTCGACAGTCAGATTGTCGATCTCTTCATTGATTATGGAAAGACTTGCTCCAAGAGTATTAAATTCAGCTGCAAGATTAGGGTTCTGTGTCATCCAGCTTTGCTTGTCTGACAGGTAATCGTACTGCTTTTCCAATATACCCTTCTGCTCTGTGAGTGAAGCTATCTGTGACTCAAGCTTTTTGAGGTATGATTCTCTCTGGGCAACTGTGTCCTTATGCTCTGACAACAGCTTATCCATAGCTTCGATAAAATATACTTTTTCTTCAAGAGAAAATCCTTCATCCTTGAGCTTGGCTTCCACATCCGAAAGAGCCTCTGATATAGCATCATATTCACTGATACTCCTGCTGAGACTGCGGGACTGTTCTGCACGGGATCGCTGATAATCGGACAAACAACTTTCTGAATCTTCTATGATAGACTTTATATAGTCTTCGTCATAGATTCCTACTTCTTCTCCAAGTCCAATCATCTGACAACTTAAAAGAAGAAATCCTGACAGTACAGCAGCACATACAGCTGTACCAACTGTCTTAAATTTTACTAACATTTTATTCATTTAAGTATCCCATATTGTAATAATTGGACGCAATATAACACATTATCTCCAAAATATCAATTCAAAAACCTAAACAAATAGTAAAAAAGTACGATTTCTACTATTTACCTGTACTTTTATCACTATTTTTATTGATTATATTTACCTGATTTATTATCTTTGTCTTATGGTTACCTTTAAAAATTGCAATTATTAAAGATACCTTTATACATAAGCCAAAAAAATCACAGGCTTATGTAACTAACAAGATGTAACCAAGATATTCCTGGTGCATCCGACTCTAACTTTCCAAATTTGGAGGAAATTATGGCTAAAAAGAATTTGAAGTCTATAGTTATTACATGCGTAGTTGTTGCCCTGGTAGCAGCCATCATTCCTGCTTCCTGTACTATTGTTGACAGAACTGAACGTGGTGTTGAGGTTCTCATGGGCCAGATTGTCGGCGATGTCATTCAGCCTGGAGTAAAGTTCCATGTTCCTTTTGCAGCTACAGTCAAAAAATATTCTATAGTACCTAAATCAAAGAGTACAACTTTTAGCGTTGGCAAAGATGGTGCAATCACCAAGGATATGCAGACAGTTGGTAGTGCTGTGACTGTTTATTACCAGTACGACGAGAGCCGTATAATGGAAGCTGCAACAAAGTATTCCGATCCTATCATCGACAATGCCATGACACAGAACCTTATTGCTTCACTTAAAGAAGCTGTAGGTGCCTACTCTATATATGAGCTTGTAGAAAACCAGAGTGATATCCGTGCCGCTGTTGAAGAAAAGATGATCAATCGCATGGCTATGTACCCTATCAAGATTACACAGCTTACCATTGCCAACTGGGACTGGAGCGATGACTTTGACAAGCAGATCAAGGAAACAATGAACAGAACTCAGGAAGTTCGCAAGGCTGAGCAGGACCTTAAGCTGGCTGAGACTAATGCCCAGAAGCAGGTTGCCGAAGCTGAAGCTGCAAAGCAGGCTGCAGAACAGGAAGCCGAAGCACAGCTTATCCGTGCACAAAAGAGCGCAGAAGCCAAAAAGGTTGAAGCAGATGCCCTCGCATATTATAACAAGAAAGTTGCTGAAAACTATCAGGTAGAAATCAAGCTTAAGGAACTCGAGATTGAGCTGGAGCGTGCAAAGCACTGGAACGGAAAGGAAGTTCCTGACTATGTTCCTCTTACCGCTGCAGGTGCTATCGTAACTTTACCAGGCAATGGTAACTGATATAGCATTTTAGGATTTCATACAATAATACAATAATTGTATTATACCCCGGCATTATTTATGTCGGGGTCTTTTTTTTGCCCAAAACAGTGTTAAAGTTAAGTTTATGAGAGAGGACAAGAAAAATAAATACCTGAAGCGTATTCTAAAAAAACTCAGGCTAGCTATCAAAAGTCCATACACATATGTAATTATCTTTGTAATAGCAAGTCTCATTGCAGCAACAGTTATAGTTATGCTTTCAGAACCAAATCACCCTGACGGTGAAATAGGAAGTTGGCATGATGCTGTCTGGCATACTATTGTTGCCGTTGTAGCAGCTTATTATGACTTTTACATGAAAACTGTACCGGGACGACTTGCTTCGCTGGTTCTTCTTTTGTTTGGTATGGCTATATGGACCATCATCATAGGTTATATTACTTCCAGAATCATGGAGATGCAGACAAAAAACAACAGGGGGTTAAAAAAACTTAAACGTATGAAAGATCATTTTATTATTTGTGGCTGGAGACCTGGGTTTGACAAGATACTGGACTCCGTACTTAAAACTAACACTGACATTACTCCCGATATGATGATTATGGTCAACAAAGGTCCTTTGGACCAGATTGAGCAGATCAGGCAGGATTATAGATTCAAGGGAATAAACTATATTGCGGGAGATTTTTCAGACGGTCCTACATTGGAAAAGGCTTATATCAAGACTGCAAAAAGAGCACTTGTAATATCTGATACAACAAACGACCAATCCCAGATGGAAACAGATTCCCGCACTGTACTGGCTGTTCTTACCATCAAGAATCTCAATCCAAAGGTTTATATCGCGGCAGAACTCCTTGATACAAAATTCAATGAGCACCTTAAGCTTGCTAACTGTGATGAGATTCTTCTGACGCAAGAATATGAATATTCTCTTTTGGCTACAGCATCAAGCGGCATGGGATACTCTAATGTCATAAGATCTCTCCTTAGCGATGATGCGGATAGCGGTGTACTGATAGATAATATTCCTTCAAGATACCAGGGAAAGTCTTACAAAGAATTGTCGGATTTCTTTGATAATAATGAAGATTCATCGGAAGTTCTCATTGGTCTTTTATCTGAGTCCAGGGAGCTTGTACTCTCCCCTGAGGATTCATTTGTAATACCAGACAAGGCTAAGGCAGTTCTTATCCGAGCCAAGGAATCAGCATGAAAAAGCGAAACAAAAAATCATCTGTATTCAAGCGTAAGCTTTCTCTTGCACTTAAAAGTAAGGTTCTTTACGGGTACATTGCGCTTGTAATACTCATTTTTGCTGCCTTGAATGTTGTCTATCGATTTGAGACCCAGACAGGAAGCGGTATTGAAACAAAGTTCGATACATTTTGGTTTATGTGTGTAGCAGTTTTTGCCGGTTACTTTGAATTCGTTTGCGAATCTGTACCTGGGCGCTGTGCCGCCATTACAGTACTGATTGCAGGCTCATTTACATTCAACTACATACGAGGTGAAGTTGCTACCGCATTTGTAGACATGACAGAAAAAAGAAACAAAGGTATAGGAAAACTAAAAGATATGGAAGGACACTTTATTATCTGTGGCTGGCGCCCAGGCTTTAACAAAATTATTGATACTGTGATGAAGTCTAATCCTGATATCAGCGCAGACCAAATTGTACTGATAAATGACGCTGTAGAACAGATGGAACACTTAAGGGATGAAGAAAAGTATAAGGAATTGAACTTTATCTCTGGAGACTATACAGATGAATCTACACTTTCCAGGGCATTTATCGAGAAAGCCGCTAGAGCTCTCGTCATCTCTGATCGCTCAAAAAAATATTCCGACCTCGAAATTGATTCCAGAACAGTTCTAGCTGTCCTTACCATGGAAAACATGAATCGCGGTATCTACGTAGTAGCAGAGCTTATCAGCGGTAAATTCCAAAAGCATCTTGAAATGGCCCACTGTGATGAGATCATCCTGACTCAGGATTATGAGCATTCTCTCCTTGCCAATGCTTCTAGCGGGCAGGGATACTCTGATGTTATACGGGAATTAATAAGTGACGATGCAGAATCTGGTCTTTTTATATCAAATATTTCTTCCGAATTCGTAGGTAAAACTTACAAAGAACTTAAAGATTATTCTGCAGCACACAGAAGCGAATCAGGCATTCTTGTTGGACTTCTCCTTAATTCCGGTAACTTCCATGTAAGAAGAAAAGAGGCTCTCCGGGAGGCTCAAAAGAATCCTGACATCAATACAGTTATAGCAAATCTCAAGAAAGTAAAGACCCTTAAAAGCAACCAGCCTGTACTTGTCCCTAAGAATGATTTTGTCATCCCAAAGAATTCCAAGGCAATATATATACGTGGCAAAAAGACGGAGGGAAAATAATGGCTAATAAAAGTGAAAATATCAATGAAATTCTCCCTAGACTTGCTAAGTTTGCACTTTTTGAGGATTTTGACTTAGACAACCAAGAAGACAAGCGTATCCTTACAAAAGTGTATGAACATACTTCGACAAAAAACTTCAGAAAGGGAGAAATAATCATCAAGGAAGGTGATATTGGCTCAGAGTTCTATATGTTGTATTCCGGTTCCGTGCACATATCTCGAAATACACCGGCAGGAGACAGCATTGCTCTCGCAGACCTTAATGATGGTATGAATATATTTTTTGGGGAAACTGCATTAATCAGCAACGATACCCGTACAGCTACTGTTTCAGCTCTTACAGACTGTACTGTAATGGTACTTACAGACAAGGACTTCTTTACATTAAGTGATCAAGAACCGTTACTGGGCTACAGAGTTCTAAAAGTACTCGCAAAACGTATGTCCAAAACTCTTCGCGAAATGAATAAAGATAAGGCTACTTTGTATCAGGCTCTATTTAACGAGATTGCCGATTCAGGGATTTAGTTCTTTAGAGTCCATGCCATCAGCATTATATGTGTAAATAAAAAAGGTCCAGATTTATATCTGGACCTTTTACATCTCCCACGGGAATTGAACCCATGTTGTCGGGATGAAAACCCGATGTCCTAACCACTAGACGAGGGAGACATAAGCTTTCTCAATTTGCCATCGGTACTTGCTTTTTTTTACATCTCCCACGGGAATTGAACCCATGTTGTCGGGATGAAAACCCGATGTCCTAACCACTAGACGAGGGAGACATAAGCGAGAAACTTATCGTTGTTTCATCGCTGTGATGAGAATATAACAGATTATAAAAATACTGTCAATAACCCATTAAACTTTTTACACATTTTTTTACATATTCATATCAAATTTCTTTATAAGCTTTTCACGTAATGCCTGACAATCTTCATCATTTAAGCCAAGATTATTTGCAGCATCCAAATCCTGTAAAGATTCCCTATACATTCCCAAATTATAATAAGATAAAGCCCGACGTGCATACACATGACTTTGATATCCATCTATTGCAAGAGACTGATTAAAACAATCGATAGCTTCCTTATGCATATCTTTTACGCTATAAACGATACCCTCATAGTAAAGAGTTCGAAAAGCACTAGCATCATTACTTGCACTATGTTTAAAATCCAAAAGTGCATTATCGTAATCGCTTTGTGCAAAACGAGCCATTCCCCTGTGCTTGTATATCACGCTGAGCATGATATTATTTAAGTATGGATTCTGGTCAATTATCTGGCTATAAATTTTGATAGCCTTAGCATAATTACCAATATTATGCTCATGCAGGGCTTTCAATACCAGGTCATCTATGCTACCACTCTCAAACGGATTATCTTCTGCAAGGCTTTTTGGCATATCACTAGGAACAGCATTTACCAGATGATTGATATCTATTCCTAATTCTCCGTCGGTAAACTCGTCTGCCTTATTATAGAAAGTATTTCGTCTAACCCCAAGTTCAACTTGTAGCTTATTCTGATATTCCCTGATTTCCTGAAATATCATGTCAGCCAATGTAAGACTTGCATTTATGCTGGCAAGTTTTCGTCTTAATGGCTTATCAAAAGGATTAAACTCTGACTTATAAATAAGCTCATGCTCTACTTCTGCCCATGCATCTTGAAGGATAGTCCTAACCTGTATTTCACAAACCATATCTTCAGGTAATGCCAAAGCAGTATTATAAACAGGCCTACAATCTTCTGGAATTTCTACTAATATATGTATTGATTCGTAACCAAACTCCTTAAAAGTTTGATCCGCACCTTTTATTTCTACTTCAACAACATTAAATATCGTCTTTATTTGCTCTTCTACTTTCGTAACATCTTCCAAGAAAGGACATACTACACGTATTCCTATCATATCAGTTAGAGAAATAAGTCCCTGAACAACACCTATTTTATCCTGCCGTTTTTTTAAAACTTTTTTATAGTAACTCTTGAATGATTTTATACGAGATTTGTAAGTTGGAGATGATTCCAATTTTATTGTTTTTTTTAATTTTTCTTTTATATTTGACAAAATTTCGCCAAAAACCGGAGTATAAGACTGGTACAATATTTCCAGTTCCTCTTTTTTGGGGATTTTACACTCTTTACCCATATATTTCCAATAACCCTCTCTAAATAATAAAGGCTGCTCAAATACTCCTATTGAACAGCCTTAAAAAATTACAGATGTAACCTATGTATTAAGCTCAAAATTACTCAGCAGCATCAGAAGACTCGAGGCTAGAAGTGAACTGCTGTTCTGTAGCCATCTTAGACTTTTCGATGAAGCGATTAACCTGGTTTACACCAAAGTTTGTCATAGTGTGATTCTGACGTTCAGCTTCTTTCTTTGTGATGATACCCCAAAGGTCTTCTTCGTCAATATCACGATCTGTAGAAAGAACTGCAAGGTCGTAAATAATCTTTACATCTTTGAAGTAACCTACAAAATCAGCTCCTTCATGACTTGCATCGCGTACAATCTGGAATCCAGCAAACTTAACGAATGGAGTTGCACGAGGATAGATTGAATATACTCTAATCTCACGTGTACGAACTTCACTAATGTAGTCTGGGTTATTCCATACAAGTGTCTTCCATCCATCAAACTGGAGATCACCCATAAGATAGCGACGACCTACACCATCACCATCTTCAAGCATTACATAAAGAAGATGTGGGAAATTTTCTCCAAATGTTGTAACAGAAATAGATCTGATTGTTCCAACATTTGTTACAAGTCCGTATCCATCTTCAAAAAGATACTTTCCCTTCTGTTCATCAGTTGGAGCCTGACGAACTCCATTCTCATCAGCATCAGCAAGTTTTTCAAAAGGCTGAACTGCGAAAGGTGGAACTACTTTTGCGTTAGCATTGTGATTCCATGTTGGGAATATAATATGAACACCCATTACGTTCTTTCCAGCAAAAGGAACATCAGCAGTTTCTTTTACTGGTGCTGGTTTTACCTTAGAATTAGCAATAGCATCAACAGACTTAGCTGATGAATTGAGCTGAATCTCCCAGTCGTTAAGAACAAAAGATGATCTCATGAGTGACTTCTGATCGCTAGTGAAAGTAGCACCAGCAACAACAGAATAATCCATTGCAGTTCTGCTGTTTACAGTTGGATTTCCATTTTCGTCTGCAACGATATCTGCATCAAGCAATGTAAAATCAATCAATGTTGATTCTCTTGCAAACGCAAATGATCCTGCTAACAACAAAACAGCAGCAGTTGTTAATAATGTTCTCTTCATTTGAAGCTCCTCTAATACACTTTTGATGTAGCCTTGTTAATATAAGTATCTATTAAGAAACTCAATTTGTCAACTTTTTGCAATTTTTTTTCAAAAAAGTTGGCAATTTTTTCATTCTCAATTCCAGACACTTACACCATCAATAAATACATTCACAGTGTTTATATTAGTGAAATTATTCACTACATTCTCTCTTAACAGGCTTACGCCATCTCTGATGCTACACGTTTCGGATGAGGTCAAAAGAGCTTCCTTGCTCAAATTTACATATAAAGTATTATCTTCAACCAGACAAAATTCAACTTTTGTTCCTAAGGGAAAAAGTCGTATAAATCGATTTGTCATAGGACCTAGAAGAAGCTCTTTTACAAGAGACTCTTCCTGGCTTATACCATCTACAGACTTGATATAACGACTTTCACACACGGTCATATCCGAATCCAACGATTGAAAATACAATACCCTTCTCTCTCCGGGTTTATTCGACATATAGCTGCAAACAGAAAAAACAAAACTTCCAGCAAGCAGAAAAACCAAAACTATAGCTACTACATTTCTTTTCATAAAATCATTCATTTGAACCTGTAAATCCTCTGGACCTTTCGAAATGAGTTACAAAGGCCTGTAGGCCATTATATATTCCAAACGAAAGTTTCTGCAAGTACTTGTCATCAGCAAGAAGTGCAGCCTCCTTAGGATTTGTCAAAAAGCCAGTTTCAATAAGTACACTAGGCATATTGGAGTTTTTGACTACAAACCATTCCTCAGCCTTAACTCCTCGAGAAGAACTTAAAGATCCCACCTGAGCATTTATTCCATCAATGATGAATTTTGCTATGAGAATAGACTCTGTTGTATATTCTTCTTCCATCATGCTATTCATTATACTAAAAAGACTTTCATCTTCTACGCCGTTTTTTTCAATTACTTGACGCCGATATCCTGGAGTTAAATACCAGACCTCATATCCAGACGCACTCTTATCAAGGCTAGCATTAACATGTACAGAAACATACAATATAGCTTCATTCTTACCTAATTTTACATTATTTGCAATTTCAGTACGCTGAGCAAGAGTTAAATATGTATCATTATTACGTGTCATGAGTATTTTCTTGTCAGGATATGCTTTTTTAAGATAATCATATAACTTCAATCCAACAGCAAGATTTACATTTTTCTCTTGTACAGTAAATTTCTTACCATTAACTGTATGAGTATCACTTGCTCCTGGATCTTTTCCTCCGTGTCCAGGGTCAATAAGTATGGCACCTATCTTATATGGATTAGCATCACTCTGAGTTTTAAAAAAATTCTCAATACTATTAAAAAAGGATAGACTTACTAATATCTCCCCATTCTTTACTATCGGACTATCCTCCGAACGAAGCTTCTTATAGTCTTCAAGGACAAAACCATCACCATTCCTAAAAGAAACCTGATGACCATTCTTTTCCAACAATCCAGATTGAGTAAACGGATCCCAATAAAAAGTCATACCAGTTTTCTGAGCATTCTCAGTTAAATCTATATATGTCTTATTTGACTCGGCTGGAAATAAGATTCCAACCACAGCAAAAAAAAGAAAAATTTCTAAAATAAATATTTTTAATTTTACTCTCATACCACATTAGTTCCCTAGTGTATCTATCATATACAAAGCACCTTGTATACCACTTGCTTTTATTCTACTCCAAAAATCATAAAGATTAAGCGTACCATGTTGCGGGACAATTTTCTGAAGTAAACTAAGCGTCTTATTTATCGTACGATGATTATAATCCTTAATAGTATCAACATATGGTTTTACACATTCAGGAATAATATAATCATAAGGTAAATCCTTATCAATAAAGATATTTCTATCTATATCCAAGACAAGGTCTGGAAATGCCTCAGGAGGGAAACCTTCATCAAAAACATTTGCCTTGACAAAAGCATCTGTCATAGAGTTACCAGGTTCAAGGCGCAATACAATCTCACTGACAGCATCCTCAGCAATATCCGATGCTTTCGAATAAGAATCCGCAACTGCAATAATGTTTCCACACTTAGACACATTATTTATCGGAAAAATTACACTGTCACCTTCATAATTACGTGGTAAAACATCTCTCACTCCAGAAATACTCTTAGCTTCATCTATTCCATAAATTTTACTTACGACACCAGGAATAGATATCCAAGCTCGTTCTGCACTTACCCTGACACATTCTACTTCATAAACCTTAAAATAAGGATGATTTATATCTATTTGTTTACGTTTTTCCAGAAGTTCAGAAGGAATTTCTCCTAAAGCCATACAAACACCCTGTTTTGTAAGATTAAAATCAGACGCATAAGGATAAGTCCACCCAGACATATACCCGCCAGACATTCTCCCAGCTATTTCTCCAATCATCGGTCCTTTTTTTGTATATTTTATATCAGCTTTAGCAGCACCATGAGTCAATCCTAGGGAATGAACTGCATCTGCAAAACACATAAGAAGTTCTTTTTTCTTAGACTCATCAATACAAGAAGGAAGAGTATGCCCCATCTCTATAAAATATGGAGGATAATAAATATGTCGATCAGCAAAACCTGTTACAGTTAACGTTCCATCATATACAAGGGCATCTATTGAAAACTCCATTCCATCCATATATTCTTCAAGAATCGCTCTACCCGACCTAGAAGCGTCTATAGCAAGTTGAATAGATTCAATCTTTTCGGATTCGGACCTTATCATCCTGCAACCTCTAGCTCCCATGCTATCCACAGGTTTTATGACCATAGGGTACGATTGTATATTTAACTTAGTTACATCGGTAGAACTGTCAACCTGGCAAAATGCCGGTGAACTGACATTATCTCGAGCAAAACAAGATCGCATCAGTATCTTATCACTTGCCGCCATTGCTGATTCAAAAGAGTGCGACTTCAATCCACACTTTTCTGCAACATAAGCAACAGAAGAACTGAAATCAGTTCCAGCCGTAAATACTGCTTTTAACTTAGCACCCAAGGATAAAGCAAACTTTGCCAAACCTTCCTTATCCTTTAAATCTATGCATTCAAAAATATCTGCATCACCAACACACACTGCACTACTATTAGCATCTACAACAATTACTTTATAGCCAAGCTCTTTCACAGCTTGAATTGCAGGACGTTGCATTAAACCTGCACCAAGCACAAGAATATATTTTTCTTCCATATTTTCTAATTTTCCTATCTTATTTTTTTACAATATATTTCGAATGTATCTCCTAACTTAAATCTCCGGCTTAAGTATTCAAGACATTTATAACCAAAACTATTAGGTTTCCAACCATATTTTTTTACGATAGGAAATCGTTCAGGATGTATTCCCGTTGATACAATCCGTTCTATTTTGAATCCATATTTTTTGAGAATAGAGCCAGATTGTTTTATTTCCCATAAAGTATAATGATCACTAGGACTATTTTCAAAAAAACTTTGAGTATTATATTTTGCACTAACACCACTAGCACTGGGTGTACTGAATGCAAATATACCATTTTTTTTGACAATGGCAGAAACTTTAGACAAAACAGCATCAAGGTTTTGAAAATGCTCAATAACATACCACATTGTCACCGCATCAAATTGTTCTATCCCAAACATTTCTTTACAGTCTATTTCCGGAAAGGCAGATTGCACCGCAGGATAATTAAATTTTTGATGTACATAATCAACGGCGTCCTGTGAAATATCAGTTCCATACACCTTCCAACCAGCATCATTTGCTGCATCCAAAAAAGGCCCAAGAGCACAACCTATATCAAGCACAGTTTTTGTCAGATGCATTTTGTGGTGATGAACAAGCATATCAATATTACTAACTCGTCTTATTCCCTGAACTTTTATGGATACAAAATCATCCTCATAAGTCTTTCCATATTGTTTTTCATAATCTTCATAAAAATAATTTCGATTATATTCAGTTTGCCTTGATTGTACAGTCCAAGATATATAAAGCATTCCACAAGATTTACATCGTCTAAAAGTTCTAACTTCAGTCCTTGAAACCAGAAAATCCTGCTGATTATGTTGTGTCTGACAAACGGGACATACAAGTTTTTTTCCTTGACTTAATTGTAAGAGATATGAATTAAGAGACTTATTCTCAGTAGAAATACTCTTCTGAAACAAAGTTTCCGATTTATTGATAAGCTTGGAAAAATTATCAGAACTAATTTCATTTGGGTTAAGGCAAGCAAAATTATATTTTTTTGCCAATTGAGAATGCAAAGGAGTTGTTCCAAGGAGAATTACCGCACAGCCTGCACCCCTAGCCTCAAAAGCAGTAAAACCATAGTGGGTAACAACCAAATCATATTTATAGAGTTCTTCTCTCAAATTATTTACAGGTGATTGAATTATTACATTTTTTAATTCAGTATCTGTAAACATTGAAGACCATTCTTTGCATATATTCTCTGAAGGTGCAACAAGAGTAACATCTAGTGAACATTTTACAAGAGACTTGGCGGCCGGAATAGATAATCCTGCAGGGTCTTCTCCTCCCACAGTAACAAGGACATTACGGATAACAGTTGTCGTACAATTATCAGATCGTATTTTTTTCGGAAGAGGAATAAAACCTGGATCTACAAGATTTGCCTTTCGATTTAATCCGATAGAAGGGATGATGTCCAAAAGATAATCAATATCATCAGTATACTTACATCCTTCATCGATGGATAATACAGCACAATTTTGTGTAATTTTATCCAATAACTCTTTATTCGTAATGAAACTATCTAATACCACAAGACTATAGTTTTTCAGATTATCAAGAGAATCGACCAACTGATACGATTTCAGACCTTCGCTCTTGTATTGATCAACTAAGTTTTGACATTGTTCCAACATATCATCGGAAGACAAATAAATATCACACCCTGTACCACAGGCAATTTCAAGGCAACGTCTTAAATGTCCTGTTCCATGCCCCTTTTGGACACTAGGTATAAGCAAAAATGGATCATGAACAGAACTATCCTGACATGCAAATAAAATATTTTCAGTTGAATAACATTCCTGTACAGGATTTATATCTGTATTTACCCCAGAAAGAACTCTTACAATTGCTTGTGCTCTTCGATAATCCCACGGAGTATCAATTGTTGTCCTAAACTCCGGATGGTTGTATAGATCTGGAGCTTTGATAAACATACTGACAAATCTATCCTTGTGATTATATAAACTAGGACCAACATGCTCATGATCATAAGGATCATCCGTCAAATCCCTCGCTCTGAGAAGAGAATGTGCATCAAATATTTCTACTCCACTACCATGAGGTAACCCCTCAAACGTCATATAATCAATAGGTTGATCTTCAATTCTTTTAAGATATTCTTCTCGCAAATCATTTACTGCATCATAAAACAAAAAAGGATTATCTGCAGTTGCCCTAATTACAATGTCAGCTTTACTCAGTTCAATGACTTTACAAAACCTATCTAGGACATCATCTCTAGATCCTGCAAAAATATCATATCCCCACTTATTTGCAAACGGCGTAAGCTCTACAGCACTATCATTATCAGTGGCTAAATAAAACTTATCCGCCTTTACTTTTTTCATAGTTTGGAGAGTCCAATCAACGACACATCTTCCTCCGAGATTCAAAAGAGCTTTTCGAGGAAGTCTTGTAGATGATAATCGACATTGTATAATAACAACTATCTTTTTTTTATTAAAACCAATCTTATTAAGCAAATTCAATTTATTTACTCCAGTCTTGAATTAAAGACGCAGCATCTTTCTTATATCTGTACTTATTTTCCTGAACCCAACGTCTTGCATCTCTAAATTGCTTAACATCTTCACTTAAACCGCAGCGAGATCTTCTTCTATAGTGAAAAAATTTTCCAACAGATAATACAGCATGATCACTTTGAAACGATGGTAAAAGATTTTTTAGATAAAATCGTAAATACGACAATTCTACAGTATTATCTTCAACAGGGACATCTTGACCATAAACAAACTGCATAGAGGTAGACAATGATATTGTCTCTCCCCAAAGCCAGGCCCTAACAAATAAATCAAGTTTCTGCCAATATGGTGCAGTTATTGTATAATCAAACCCACCTAATTGCATAAACTTCTGTCTATCATATAATCCCGCATGATCAAACGGATACAATGTATTCACCCCATCACCGATACTTATGGACGACTCAACATAAAACACAGATTTATTAACACTGGGAATAAATCTTACAGGCACACTCTGCTTATCCCTTGTTAGCAACCGAGGAACAAAGCAAAATTGCTTTTGTGCAATGAGTTTCTTAGCAAGAGTAGCATTAAACAGTAAATCATCCATACACATATCATCGTGAACAACAAGAACATAAGGACTTGCAGACTCCGACATTCCAAGATTTATTAAATCACCTATATTAACATCTTCCAGTGTCTGTATAAACTTGATACACGGAAACAGCCTGGTCATTGCATCCGAATTAAAATTCCTTACATTATTTTCGATACTAATAATCTTTTCAAATCCACATTTAAGTACATTTTCCAGAACTATACTTCGATACTGACTTCCAGTTCTATTAAGTACTATGCAAGTCACTGGCATCAGTATTTTTTCGGGCTTCTCTGATCCACCAAGCACTGTATAATTAAATTTCTTCAGATTAAAAATTGAAGGTATAGTATTCATCGCAATTCCTGCAGCTATTACAATAGTTTCCACAAATCTGATCAGAGGCAATATTCTTTAGCTTTGCCCAGATTTTTTCGATTCCATCAGTAAAAACATTACCCTTAATATCATCTGTCAATCGTTCACGGCACATCGGAACATCCCCATTGGATAGGATTGTCATATCCCTCTTTATATGCCAACAAGGATATCTGTTAACTGGGGATAAATCTGCCGGCTTACGATCAGGTAGCATGCTACAAAATGAATCATACTTCTGTATTATTACATTTCCAGAACTTGGAGAACTCTTATCACTATAAAATCTATAGAATGATTCCAATTCCCTTTCATTCTCATTAATTCTCGTAAACTGAGGATATACTTTATTTGGAAAATACTTATTCAGCAAAGATACACTATTTTTAGCCTTTTCAAAATCCCCTGTATTTTCCCTAATCATGTTATACATTTCCTGACTATGTGCATC
>JAZLGX010000039.1:0-3108 GCA_045616545.1 Treponema sp. | reverse complement strand
TACTGATGATTTTACATCCCGACGTGGATGTGGGTTTGTGATGATTTCTGGTAATACAAAGTCGTTATCATTTGTTGTCTCTGCCATAAAAAAGCCTCCACATAAATATATGTCTTCGACTTTTACAAATGACAAAAAACTAGGTATATTTCATTTGAATTAACCATGAAAGTTATAGTATTTTTATTGTAACAATATTTATGGAGGTCAATATGATAAAAGTATATGGAATACAGTCTTGCAAAGACTGCAGAGCGCTTAAAATTAATTTTGATGCCAATAATGTACAGTATGAGTATCACGATTTTGCACAGGACATAAAAGCCCTAAAGGAGTTTCTTGAACTGCGCGATAATAATCCTTTCTTTGACAAAGCAAAGGCAAAAGGGCTAATCGGGATACCTGTTATTGTAAAGGAAGATGGAAATCTGACTTATGACTGGGAACAA
Organism: Treponema sp.; assembly: GCA_045616545.1. Lineage (GTDB taxonomy): Bacteria > Spirochaetota > Spirochaetia > Treponematales > Treponemataceae > Treponema_D. The sequence continues at coordinate 2,659 of JAZLGX010000039.1, read as the reverse complement.
TATCTTCCAGAGGGGTGTACAATAGTCAAAGAAGGACAGTCCTGTTCTATTGACGGAAACTGCTAGCAAAAAATTTGTAATATTCACAAAAACAATAAAGCCCTCGTATCACACGAGGGCTTATGTTTTATCTAAATCAGATATACTCTATAGAATTAGAGGTTAACTGCAACTGTGAAAGGACAAGATACTTTGTATGTGTCTGTTCCTGCATCGATTTTGAACTCTGCACCGAAATCACAAGCAGCTTCACCAACACTGAATTCAACACCAGGTTTTACAGTCATCTTTACATCTTCAGCAATAACATCATCATCTGCAAGATCACAGTAAATTGTTGCATCTCCAACCTTTACACTTGGCTTGAAGCGGATGAGCAAACTGTTATCAACCATTGCATCATCAGAATTAGCAAGAGTATTGTTGTAAAGAGCAAAGAATTTGATTGTTGCTGGACCAGCTGTCAAAATAGCCTGAGCATCGAATGAAAGGTCATTAGCTTCTCCTTCTTTTACTCCGATTGCAAAGTCTGCAAACATATCAATCATGTCAGCAAACTTGTTAGAATAACCTGCACCAAAGCGAAGATCCTTGAAGTTGTCCTTACCAATCATCATTGCAGCAAATCTTCCGATTCCATCAGCCTTGTATGCAATCTGGAAACCAGTATCCTGTACATCTCCATTGTTAATCCATTTGTCTGCAAGAGTTGTAGTGAAAGAAAGACCAGCTACAGGTGTTAATTCAACTTTCCATGCACCATCAAGATGCATTACTCTCTTATCGTTCTCAAATGAGTTGTTGATATGATCTCCCTGATTAAGAATAGAAACCTTGAGCATATCAACAGGCTTAAACCAAACACTTGTATCATGCAAGAAAAGATCAACCGCTGGATCTTCCCAATCATGGTAACTGAGAGAGAACTGAGCACCAGCTTTTTCACCGTTGATAGATGTCTGGAGACGTGTTCCCCAACCCATACCACCTGATGCAACTCCTGTTCCCAATACTGTTGGGCTTGCTCCATCTTTGAATTCCATATTGAACATATCTGTGCTAACTTTCAAAGCTCCAGAAACATCTGCTGCGAAAGCTGCTCCAGCAACCATAGCTGCCATTGCACCAATGGCCATAATCTTTTTCATAAGATTTCCTCCTAATTTTTGCGATGACTTTTTTATTATCATCATGTTAATAGACTATCATGGGTAAATCTGATTGTCAAATTTTTTTTTAAAAATTTACAAACTTTTGTAACCAAGCACCATGACACCTGTTTATCAGTGTGTTAAAGTCCCGCTTACAAGATTCCCATCTCATTTTTATTTACGGTACATGCTGTGCCACCTTTAGATATTTTCAACACAATATCAAATAAAAATATAATTGACACCCTGTTTAATACTTTTATCCTATTTTTATTCACGATTATATTATTACAACATTGTATAAGATAAAATAATCATATTATCTAACTTGCAATATACAAAAAAAATCAAACTGAATCTTTAATATCTCCACTTCTGGATGTCATAATTGTATAAAAAAAGGTATCTTCTGCCAAAACAGTTACTTTCCGTTGTAGAAAGGATCTATTGTGCTGAATTTATCCCAACATCTGCACTACAGATACTGGTTACATAGGCCATAAAGAGTTTCTACCCCCATAATTCACCTGTCAAATTAGATTTTCAGCCATTTTCTTTAACTCTTCAATACTAAGCCCAGTACATTGCGAAATCATATCAAAATCTGCTCCAGCTCGTATCAAATTCATAGCAACTTCAAGATTTCTATCAGCACGACCCTCACTTCGTCCCTTTTCCTCGGCTTCCTCTCGCTGAGTCCTAATGTCTTCCTCGTAATTATATTCGGCAAATAGCATATCTATCACCTCCGTAACTTTTCTCCTGAGATATTCCGAGAGAATATTGTTGTCTATGCAGTACTGGATTGCACCCTGATAAAGACTGGAATCTTTTTTGCCCTTTACTGCATCCATTATCTTTATGAACTGTATGTACTCCTGTAGTATACCACAGTTCTTAAATACGGGTAAATCTTTGGCCGCTGCATTAAGAACCTTGACCCTTAGTTCCAGAGCTGGCTCTTCTTCCGTAACGATAAAGCTGTCACTCAGCTTCATCTCACTGGCCCCATATTCTGCTATGTCACCTCCGTACACTACAATAAATTCCGGGGATGGGAACATGACACGTTCCTTCTTGTACTTGAGGTTAGCCGGGAACATTCCACTGTATAACCTCGTCACATATTCCAAGAACCTCATAGGCATGTTCTCGTTTCTGGTGGACTGGTGCTCCACCAAGACTATGAGCCTATCATCGATGAGCATGCCCACGTCATTGTCAAATGTCTTGTAGACTGCCTGCTCAATGTTCTTGAGCTCCATGTGTGTCTCTTCGTATTTTAGGTTAGTACCATGGATTGCGTTGTAAAGACTCAAGAAGTTACGTTTGCCGTATTTCTCGTCCTTACCAAAGAGATCTGCAAATACTGATGATTTTACATCCCGACGTGGATGTGGGTTTGTGATGATTTCTGGTAATACAAAGTCGTTATCATTTGTTGTCTCTGCCATAAAAAAGCCTCCACATAAATATATGTCTTCGACTTTTACAAATGACAAAAAACT
>JAZLGX010000038.1:0-7023 GCA_045616545.1 Treponema sp. | reverse complement strand
TTTGGACAGCGCCAACTCCAAGCAGATACTCACATTGATGAAGCAGCTCAACAAGGATCCGGAACTACAGACAACATTCATATTCAGTACTCATGACAGCCGCATCGTAGATATGTGTGACCATGTCGTACACATAATGGACGGTATTGTCATCAATGACGAGCACAAAGCCGGCAGTGATGTATACGGATCGGAGGTAAAATAACATGAAGGTAATCTTACGCCTTGCTCTCAAAAACCTTAAGGAGCATAAGTCTAAGACTGCTATTATTTCTTTTCTGATAATACTGGGAGTAACTCTCGTTATTTTAGGTAATGCTTTTCTTGAGACAGTAAATCGAGGACTTGAAAAAGACTTCAGGGAGAACTATACAGGGGATATAGTAATTGCTCCTGTTGGTGAAGACGGGGTATGGTATCATGTGTTTGGAGTAGAAGGTTCTCCATGGAATGGTCGAATCCCACAGATAGCTCCAATGATGTATATTGATGAAGTAGAATCTGTTATCTCAGAGACAAAAGGTATCAAAAGCTTTACCAAAATCATTTCTACAAGGGCTTTGCTTATGGAAGCCGGTAAAGAAGTCAATCTTATGGATTTGCTTGATACAGATTCCATGGATCTATCTAATTTATCTCTTGCATATTTATTTGCGGGAGATAATGCAACATATACAAAGACATTTGACAGTATCGATTATATAGAAGGAAGTTTTCCGGAAGAAGGAAGTAATGACATCTTGATAGACAAAACTCTTTGGGATGCATACAAAAAGAGCTATAAAAAAGAACTTCATGTAGGTGACAAAGTCACAGTGTTGGGAGCTAACACAGACGGTATTGCCCGTGAAGCTGTTATTTCTGGAATATTTACCCCAAAGAATAAGAACAGTGCCATGGCTGGGTACATATTTGGCTCAGCAAGTTTTGTCCGTCCTTTTTCAGATTTAATATATGCCTCTAACGTGGAGAATATAATACTTGATGTGGATTCTGACTTATCTTCGATGGATGAAGAATCATTGTTTGGTGATTTTGAGTTTGATTTCTTTGATATCGAAGAAGATAGTACTTTATTGACATCTGGTTTAGATATAGATTATTTCAGTCTTTTGGGCGATACATCATTGCGAGATGAGCTTAATAAAGGTGATGATACTACTTGGAATCTATTCCTGATCAAACTGAAGAATAGCAGTGATGCAGATACGATAATTCACCAACTGAACAATAAGTTTACTGAGATGGATATTCCTGCAGTTGCAATTGACTGGAAAACTGCAGCTACAACTTTTACTTCTTCAGTAGAAGGTGTTGGTATCATTTTTACTATCATGGTTATCATTCTTGCAGTTGTAGTATTCCTTATTGTGATGAATACAATGACAGTTTCTGTAATGGAGCGTACTGGAGAGATCGGAACAATGCGTGCTATTGGTTCTGAAAAGAAGTTCATCCAGAAATTGTTCTTTACTGAATCTTTGTTGCTTACATTTGTCTCTTCAATAATCGGAGCTGTATGTGCTTTTTTGATAACGCTGATATTGAACAACATAGGTATTTCATTCAGTAATTCAATGGCTAAGCAGATGTTGGGTGGGGGTTCTGTATATTTTACTATTACTCCACTGATGGTTATACTTACAATAATTGTGACAATGGCATGTAGTCTTTTGAGTAATGTTTATCCGGTAACTTCTGCATTGAAAGTATCTCCACTTAAAGCATTGTCTAAAGGAAGTGAATAATGAATAAGATTATAAAACTTGCTCTTCGCAATCTTACACGACAAAAGAGACGAAATGTAATATTAGCTGTAGCTATTGCTTTTGGTTTTTTTATTGTAACAACATTAGACGGACTTACTTCCGGTATTGTAGCTAACCTTGAGGATCTTATCACTCAGATAGAAGGTGGTACAGTACTGATAGGTGGATACGAAAAGATAAAGGGTACAGATGATAATGACGATACCCTTGTAAATATTATCCGTGATAAAGAGTACATTTCTGATGTAGTTGCCAGATCAGGAATAAGCTATAAGTCTGTATCCAGATTTACATATTCAACAGGACAGCTTATTTTCAATGGAAAAAAACTTATGTCCATAGTATATGGCCGTGATTTTGCGGAAGAAAACAACCTGTTTGATAGTTTTACTGTTCTTGATGGATCTAAAGAACTTATGCTACAGAGTAATGGTATAATAATTACAGAGACTACTGCAAAGACTTTGTCAGCACAGGTAGGGGACAGTGTCTTTTATTCTACAACTACGATTTATGGACAAAATACTGTAGAAGAATTTATAGTGGCTGCAATTGTAAAAGGAAATAATTTCTTTAGTGGTATGACTGCCTATGTAAACATTCAGTCTCTTAACAAGATTGTTGAAATCCCTGAAGATGGATATAGTACTTATACAATTTATCTTAGCAACAAAAATGATCAGGAAAAATCTGCATATAAAATCGAATCTATGATAAGGGCAGATGGTATACCTGTATGTGACAGAATGGCTGCTTCTAAGTCAGAAGATGAAAGTATAAGCAGTGCAATTACAAGTCAGTTTAGCAGCGCGGATCAGCAGTGGGATGGTACAAAATATTCCATAAAGACTCTTAAAGATGTTATTCCTATGTTGTATACCGTACTTACGGTCGTTCATATTGGTTCTACTGTCATATTGTTTATCATACTTACAATAATAATGATTGGTATATCAAATACTTATCGTATGGTTTTGTATGAGCGCATCCGAGAAATTGGAACGATGCGTGCTTTAGGTATGACAGGAAAAGATACTGGCGCAGTATTTACGGCAGAAGCTCTTATCCTGTCTCTTATCGGCGCTATTACAGGGTTTGTACTTAGTGTTGTTGTATCTCTTCTCCTGTGTAATATCAGTATTCAAAGTGAAGCAATAGGTATGTTCTTGCATAATGGACATCTTACGTTCAAGTTATCACCTTTGACTTTGCTTTTGCAGTATGGATTGATAATTGTTCTTACGATAATTGCTGTAAGTGGAAGTGCAAAGCAGGCCAGCAACATGAGTCCGGCCGAAGCTTTAAGGACAGTCAAATAACATGGAAAAAAAGACAATCTACTACACAGATGAACTTAATGATGAATTTGCTGGTGATAATATCAAACCAAGACTTATCGATGAAAACTATTTTTATGGCGATGACAGTAAATGGTGGATGTTCAAAAGCTGGTTCTGGTACAGAATAATTGCGCATCCCATAGCTATTGCTTATTTGAAGATTAACTTTCATCATAAGATTGTAAATCGCAAATTACTTAAGGAAGCACAGAAAAATTGTTTCTTTATATATGCAAACCATACTAATAATGGGGCAGATGCATTGATTCCTACATTTGTAAGTTTTCCAAAAAAGACTTATGTAATTGTAAATCCGAATAATGTATCAATGCCTGTTCTTGGTAAGATTACGCCCTATCTAGGTGCAATTCCGTTGCCTGCTAACATGGCTGCAACAAAGAATTTTATGTCTGTGCTAAAGACTCGTGTTGAGCAGAAGGCCAGTATAATGATATACCCTGAAGCCCATATATGGCCATATTATACAAAGATAAGACCTTTTACAGATATGTCATTCAGGTACCCTATACAGTATGATGTTCCAGTCTTCTGCTTTACGAATACATACCAAAAGCGAAAACTGGGGAATAAACCTAAGATCGTAACGTATGTAGATGGTCCTTTTTATCCAAATAAGGAACTGAACAGCAAAGATCAAAGAAAAGATTTACGAGACAGAGTTTATAATACAATGGTAGAAAGAAGCAAACTCAATAATATTGAGTTGATACATTACGAGAGGAAAGAACAATGAGAAATATTTTATTCTGCGGTAATTCTAAAGTTTTTGATGGGGTTGTTACATGTATGCTCTCTATCTTTAAGAGAACTTCGACAACAGAACCTTTTACATTCTATATCTATACAATGGATGTGTCTCATATCAAGCCTGAGTATACTTGTATTGATGATAAGATGGTAAATTATCTTGATGGAATCGCTAAATCTTACAACAAAGAAAATATAGTAAAGAAGATAGATGTAACAGAGATTTATCATAAAGAATTTGATGGTAGCCCTAATGAACAGTGCTATTGTTCTCCATATACCCTTATTCGATTATTTGCAGATCTTGTTCCGGAGATGCCTTCTAAACTTTTGTATCTTGATGTTGATATGTTGTTCAATAAAGATATCACAAGTCTTTATGATATTGATGTTACAGGTTATGAATATGCAGCTTCTCATGATCATTATGGTAAGTTTTTGTGTGGACCTAACTTTATTAATGCAGGTATGCTTCTGCTCAATATGGATGAGATCAAGAAAAATAATTTCTTTGCCAAGTGTCGTGAGTTACTTAGACAAAAGAAACTTACATTTGCTGATGAGAGTGCAATAATCAAGTGTACTACTAAGAAAAAGCTACTTTCCCAGAGATTCAATGACCAGAAGTTCCTTTACAAAGATACAGTAATCCGTCATTTTTCTAAGCGTCTTTTTTGGCTGCCTTATCCACATACTGCCAATATCAAACAGTGGAATATAACCAAGATACATAAAATATTTGGTTATGAAGAATTTGATGATATTCTTTATGAATATATCTATCTCAAAAAGGATTTTGAGAAAAACTACAATAAATAGAAACAGCAGGTAATCTTAATGAATATATTAAAAACTCTTGTCATGGGAATCTGTATAGGAATGGCGAATGTCATTCCAGGAGTATCTGGAAGTACTGTTGCTGTAATCTTTAATATTTATGAGCGTTTTATTAATGCCATCAATATAAATCTTAAAGAGATGTGGCGCAACAGACGTTTTGTTCTTCCCCTATTTGGAGGAATGGCAGCAGGAGTTTTATTATTCAGTAAGCTTATTACGTTGCTTTATACAAACTTCCCTGTACAGACTAATTATCTGTTTACAGGGTTGATTGTAGGAAGCATTCCTCTTTTGTTTGGATATGTAAAGCACAGAGATGCTTCGGAAAAATTCGGCATTGGTAAGATTGCAGGTATTATTACTTGTATACTTTGTGGTATTGCAGTTATTCTGGTCTTTTCTTATCTGGAGGGGACTGTTGATGTTGCTGAAGAATTGGCAGGGGGCTTACCTACATGGACTATAGGTCTTGCAGCAAAAATATTTGTTGCCGGTGTATTGGGAGCTGTTGCGATGATTGTGCCTGGTATTTCAGGTTCCCTCTTGATGCTTATCATGGGAGTTTATCCTATAGTCATGCAAAGTATTCCGGCATTGTTTGTTCCTTCAACGTTTGTTCACGCATTAATTCTTTTGCTTCCTAATGGATTTGGTGTCCTTATCGGGCTTTTTACCGGAGCTAAGTTGATAGGCATACTGATAAAAAAGTGTCCTAATCAGATTTATGCTGCAATATTTGGTTTACTACTGGGATCTGCTTACCATTTATTCCCTGGATTTGGCGCATTTACAGGACCTATGATGATAATATCCAGCGTTGGATGTTTTATTGTTGGAGTAGCATTAGCATATTTTAGTACTAAGTTAGAGCCAACTGAAATATAACCTATCTGTTAGGTAACTATTCAGCACTGAAGAAAGTAAAAAAATGCATTTACCTACTGTAGATTCAGAAATAATAGAGTTGCTGCAGACGCAGTTAAAAACTCAGCAGCAACCGAATGAATTCCTTTAGAAAACAATAGAAAGTCTGAATCAGAACATCGAAATGCTTACAGAAAAATTGCAGCTCTGGAGGAAAAATTCTCAATTAATATTGATTGGGATAATCACATTTTCTGTACTAATGATGGATCCAAGCTGAGTAAATGAATTAATTTTTTTGCAGTAGGTGAAGGAGTGCATTTACCACATTCCCAGGCTTCAACAGTACGCTTTGAAACGCCAATTAAGGCTGCAAAGGATTTCTGTGTCATATTAAGAGCAGCCCGTTCCTTTGCTACATCAACTTCAGGAAGACTTCGTTTTCGGGCATAAGTTTCTGCTTTTGCAGTTCCTTTTTCATATGCAAGAGCTTCATTTAATCCACTCATTAATCCATCAAAAAAAGAAATATTCTTAAAATTCTCAGCAATCTGCTCATCTGTTAATGAAGAGTCAAATGTTAAATCTGCCATGATTACGCCTCCTTTTTTATTTCTTCAATTATATTTTTAATTGCTTTCTTCTGCTCTGTTGTCAGATTTTCCTGAACATTCTTTGGATACGCAAATAAAAAATATAATTTTTCTTTCTCAAAAACATCCAGATAAATAAGTAATCGTCAAACCAAGCAGATTTGGATATAAAAAAACAGGATTTTTGATCCTGCTGATAACATGCATTTAAATCGCGAGGGCTTGACCTGAAGTCGGTTTTGAAATGCGTGTTAGGTTGGCTTATTTTTCAGGATTCTTATCTATCCATTCCTTGCATTTTTCTTCAAGTAATTTGAAATCGCAACAAAATGGAATTATTTTTCCAGTTTCCATTTGCTTATCATAAAGTTTTGTGACTTTTTGAATAATTTGGTTGATTATTTTCAAGCAGAAAGTAAATTCCAGATTCATTAAAACTTTATATTTCTTGATTTCATTTGTATCAGTTGGATTGGGATTTAACTCTACAACAGAATATAAACCTTCTTTTATAGGAATCATCTTTTTTAAATCCATTACTGACAAAATATGCTTTACAGAACCATCTTTATTGTCTATATAAATATCTTTTGAAGTTACATTTGATTTTTGACAAATTTCATAAATAACAAACCGATCTGCCTCAACATTTTTCCAAGATTTATGTTTGTCTTTTGCCGATGAAAGAGGGATAACATATTCCTGTTGTTCTGTTGATATAAGTATTCCCAAATATGGTTTTGAATCATAATTTGTTGGTTTATAATAAACTTCACTACAAGAATCATGTAAATATTTCAAATAATCTTGATTTATATTTATGAATTTTAAATTATCTTGCAAAGAAAA
>JAZLGX010000037.1:0-33614 GCA_045616545.1 Treponema sp. | reverse complement strand
TTTATAAATCAAATCAAATTCCCGTACAGTCAGAATGATTTCCTCCCCATCAACATAGGCGCTATGTTCTTCTGCATCTAAAACGAGAGAACCAACAGTAAGTTTTTTGTCTGTATTGATTTTTGAGCGACGGAGAATTGCCTCAATACGCATCTGTAATTCCGGAAGCAGAACAGGTTTTACCATGTAGTCGTCAATGCCAGATTCAAAGCCCTTCCGTTTGGATTCAAAATCATCTCTGGCAGTCATAAAAATAATAGGAATTTCCGGGACCATTCTGCGGATTTCTTTTGCAAATTCAAAACCGTCAATTTCCGGCATCATAACATCCGAAATTATAAGATTAAAATCCGCATCCTCAGTTTTATCGTATGCATCACTGGCATTCAAAACACCAGTTGCCTCATATCCATTCTGGTTTAAAAAAGCACAAACTGTCTGATTTAACGATTTATCATCTTCAACAACAAGAATCTTTATCATCAATTTATCTCCATAGTAAGTTTACCATGGAATTGTTAAAATTTTGTTAAAACGATTTTAGAAGATATGTTTATTTTTTCAAGTTTGTTTATTACTTTTTATTCTCCCGCTAAATCCCTGTTGATTTGAATTATAAACAAATTAATTTTATCACAGAATTTTCTATTCCAAATCAATTTCTGTTATAAAAGGAATGAAATTCCGAATAAAGTACAAGTTTATATAAATATTACAAGTATTTAGCTAAAATCTTCGGCATAACTATAAATTCGGTATAACCTGACTTATTCTGAATTCGGAATAATGGTGGTAATCATTTTATAGAAGCTGATAGAGATGAAGATGGTAATCTCTACATTGTTGTCCATTCCGGTAGTCGACATGCAGGTCTTGAGATTGCTGACTACTATCAGGAAATGGCATGGCGCCAATTGAACGGCAAGACTAAAGCTGATATGGATGCAATGATTGAAGAGTTGAAAGCTCAAGGCAGACAAACTGAAATTGAAGAGAAGAGACAGGAACTTAATGCTCAGATTAAAACTTCAATACCAAAGGATCTGGCTTTTGTCTCTGGTTATCTGTTTGATGATTATATCAATGATATGAGAATCATGCAGCATTTTGCTCAGCTGAACCGAAAGGCAATGATTGATGTAATTTCTATTGGTCTTCATCTGAAAATGGATGAAATAATTGATCAGTTTACCACGATTCATAACTATATTGATACGGAGAACATGATTCTTAGAAAGGGTGCTGTAAGCAGCCAGAAAGGTGAGAAGCTCCTGATTCCTATCAATATGCGTGATGGATCTCTTGTTTGTATCGGTAAAGGCAACGAAGACTGGAACTGCTCTGCTCCTCATGGGGCTGGTCGTGTCATGAGTCGTCTGGAAGAATTCAAGGCTGAGATGTCCGGGATTTATTCAACTACAGTTTCAAAGGAAACTTTGGATGAAGCTCCAATGGCTTACAAAACAATGGATGACATTGTCGCAAATATTGGTCCAACTGCTGACGTTGTCAACATAATAAAACCGATTTATAACTTCAAGGCAGCAGAATAAACTTTTGCTTTTATAGTATAATCAGAGGAATGGGAAAGTATACTGTTAAAATTCTATATGGGATAAAAGTCATTGCTGCAGCTGTCTTATCAACGTTGACAGCGCTGGCTCTTGGATTGGAATTTGCTGTTTCGGCAGGTATTGTAGCTATTCTTTCTGTCCAGGCAACAAAGAAGGAAACTCTTAAGACAGCTTTATCCAGGTTTCTTGCTTTTATAGCTGCTATTGGAATATCTTATGTTTCCTACAAGGTATTTGGTTTTACTTTTAAGGCTTTCTTTGTGTATCTGGCAGTCTTCATTCCTGTATGTCTTGTTTTTGACTGGAATTCTGCAATGGCAATGGATTCTGTCCTTATATCTCATTTTATTTCCTTTGGAGCTATGGGGCCTTCTGAGATCAGGAACGAAAGCTTTCTGTTTGTGATAGGGGTTGGATTTGGGATTTTTGTAAATATTTTTCTCAAGAAGAATACCGACATCATCGAGAGGCTAAAGTCGGATACAGATGAACTTATCAGGCTTTTGCTTCATCGAATGGGCTTGAGAATCATGGATAAGAATCTGGAAGGTTTTGATGGTACCTGCTTTACAAAATTGGATAAGGCAATATTTGAAGCCAAAAAGCAGGCAGAGATAAACTTCAAGAATCAGTTTGGCAAAAAAGATACATACGATATACGCTATCTTGATATGCGGGAGCAACAAGTTCAACTCCTTAAAGAGATGTACAAAAGTCTTTGTGCTATTGACGATGTACCTGTAACTGCAGAAGTGATAGCCATTTTCTTTGAAAAAGTTTCTGCTGAATATCACAGAGACAATGACGTACTGAGTCTGTTGGAAGAACTTGCAGAAATCAGGTCTTCAATGAAGACACAGCCTTTACCTGTAGAGCGGAGGGAGTTTGAAAACCGCGCTAACTTGTTTGTTCTCCTTGGCTTGCTGGAAGAATTCCTTGAACTTAAAAGTGCATTCATGAGAACAAGGTAGTATAACCATAATGCTCGAGGAAAGCAGCTATAATACAATAATGATACAGTTGCTTTCCTCTTGTCAGATATTGATTAGTTGCTGGCTGTAGCTGCCAATGCAGATACTATATCCTGTTCGATATTTTTTGGTTCTTCTGTTGGAGCGTAACGTTTGAGAACTGTTCCATCTCTTGTTACGAGGAACTTTGTGAAATTCCATTTTATGGCAGAAGAAAGTTTTCCTCTGGCCTGTTCCTTGAGATAATCATATAAAGGATCTGCGTTTTTACCGTTTACATCTATCTTGGCAAACTGTGGGAAAGTAATACCGAAACGTCCTGTACAGAACTTAAAGATTTCGTCTCCAGTACCTGGAGCCTGGTTAAGGAACTGGTTACATGGGAAGTCAAGGATTTCAAATCCCTGTTCCTTGTACTTTGAATAAAGTTCCTGTAAGCCTGTGTACTGTGGTGTAAAGCCACAGCCTGTAGCTGTGTTTACTATAAGAAGAACTTTTCCCTTATAGTCGCTCATTGATACATCCTTACCGTCTCTTGCTTTTACTGTAAAATCATAAATACTCATATAATCACCTCATAAATAGATTGTGTACAATGCTTTGATGAGCTAAATATAACCCGTAACTAACTTTATGTCAATAGATAGTATCCAATTTAATATAAAAAGATTACATTTAGCAGCTGACATATTCTTTGTATTCTCAGTAGAGAGTTAATCGTTAACTTGTTATTTATACCGATGTTTACAAATATTCCAATTTTCTTTATAATTTTTCTAAAATCATGATGTATAAGGATGTAAATGTGAATATAAAAGAACTTACAAAAGAGATTATAAGTGGTCGCCGCCTTAAAAGAACTGATGACCTTGGATTTTTTAAGGATTGTAACCTGGAAGAACTGTGCCAAGGCGCTGATGAAATAAGAAAACATTTTTGTGGCGATAAAGTAGATCTTTGTACAATTATCAACGGCAAAAGTGGACGCTGTGGGGAAAATTGCAAGTTTTGTGCCCAAAGCGGACATAACCATACATCTTGTGATGAATATGACTTTCTGGATGCTGATAAAATAATAAAAGAAGCAAAGTCAAATGAGGCTGAGGGTGTTGACCGTTTTGCTATTGTAACTTCTGGCAGGGCGCTTGGTGGAAAGGATTTTGACAATGCAATCTCAGTCTATGAACGTATGCGAGATGAACTCAAGATAGATTTATGTGCGTCAATGGGGTTTATCAGTCGGGAACAATTCAAGAGGTTACGCAAGGCGGGTGTCACAAGCTATCATCATAATATAGAGACATCAAGGCGCAATTTCCCGAATATCTGTACGACACATACTTATGATATGAAAATAGAGACTATTAAGATAGCTCAGGAAGAAGGTATGGACGTATGTTCTGGTGGAATTATTGGTATGGGAGAGACTTTTGAAGACCGTATTGATATGGCTGTTTCCCTTTCTGAACTTAATGTAAAATCTATTCCTATAAATAGTCTTATGCCTATCCCAGGAACACCTTTTGAATTCCTTCCAAGTCTTACGGAAGAAGAAATCCTTAGGACAATAGCAATGTTCCGCTTTATAAATCCAGAAGCAAATGTCCGTCTGGCTGCCGGAAGAAAACTTATTGAAGAAAACGGAAAGAAAGCTTTTGATTGTGGAGCCAGTGCGACTATTACAGGTAATATGCTGACAACATCAGGAAGCACAATAAAAGGTGATATAGAAATGTTACGCAGTATGGGCCGTGATGTAGATCCAGATTATGCACGCGACAGATGCTCATGTAGCTGTAGCCCTAAAGGTGTGTGATGTATAGTATCAAGATGAGGTCTTCCGTAGGAGGATTTAATGGCAAGGGTGGAAAACATATTTCCGGTGCGGAACGAATTGTTCAGGAAGAGGAGATAAAGGATCTGCTTTTTGCCATGTATCAGCGGGCTGTTACCCATGAAAAGGGGGAGCCAGATTTTATCAATCTCAAGATACAGAAAATCAAAAAAGAAAACATAGTTGAGTGCGAGCTACTTAATGTTTATTCTCGGCCATCAATATCCAAGGAAGAAGGGCGTTCCATTGCCCGAGAGGAACTTACCAAAGCTGGAGTCAGTGTGCAGGCTGTAGAAGCAGGATTCAAGGCATTGGAATCATTGAATGACAGTCTTCGGGGAGCGATGATTCTTTCTGCTACAACAGGAAAAAGATTGGATGCACTTGGGGACCGTGGCGTAAGATGTAGCAATATGGATGCCTGGGACAAAGAAGAATATGCGAAGAAACTTGCTGCCATGGGCCTTACGGGAGACCATGCAAAAGAGGCTCTTATTCTTGCTTCAAAAGTTGCTTCTGCCTGTGGTACTGTGGCAGAGCTTTGTTGGTCAGATGATCCTGGTTATGTTACAGGTTATGTAAGTTCTCGGCAGCGTGGTTATTGCAGAATCAGTGTGATGAAAGATATGGGTGATGATGTAGGCGGAAGAGTTTTCTTTGTAAAAGATGATATAGATATAAATGGATATATTGACTACTTGCAGAATCAAGTGGTACTGGTAAGGACATATGAAGATAACAGAAATTGACAACATTCTTGCAGAAATCGAAGCAAAATATGAGTACAGGAAAATAACTGACTATAAGATGGTTTCTTCAACAACATGTATTGACAGAGATGGACTGGAGTATGGTGTGTTATGCTCTAACAATTATCTTGGTTTCACTCATGCATTGGAAGTTCATGATGGAAATCTGGATGGTATTTTATATGGTACGGGATCAGGAAGTTCCAGACTTATATCCGGAAGTAGCTTTGAACTGTCTGACTTTGAAAAAGAGATTGCAGGTTTTAAAGGTGCAGAAGATGCCATAGTATTCAATACCGGTTATATGGCTAATCTTGGGGTACTGTATGCTCTTGCCGGTAAAGATGATGTTATATTCAGTGACAGTCTCAATCATGCTAGTATCATAGACGGATGCAGGATAAGTCGTGCTAAGGTTGTAGTGTATGACCACAGTAATATGGCTGACTTGGAAAACAAGCTTATGTCAACTGAAGTAGGGAATGACAGCCAACGGTTTATTGTATCGGATGGAGTATTCAGCATGGATGGTGATATAGCAAAGCTTCCGGAACTTGTTGCTCTCAAGGAAAAATATAATGCTTGTCTGATTATAGATGACGCTCATGCTCTTGGAGTAATCGGTGAACATGGTGGTGGTACGGCTGATTACTATGAGATTGACCCTAAACGCATAGATATACAGATAGGAACAATGTCTAAGGCTTTGGGAGCAGAAGGAGGTTTTGCAGCTTCTACCCACAGTATAGTAGAATACCTTAGGAATAGATCAAGGCCATTCATATTCTCTACAGCTCTACCTCCAGGAGTAGCGAGAGCTGCCTATACATCCTTACAATTGCTTAAGGAGGATCCTAAATTCTATTTGTCGAGGTTGTGGTCAAATGCTCGTTACATGCGTCGTAACCTCATTGAGTTAGGGCTTACGGTAATTGATGGAGAAACACCTATAATTCCTATAGTTATGGGAGATTCTGCAAAAGCTCTTGAGTTTGCAGAAAAGTGCAGGGACAGAGGTGTTCTCGTATATGCCATAAGGCCGCCTGCTGTTCCAGAAGGAACTTCAAGAATTAGAGTTACAGTCACTGCAGCCCACTCAAAAGCTGAACTGGACTCTTATCTCGCAGATATAAAGGAAGTAATAAAAGAACTATGAGTGCAAAATCAATTTTTATAACAGGAACAGGTACTGATGTTGGAAAAACATATGTAACTGCCTTGATAGTTAAAAAACTTGCAGAGAAAGCATCAGCAGGATATTTTAAGGCAGCAATGAGTGGCAATGAACGAGACGTAGACGGGAACCTGATTCCTGGCGATGCTGTTGCTGTAAAAACTGTTGCAGGAATTTCTCAGGGCCTTGGAGAAATGTGCCCCTATGTTTATGAAAATGCTTATTCACCACATCTGGCATCCAGGCTGGAAGGTAACCCTGTAAAACTTGATGTAGTAACGAAAAAGTTTGGAGAGTTATCTGAAAAATATGATTACCTTACTATGGAAGGTAGCGGTGGTATTCTTTGTCCAATTTATTATGAAAAGAGTACTGAAGATAATACAGAGAAAATCATGTTGGAAGATGTAATAAAATCCTGCAAGCTTGATTGTATTCTTGTAGCAGATGCCGGTCTTGGAACTATAAATTCTGTAGTACTTACTTATGAGTACATGAAATCTAAAGATATTCTTCTTAAGGGAATAATATTCAACAGATATCACGGAACTATTCTGGAAGATGATAATATCAGGATGTGCAAGGAAATGACTGGACTTCCGGTAATTGCCAAAGTCGGCGATGATGCTACGGATCTTGGCATATCATTTGAAGAATTAGCAATATTTTATGAGGAGTAGAAGATGATCTGGTATCCATATGCACAGATGAAACATTTAAGCACACCATATAAGATTGTAGATGCTCAGGGTGTGTGGTTATATACAGAAAGAGATGGATCTACTGACGGTCGTCGTCTCATTGATTCTATCTCTTCGTGGTGGTGCATGATCCATGGCTACAAGAACCAAGAGATGAATGAAGCTATGAAGGCTCAGATAGACAAGTTCTCTCACCTTATGTTGGCAGGACTGTCCCATGATGGTGTTGAACAGCTCAGTCGTAAGCTGGAGGAATATCTTCCAGGTGATCTTAAGTACTGTTTTTTTTCTGATTCTGGTAGTGTAGGAGTAGAAGTCGCTCTTAAGATGGCTGTGCAGTACAATGTAAACAGAAATAGTGGTCGTAAGAAGATGCTTTCTCTTAAGAATGCCTACCATGGAGATACTTTCAAGACTATGGAAGTAGGAGATGATGAGGATTATCATGGAGCTTTCTTTGGCAAAGAGAGAAATCGTAATCCTGATGTAATCCATATACCTACAGAGATTCCTGCACTTGAAGAAGCTTTTTCCATGTACGGAAATGAGCTTGTATGTTTTATCGTAGAGCCTCTTTTGCAGGGGGCTGGTGGCTTTTTGATGTATGATGTTTCATTTCTTAAGCGAGCTAGGGAGCTTTGCGATGAGTATGATGTTGTACTCATCTTTGATGAAGTTGCCACAGGATTCGGTCGTACTGGACATAGATTTGTTTCTGACCTTGTATGTCCTGACATCGTTGTTCTCGGTAAAGGTCTTACAGGCGGATATATTGGACATGCTGTCACGGTTGCAGGCGATAAGGTATATAAAGGATTTCTTGGAGATGATAATAGTCTTGCATTTATGCATGGTCCAACTTTTATGGCCAACCCTGTTGCTTGTGCTGCTGCTCTCAAATCCATCGAGATTTTTGAAAGAGAAAACTATATTGGTAAGGTAAATAAAATTGAGGAAATCTGCAAGAGGGAACTCTCCAAGTTGTCAGCAAAAAATGATGACCGCATACAAGATATCCGCGTTATGGGAGCATGTTTCTGTGTAGAGGTAAAGAGTGCTGAGACAATTACCGGTTACAGAGAATTTGCGTATGAACACGGAGTTTTTGCAAGACCATTTGGCCGCTTTATCTATGGAATGCTTCCTTATGTTATAAGTGAGGAAGAAATTGTACAGGTCCTTGATACTGTACGGTTGTGGTTTGAATAATACAGCTTATATTTACACAGTTGCATTGATTGTCTGATAGATTTATACTATTATAGTCAGCCGGTCTTAGGACTTAAATCTATCAGATTTTCGAGGATTGTAAATATGAATTCATTTGTTATAAAAGGCGATATTGCCTTCAGTGGAGATAAAAAAAATATTGTTTCCTATAAGGATGGTTATGTTGTCTGTGTAGACGGCATCTGTAAGGGAGCTTTCCAGAATCTTCCTCAAGAATATGCAGATTTACCGGTAAAGGACTACTCAGGCAACCTGATTGTTCCCGGTATGACTGATCTCCATGTTCATGCTCCACAGTATACTTTCCGTGGAATTGGCATGGATCTGGAACTTTTGGATTGGTTAAATCAACATACTTTTCCGGAAGAATCTCATTATTCTGATATTGAATATGCAAAAAAAGCCTATAGATACTTTAGTCATGACCTTAAGCGTACTTTTACTACAAGAGCTGTAGTCTTTGCTACTATCCACAACGAAGCTACCATTGAGCTTATGGATCAGCTAGAGGAGACTGGTGTCATTACTTATGTAGGTAGAGTCAACATGGACCGTAATGGTGGCAAGAATCTTGAAGAAAAAGATGCAGAAACTTCTCTTGAAGGTACATTGCAGTGGCTTAAGGCTATTGAAGGCAGATATAAGAGAACAAAACCTATTCTGACTCCACGCTTTATACCTTCTTGTTCCGATGAACTTATGAAAGGGCTTGGAAAACTTTCCCATGAGAAAAATCTTCGTATTCAATCGCATCTGTCAGAAAACAAATCTGAAGTAGCTTGGGTTAAAGAACTTGTTCCTGCTTCTGACTGCTATGCTAATGCATATGAAATCTTTGATACTATGGGTAGTCAGGAACTTCCTACAATCATGGCACATTGTGTTTACAGTGACCAAAGAGAAATGGATATAATGAAGTCTCATGGAGCTTATGTTGCACATTGTTCTGACTCCAATATGAATCTTACGAGTGGTATAGCTCCTATACGTAAGTTCCTGGATTATGGAATGCATGTTGGTATCGGTACTGATGTGGCAGCAGGATCTTCCATGAATATGCTGAAGGCAATACTTAATGCATTGCAGGCTTCCAAAATGTACTACAGGCTTGTTGATCAGAATGTTAAACAGCTTACTTTTGAAGAAGCTTTTTATATTGCAACAGTTGGTGGTGGTGAATATTTTGGCAAGGTTGGAACATTCATGGATGGTTATGAGTTTGATGCTCTTGTACTGGATGATTCTAACATGTATTCCATGAGGGAATTAAGTGTCAGGGAGCGAGTGGAACGTATGTGCTACAACGACGCTGATGTCTATATCCTTCATAAGTTTGTACAAGGAAACCAGATATTTGATAAGAAATAACTGAAGACTGCAATTGATATTGAAAAATACAGACACCTTATAAAGTTATTTGGTTTGTCTACTGGGGCCTATCAAAATATGTTTTGTACCCAGCGGGCAAACATGTCTGTCCAAATAGCAACTTCAGGTCGAATCTGTTCTTTCTTGGAAGCTGTTTCTGATGTTGCAAGGCTAAGACCATGCCCTCCTTTAGGGAATACATGATATTCAAAAGATACATTGTTTTCTCTCAGAGCTTTTACAAACATGAGACTGTTTTCCATAGGAACTGCTGTATCCTCGAAAGTATGCCATATAAAGCAAGGTGGTACATCTTTGTTTACGTGCTTTTCAAGACTCACAGAATTTCTCATGGATTCATCTTTGCTGAGTTTTCCGAGTACATTGTTTATTGTATCTTTGTGAGTAAAATCTCCTGATGTTATTACAGGATAACACAGACAAATAGCATTTGGTTTAAGGTCATTGGCAGAGTAGGGTAAGTACTTTTGGGCAAGGCCTGTATTCCAGAATACACTGTGAGAAGCTGCCAAGTGTCCTGCTGCAGAAAATCCCATGATTATAATCTTATTCCTGTCAATGTTCCACTTAGTAGCATTGTTTCTTACAAAGTTTATGGCTTCACACAAGTCAAGATATGCTGCAGGATAATCCATGGGAGCACAGCTATATGTAAGTACACAGGCATTGAAACCATAACTTACAAGCTTAAGAGCTACAGATTCTCCTGCCCTTTTGGAGCAGAATGCATAAGAACCTCCTGGACATACAATAACAAGAGGGCGTGGTGTTTCTGAGGGAAGCTCAGGATTCTGGTCTATAATATATGTATCAAGGGTTGGTGTGAAATCGTTGTTATCTATACCATATTCTCTATAATGTACAGGAAGTTCTACTTTGCAACAGGTCATTTTACTCAAAATCCTCCATTAAGTTTACAGTTTTATTATAATATAGCAGATGTATTCCTTATCATCAACAAAATATATGCTTGTATTTACTTTATATTAACTTCATATAACAGTATTTTATAAGCTTAAATCTGTTTACTAGTTGAATTTTATTGAAATATGAATGAATATAAAATATAATTTAATTACCATCTTGACATGTAGTACATTGACAACTTTCCTTAGTTGTCTTTGCTTTTATTCGCCATCTGGGTAAAAACCATTGTAATATAGACAAGAATTATTTTGAATATATTTTATTGGCTGGAGGATTGAATAAATGGACATTTTTGAGTGTAAAGTATGCAAAAAAAATGTAGAAGTGATTAAGGCTTCCAAATGCCCTACGATGTGTTGTGGACACGAAACGGAAGAACTTATTTCCGGAACATCTGATGATGCTTTTTGCTTCTTGCGGTCTTTGTGGGAGGTATGATATGGAAACAGAAGCATTGTTTAGCTTATCCTATGGATTATTTATTCTAGGTGTTAAAAGTGGAGAAAAGTTAAATGCGTGTGTTACTGATACTTGTATTCAAGTTGCAGCAGATCCTATACGCATTGCCATTTCTGTACAAAACGGAAATCTTACCTGTCAGATGATTAAGGACTCAGGAACTTTTGTAATTTCTGTGCTGGACAAAAATTGTACTTTTGATACTATAAAACATTTTGGTTATCAGAGTGGGAGAGATGTAAATAAGTTTACTGATTTCCAATATGAGACTGATGTAAATGGTAATCCTTATCTTAAGAAGGAGATATGTGCATTGTTGTCTGCAAAGGTGGTTTCAAGTCAAAATCTTGGTACTCATACTCTCTTTATTGCAGAAGTTACTGATGCCAAGATTATGAGTTCAGTTCCGCCTGTTACATATTCTGATTATCAGAATAACATCAAGCCAAAGGTTTCAGTCTCTGCAACAAAGAAAATTGTTGCATGGAGATGTAGAATCTGTGGTTATATCTATGAAGGTGCAGAATTACCTGCTGACTTTATATGTCCTATTTGCGGACATCCTATAGAGGACTTTGAACCTGTATACGAATCGAATAGTAAGATAGAAGAAAAAATAATTGATCAAGGAGCAAATCTTATGAGCAAGTACGAAGGTACTCAGACAGAAAAAAATCTTTTGGCAGCCTTTGCCGGCGAATCACAGGCTAGAAACAAGTATACATACTTTCCTTCTGTTGCAAAGAAAGAAGGTTATGAGCAGATTGCTGCAATTTTCGAAGCTACAGCTAATAACGAGAAGGAACATGCAAAGCTGTGGTTCCATGAACTTTCAGGTATTGGTAATACAGTTGAAAATCTTAATGCCGCTGCTGATGGAGAAAACCATGAGTGGACAGATATGTACGAAGATTTTGCAAAGACTGCGGAAGAAGAAGGTTTCAAGAATCTTGCTGCTAAATTCCGGGCTGTAGCTGCCATTGAAAAACGTCATGAAGAACGTTATCGTGCACTTCTTAAGAATATTGAAACAGCTGCTGTCTTTGAGAAGAGCGAAGTCAAAGTATGGGAATGCCGTAACTGCGGACATATAGTTGTAGGAACAAAAGCTCCTGAAGTATGCCCAGTATGTGCACATCCAAAGGCATACTTTGAAGTATCAGCAGATAATTACTAATAATATGCTGATATCGATTAATATTATATAGAAGATTTTGTAAAAAACGGATCTGAAGTCTCAGGTCCGTTTTTTTATTTATCTTCCAATTATTCCAATCAAAAAGATACACATAATGATGCATGGTAAGACGCATGTCATATAAGGTCTGAGCCAATTCTTTAACTTAAAACCTTTACCAGTATTTGCTTCATTAATAAAGTTATCCCATCCCCATCCTGCTTTTGTAACACAGAATAATACTATTATGAGACTTCCTAATGGGAGGCATAGATTGCTTACTATAAAATCTTCCAAATCAAGGATGTTACTTCCTTTTCCAAGCGGTTGGATAAAATCCAACATGTTAAAGCCAAGTACACATGGCATAGAAAGTATTGTCATAACCGGGATATTTATAAAGCAGGCTTTCTTTCTGCTACATCCAAATAAATCCATGTTCATACTGATTATGTTCTCAAAAACTCCCAGAACTGTACTGAAGGAAGCAAAAATCATAAAGAGAAAAAACATAGATCCCCAGATTCTTCCGGTTTTGAGATGGTTGAATACATTTGGCAGTGTGATAAATAGCAAGCTTGGACCGCTGTCTACGGCAATATTATATGCTGAGCATGCCGGAAATATGATCAAGCCTGAACATATAGCAACTGCTGTGTCAAGTATAACAACATTTATGCTTTCTCCAAGCAATGTGTGTTGTTTGTCTGTATAGCTTCCGAATATGGCAATAGAACCAATACCGATGCTTAATGTAAAGAAGGCCTGATTCATTGCTCCAAGGATTACGTTGCCAAGTCCTGCTTGTCTTATCTTGGTGGTATCCGGTTTTAGATAAAATATGATTCCTTCCGATCCTCCTTTAAGAAGGATACTGTGAAATGCAAGGACAACAATAAGAACCAAAAGCATTACCATCATTACTTTGGTTATTTTTTCAAGGCCGTTTTGGAGGCCAAAACTAAGTATGAGAAATCCTGCCATAACAGTTATTATCATACAGATTCCCATTGTCACAGGAGACTGAGTCAGGTTGATGAATAAATTTTCAATGCCGGTTGTATCCAGTGTAGTGTAAAGTCCTCGGACACTTGCGTAAAAATAATATAGCATCCAGCCAGAGACTGTAGTATAGAACATCATGATTATATAGTTAGCTATAAAACAGATGTATCCATGCAGATGCCATTTCTGTCCTGGCTGTTCAAGGCTGTTGAACATCTTGATAGGACTTTTCTGTGCACTGCGTCCGATACTGAATTCCATTACCATTATAGGTAAACCTAGTATTGCAAGAAAAAGCAAATAGAAGAGAACAAAGGCTCCTCCACCATAAGAGCCCACCATATACGGAAACTTCCATACGTTTCCGATTCCGATTGCACAGCCTGCGCTTAAAAGAATAAAGCCCAGTCTGGATCCTAAGTTTTCACGATTCATAATTCTAGGAGTATAAACTATCTTTAACAATATTGCAAATAGTAAATATTTACTAAAAAACAGCAGAACACAGCAGAAAAATAGAAGAATGGTTGCTTCTTTAGTGGATAAAGTCTGCAAGCTTGAATCGGGGAGAATGTCATGAAAAAGCCCTGATAAAAAAGAAAGCTGCATGATTTCCTCGTGTATTGTCACAGCCTATGAGACATGTTAGACTAAAAAGTATGATAGGTATTATAGCGAGAGGTCTTTTGATCCCGTTTGCAGGGACAGCTTTAGGTTCAGCTTGTGTGCTCTTTATGAAGAGACAGCTTGGCAGCAGAATGCAGAAGGTGCTTTCTGGATTTGCCGCCGGAGTCATGGTTGCGGCTTCTGTATGGAGTCTTCTGATTCCATCTCTGGATCAGGCAGCCGAAAGAGGAATGGGCAGAATCAGCTTTGTACCTGCAGTAGTTGGATTTTGTCTTGGTATGCTCTTTCTCCTTCTTCTGGATACTGTCACACCTCATATGCACCTGAACGAGACTGTGGAAGGTCCCCGTACCAACCTCCAGAAAACTACGATGATGGTACTTGCCGTAGCTCTCCACAATATTCCTGAAGGTATGGCAGTAGGCGTACTGTATGCAGGATGGTACACAGGTAGTGCCCAGATTACCGAGGCTTCTGCCCTGGCACTTGCCATAGGTATTGCAATACAGAACTTTCCTGAGGGAGCAATCATATCCATGCCTCTCCATAACAACGGATTCTCAAAGTCCAAGGCCTGTGTGTACGGTATCCTCTCCGGCATAGTGGAACCTATAGCAGGAGTTCTGACGATTATCCTTTCAGGCTTTATCATTCCGGTTCTGCCTTATCTTCTTAGTTTTGCTGCCGGAGCCATGATCTACGTAGTAGTAGAGGAACTTGTTCCTGAGATGGCTGAGGAAAACGAAAAGGAAGGCCATACAAATCTCGGGACAATCATGTTCATGATAGGATTTTCTATCATGATGGTGCTTGATGTAGCTCTTGGATAAACATACATCTTGTAAAAAGCAAAATCGATCTATTTTTACACAAAAAAAACTCTTTTCAATATAGTCAGCGTAATGAGAAAATATTCTGTAATGGTAAAACAAATTAGGAGTATTATGTTGAAAACTAAGTTTATGGAGATGGCTATATGCAGTGCAGCCATTGCACTGCTATCGGCGTGTTCAAATGGTATGAGTAGCAGCGATAATATCAGTAAACATGAAACAGAGAACAATGTTCCTGTAGTCATGAACAGCTTGAAATCTGACGGCAAGGATATCAAGGACAGCAAGGGACGGCTGATCAATCTCAGAGGAGTGAATGCAGGCGGATATCTTTTCCAGGAGTTCTGGATGACACCTACAAGTGTAAGCTCCAATGTAACATGTGAATATGATATATACACAGTTCTTGACAAGAGATTTGGGAAGGAAAAGATGTATGAACTTCTTGATGCATATCAAGCTTCATACTGGACAGAAGCAGACTTTGAAAACTGCCGGGAATTAGGCTTTAACTGTATAAGACTTCCTTTCTGGTACCGTAATCTTGTAGACGAAGACGGCAGATTCTACAAGAATCCATATGAGAAGATGGATTGGTTTGTAAATACAGCCGCTGAATATGGTCTTTATGTGATCATTGATTTTCACGGAGCACCTGGCTCCCAGAACGGCTCTGACCACTCAGGAATTGACGGCAAGGACAACAAGAAGGACAAGAGCGAGTTTTTCTTTGGTCCTGAAGCACAGAAAAAATCAGGAACTCTTCTATACAATATGGGAAGACATTGCAAGACACTACAAGGACAATCCAAACGTTGCAGGATATGACCTCCTTAACGAACCATACTGCACCTACAGATACGATTCTGGCCTGACGGACAATCAGCTCCATGACATTCTCTGGTCTGTATACGATACAGCTTACAACAGAATCAGAAAAATTGATAATAATCATATTATCATAATGGAAGCAACATGGGATCCTGTAGATCTTCCGGATCCGGATACATACAAGTGGAAGAACATTATGTATCAGTATCATAATTATCTGTATGATGATTATGACAACAGCCAAGGCAGGCAGATTTCAAACATGAAGACCAAGCTCAATGCAATTGCAAAGGCAGATTATAATGTTCCAAGCCTTATGGGTGAGTTCAACTACTTCAACAACAATGATGCATGGGACGAAGGTCTCAAGCTTCTCAATGACAGCGGTATTAGCTGGACAATGTGGACATACAAGACTACAGCCAAGAACGGCAACTGGGGATTGTATCACAACTCGTCAAGACTGCGCCCTGTGAATATTGAGACTGCAAGCTATGACGAAATATACGATGCATGGAGCAATGTAGGAAGTGATGAATGTAACGCTGCCCTCTGCAATGTAGTGTATAAATATGCTACCGGTGATATGTCAGGCAATGTTCTAAAGCCTGTCGAAGTTGTAAGAACCAGCGGCCCAAGCGGCTATGACCACTTTGAAGGAAGCACTGCACAGTTCAAGGCTGACAAGAGCGGTGAGTATCTTGTTGTTCTGACTTACAAAGACGGAAGTTCAGAACTCTATAGGCAGGATTTTGACAAAGGACAGATAGACCTGAGCGGTAGGACACTTTCAGGAAGAACTGACATCAAGTCAATGGATATCAGCGTAAGTCCTGTATCATATGTTGACGGAGCTCTTGTACTGCAGGGAGAAGACTTCTATACCACAGGTGGACTTGAAAGCACAGGATTCTACAGCGGAGACTGGGGAGTCGGCTCTCTCAACACATCTGTTACCATGGACACAATCAATGATGACTGGTCCAACATGAAATATGTCAACTTTACAATCTATGCAGAGGAAGCAGGAGAGTACAGGGTAAAGTGGGCATACAATGGAGACGGTAAAGACGGAATGAAAGCCTGTTACAGAGTAAATGACGATGACAACCAGCTTATCATCCTTGATAACGGCGGAAACCCATGGGACAAGATGAACAGTACAGAGTTTACTGTCAGCTTGAACAAGGGATTTAACACTCTGTTACTGTCCGGCACAATTGAAATTCAGTCCAACTGGGCAAACATTGATTATATTGCCGTAGCAAAGCAATGATAGGACAGGCGGCGGCTGCCTCTGCTGCAGCTCTGCCATCCTTTGTTTCCTCTATGACTATGACTCCTGGCGTTTCCTGTATTCTCCGGGAGTCATCTGAAACTGCTTGTAGAACATTTCCCTAAACAGTTTGTAGTTTGTAAACCCATGACGTTCCAATATCACGTTCAGAGTATCAGTTGTATCTGTAAGATCGTGACATATATGTGACAACCTTATTTCGTTAAGATACTGAAGATACGTTACACCCACATTCTTCTTGAAATAGTGACAGAAATATTCAGACTGCATACATGCAAAGTCAGCAATCTCTTGCAGACTCAACTTCTTGTTGTAGTTATGCTTGATATAGTTGAGTACAGGTTCCAGTCTGAGAAACACCTGCGGATTCCCGTTGAAGGAAAGATTCTCGCTCTTGTAGGAAAACTCCGTGTACATCAGATACAGCATCTCAAAGACAAGACTGTTGAACAGTATGTTCTGTCCCTTTGTATTGGAAACAAAGGCATCCTGCATCCTCTTTATTATGGCGATAAACTTGTTTATGCTTTCCTGCATTCTCGGGTTACCGGAGTGGCAGTCATAAAAGAAGTTGAGCTCATCGATTTCCGGTATATATTTCTTGAGCATCTCATAGGGCAGCTGTAGAAGTATGGCGTTGTTTCCGTTTGCAGAACGAGTGGAGTGGGGAACACGTGAGTCTATCAGAAGCGAATCTCCAGGAAACAATATTATGTCCTTGTTGCCGTAGGTAACGTTTACCTGACCTTTTATTATGTACATTATTTCTATTGCAGTGTGCCAGTGTGTTGCCACAAAGCTGCTCTTATCATTGAATATCCAGAAGAATATATCAAAGCCGTCTGTCTTCCTGTCACTTTCATATACAAGGGTATGATTATTCTTTTCATCGTTCTTTTCACACATGCATATATTGTACTATAGATTTTCAAAAAAGCAATATCGACCTATTTAAAGACAATTACAACTCTTGCGACCAGAGGAGTTTGAACTTATGATTTTTATCAGAGTCAAACGTCACCAGCTATCAGGTCTTATATGCAGCTGGTTTCCATAGTTTATAAGGAGTGCATTTATGAATGTAAATGAATTGAAAAGACAAATTCCACTTCAGAGTATGGTTATCCCCGGAGTAATATTTATGGTTGTATTCTGCTACATGCCTATTTACGGATTAAGTATTGCCTTCAAGAATTATACTGTAGTGGATTCTATTAATTCTGCAGCCTGGGTAGGTTTTGATAACTTTAGGATTGTACTCAAAGACAAGTTTTTCTGGCAGTCAATGGTCAATACACTTGGTATAAGTTTCTTCAAGCTGTTGATCGGTTTCCCGGCTCCTATCATCCTGTCCCTGCTTATCTACAACATGAATGACAACATTTATAAGCGTGCTGTACAGACAATTTCCTACCTTCCACACTTTCTCTCGTGGATCGTATTGGGCGGTATGCTTACAAGATGGCTCAGCACAGGTGGCATGCTCAACACAATACTGCTTCGTCTCAATCTGATTGACAAGCCTACAAATTTCCTTCTTGATGCCAGGAAATACTGGCTGATAGCTTCCTTGTCTGACGTGTGGAAAGAAGCAGGATGGGGAACAGTTCTCTATCTTGCAGCCATGGCAGGTATCGATCCTACTTACTATGAAGCTGCCCGCATTGACGGTGCTTCCAAACTCCGCCAGGTATTTACCATTACTCTTCCGCTTATAAGTAGAATCATCAGTCTCAACTTTATCCTTACAGTAAGCGGCCTTTTGAAGTCCAACCTGGACCAGACTATGGTACTGATGAACAGCCAGAACCAGGTCAAGGCAGAAGTAATTGATTCCTATGTATATAGAATGGGTTTGAGTCAGGGAGACTTTTCCTATGCAACTGCAGCAGGACTTGGAGTCTCTGTTGTATCTGTAATAGTTCTTCTTATAACAAACAGACTGACCAAAAGAATCAACGGCGGCGAGACGGTCTTTTAACGTTACAAAGAAACGTAATGCAACATAGTTGCGTACCAAAGCATTTATAGGAGAACTGATATGAAAGTAGTAAGAGACGAACAGATATTCAATACCATAAACATGGTTCTAATAACAATTTTTACATTGCTGATACTTGTGCCGCTTTTGAACGTGCTGTCATCTTCTTTTGCAGGAAACACTGCACTGGCAGAAGGCAACTTTATACTGATCCCGTCAGAGTGGTCACTCAACAACTACAGGGCTGTATTCCATGATTCCAGCATATGGCTCTCATTTGTAGTGTCTTTCCTGAAGACATTTGTGGGAGTAGTGACTCATGTATTCTTCTGTGCCATGGTAGCATACGGCCTCAGCAAGAAACAGCTCAAGCTCAGAAGATTCTACAAGGCAATGGGGCTTGTGACAATGTTCTTCGGCGGCGGAATGGTACCTACATACCTGTTGATGAAGAGGCTTGGACTTCTGAACAACTTTGCAGTATATATTTTGCCCCAGCTCTTCAGCTATTATGACGTGATTATCTTGATCAACTTCTTTGTCCAGATTCCTGATTCACTGGAAGAAGCAGCTTTTGTAGACGGA
Source organism: Treponema sp. (assembly GCA_045616545.1). GTDB lineage: Bacteria > Spirochaetota > Spirochaetia > Treponematales > Treponemataceae > Treponema_D. The sequence goes on along the minus strand of JAZLGX010000037.1, from coordinate 14,270 downwards.
GCCGGAGTGTGGTATACATTCCTTAACATTGCACTTCCTTTGTCCAAGCCGGCCCTTGCAACAATTGCACTCTTCAACGGAGTATTTCAGTGGAACGATTTCATGACTGCCAAGCTTTACATCACCACAAGGCGCAACCTCTATCCGGTACAGATGAAGCTCTATGAGATAATTGTACAACAGCAGGCTCAGGCAATGAACAGCATCGGTAACATTTCACTGTCTACTACATCCAAGGGGATACAGCTTGCTACAATCGTAACTACGACAGTGCCGATTCTGATCATCTATCCACTGTTACAGAAACACTTTGTTTCCGGCCTCATGCTTGGAGCAGTAAAAGAATAAATATTTTTTTGGAGGATATAAAATGAAAAAATCAAGAAACCATGCTTTGACAACAGCAGTAACAGCTGCTGTTGCAGGTATGCTGCTTGCATCAGGATGCAGTGGCAAGAGCGACAACTCCCAGAGTTTTTTTACAAAGACAGGAAGTGACGGTGTCGTAGAAAACGGACGATACGTATTGGATCCATCAACACCAGCATGGAAAGCTGACACAAAGTCCAAGTCAACATTGACATGGTACGTCAACGCAGAGTGGTGGAACACGGAGTGGGGTAACGATGTCATCACAAAGAAAGTAGCCGAAGACCTCAAGCTTGACGTACAGTTCCTGAGTGGTGACGATACCAAGCTCAATACATTCTTTGCAGGCGGAGATATGCCTGACATCATCACTACTTTTGATGCATCTTCTGCCATTGCACAGAAAGCTCCAAACTGGGCTTACAGCCTGCAGGACCTTGCAGACAACTACGACCCATATTTCTACCAGGTGGCAGACAGCCAGTCCCTCGGCTGGTTCAAGCTTGCAGACGGCAAGACATATTGTTATCCTGACTATTCCAATACAAAGTCAGACTATGACAGCGGCATGATCTATGCCAACACTGCATTTGTTATCCGTAAGGATGTTTACGAAGCATTGGGCCGTCCTTCAATGGGTACACAGAAAGAATTCATCGAGGTCCTCGGCAGGATAAAGAATACATATCCTTCCCTGATTCCGCTTGGATTCAATAACTTTGAAATCAACGGGACAAGCTCCCTCGGTGACTCACTGCAGGACTTTCTTGGTGTACCTCTTACAAACAGCGATGGAACATTCTATGACCGTAACCTGGACGAAGATTACCTCAGCTGGATCGGCACATTCAATGAAGCATATAAGGCAGGCTACATCAGTGATGACAGCTTTACAGATGACAACACCACATGGCAGGAAAAGGAAAGCATCGGAAAATATGCATGTATCATGATGCAGGGTACCCCCCAGCAGTCAGGATTCCTTACTACATGGCAGAACAATAATCCTGACGGAATGTATATTGCCATTGACGGACCACAGAGCACAAAGGGCAACAAGCCTAAGTTGAACCAGGCTGGTATCAGTGGATGGATGATCACATTTGTTTCAAAAACATGCAAAGACCCTGCCAAGGCAATCCAGCTCTACACATACCTCTTGAGCTACGAAGGACAGATCCTTACAAACTACGGTGTGGAAGGTGTAACATATACAATCAACGACAAGGGAGAGTACTGCCTCACACCTGAGGCAAATGCCTTGAGAAGTTCTGACAACGAGAGATTCAAGAAGGAAATGAGACTCGGAGAGTTCATCCCGTTTGGACACGACAAGTACAAGGCCTTGAGCAATGACGCTTATCCTGACAGCATCAAGCAAATGCAGCAGTGGGGTATCGGCAAGCTTTATCCACACTTTATCCTTGAAAACACAAACCCGGATGCCGGAACGCAGGAAGCAAGGTCATTGAGCGCCATCAACACAAAGTGGTCTACAACACTTGTTGCCCTTATCAGAAGTCAGAATCAGGACGAGTTCAATGCAACTCTCCAGTCTTACAAGGACTTCCTCAAAGATAACAACTGGGACAGCATCGTAAAGATCAGAAACGAGAAGATGGCAGTAAACAAAGTAAAACTTGGGGAATAATATGACTTGCTATATAACTGACGAAAAGCGAAATCTTGAACAACATTCTGTTTCTCTTGAAGAAGGCAATGGCGGAGAGATGAAACTTGTTAAGGTTCTGCCTGACACAACATTCCAGACATACTTTGGCATGGGAGGAGCATTTACAGAAGCTGCAGGATACACATGGTCCAGGATGAGCAGCGAAAACCGCAAAAAGCTGACAGACCTTTACTTTGGCAAGGATGGAGCCGGATACAGCTTCTGCCGTACTCATATCCAAAGCTGTGATTTTGCGCTGGGGAATTACAGCTATATAGAAGACAGCACTGATACAGAGCTCAGGACGTTCCAGATTGACAGAGACAAGAAATATCTTATCCCTCTAATCCAATCTGCAATAGAGTGCGCAAAGGGGCATGGCACCAATCTTGATCTTCTTGCATCTCCATGGAGCCCTCCTGCATTCATGAAGACCAACGAGGAGATGAACCATGGAGGCAAGCTCAAGGAAAAGTATCAGTCAATGTGGGCATCAATGATCGTCAAGTATATAGAAAAGTACAAGGAAGAAGGCATTGATATAACACGTCTTACTGTCCAGAATGAACCTAAGGCAACCCAGACATGGGACAGCTGTCTATATACCGGAAGCGAGGAGAGAGACTTTGCCTGCAACTATCTGAAGCCTGCGCTGAATGAAGCAGGACTTGACGGTGTCAGGATCAATGTATGGGACCACAACAAGGAACTTCTCCTGGAAAGGGCAAGGGAATGTCTTGATGGTGACAAGGCAAAAAAGGATATCAGCGGAGTTGCATTCCACTGGTACAGCGGTGACCACTTTGAGCAGATAGCCCAGACTGCAAGAGAGTTCCCTGGCAAGGAACTTATCTTTACGGAAGGATGCGTTGAGTATTCCAGATACAGAGACCAAAGTGATTTGTCCAAGGCAGAGCGGTATGCCCATGATATCCTCGGTAACTTCAATGCCGGAGCCAATGCATTCATCGACTGGAATCTTTTCCTTGACAAGGAAGGCGGCCCGAACCATGTGGGTAACTATTGCGATGCTCCTATCATGTGTGATACAGACAAGGGCGAAATCAAGATAAACAAGTCCTACTATTATATCAGCCATTTCAGCCGCTTTGTAGCCCCTGGAGCCAGAAGGATTTTTGTATCAAGATACACTGACAAGATAGAGTGTCTTGGTTTTGCAAATCCTGACAACTCCATAGTGCTTGTTGTCTTCAACAGGACTGACGATGATGTGGACTTCACATTATCACTCAGGAACCAGAAGTCAGATATGATAAGTGGAGCACACTCGATAATGACAATATGTCTTTAGTCATTTGTGCAGGAAACACCAGCCGGTCTTATGGCAGGCTGGGCTTTATGGAATGACTACAGAACCGCTTAATTTGCATGGTTCTGTAGATCGTATTTTCAAAGTTATCTCTAAAAATTGCAATTTTTAGAGATAACATCTATGATGATTTTCCGTCAAAAAAAGCCTAGGACTTTCTGAAAAAAGCCTAGGACTTTCTGAAAAAAGTCTAAGACTTTTGAAAAAAACTCTAAGACTTTTGGAAAAAAGTCTTAGACTTTAAAATGAAACTCTAAGACTTTTGGGCAAAGGTCTTAGACTTTTAGAGGAGCCGACAACCTTTGAAAAAAACTAGGACTTTCTGAAAAAAGAGTACGTCTCTGGTAAGAGGGTACTCGTCCTAGGCTCAAGTCCTACATCTTGTCTCCAGTTTTTTTTGACCCGAAGACATCTCCAATGATTCCTGCATGAGATGCCTTTGAGTCAAGTCAAAAAGGCATCTAGAACTCCTGCTTAATCTTGTCCACTTCCTTGCCGTTGTCCTTTTCGCGGATTTCAACACGGCGGATCTTGCCGCTTATTGTCTTTGGAAGTTCCTTTACAAACTCAAAGATTCTAGGGCACTTGTACATGGCTGTGTTTTCCTTGGCAAATGTGGAAAGCTGGATTTCCATCGTCTTGGGATCGATGTCCTCGTATCCTGGGGAGAGGACGATTGTTGCCTTTACAGACATACCGCGCTTGCTATCTTCCACACCGGTAACTGCACATTCAAGGACTGCAGGGTGCTGTTGGAGTACAGATTCAACTTCAAAAGGACTTACGCGGTAACCGGCTGTCTTGATGATGTCATCTTTGCGGCCTACAAACCATACGTATCCATCTTCGTCCATATATACGTTGTCCCCTGTGTGATAGACTCCGCCGTCAAAGGCATCAGCTGTAAGGACTACATCCTTGTGGTATCCCATAAGAAGACCGAATGGCCGTCCATCCTCTACGTGGATACACAGTTCGCCGATTTCTCCTCTAGGAACAGGATTATTGTTTGGATTGAGGACTTCTACTTTGTAAAGTGGATTAGGCTTACCCATTGAGCCTGGCCTGATCTCGCAGTATTCCATGAAGTTGCCGCAGATGATTGTCGATTCAGTCTGTCCATATCCTTCGTAGATTTTCTTGCCTGTAAACTCAAGCCACTTGTTGAATACTTCGCCGTTGAGTGCCTCTCCTGCTGTACTGAAACGTACGCATTTGCTCAAGTCGTATTTGCTCAGGTCCTGACGTACAAGGAACCTGTATACTGTTGGAGGAGCGCAGAATGTGGTAAGTCCATAGTGGGATATCATCTCAAGCATCTTTGTAGGTTTGAAGCTGTTCATGTCATAGACAAAGAGAGCTGTTCCTGCAATCCACTGTCCGTACAGCTTGCCCCAGGTTGACTTTGCCCAGCCAGTTTCTGCAATGGAGAGGTGGAGACCGTCTTCAACTACACCGTGCCAGTATTTTGCCGTCATGATGTGGCCGAGAGGATAGTCATAATCCTGGAGAACCATCTTCGGATAACCGGAAGTTCCTGATGTAAAGTAGAGAAGCATAGGATCTTTGTTGTGGGTTGCAGCTTCTCCTACAGGGCGCGGAAACTCTGCCGGAAGGTTTTCATATTCCTCATGGAATGAGATCCATCCTTTCCTCATTACTTTACCTACTGTAACAAGGTTTTCTACAGTAGGGGATGATGGCATTGATTTTTCGATTTCTTCCTGGATATGAGGATTGTCATAGGAAATTATCATCTTTACATCAGCGGCATTTGTGCGGTATTCGATGTCGCTTCTCAAAAGCTGGTCTGTTGCAGGGATTACTATAGCACCGATTCTGTGCAGTGCCGGCATAAGGATCCACCATTCATAGCGGCGGCGGAGAATAAGCATGACGGTATCGCCTTTTCTGATACCTTTTGTAGTCAGCCAGTAGGCTGCTTTCTTTGACTCTCTCGATATATCTGTAAATGTGAAGGTTTTTTCTTCTCCATTATCATCTATCCATACCAAAGCTCGTTTTTCGGGGTCATCCTTTGCATAACGGTCGACGATATCGTATGCAAAGTTAAAATCAGGAATAGTTTTTAGTTTGCAGTTGTTCTTAAAATCGTCATAGCTTGTAAATTTCCGATTCTCAACTAAAAATTCGCTTGAAAGTTCCATGATGTAGGTCTCCTACTTTTTTTTGTTTTTACTGTTACTAAATTAGACACCAGGAAACTGTAAAAAGTTTTAAAAAAAACACTTTTTTTGTTTAAAACTTTTCTCCAAAATCTGTGTCTAATTTAGTATGAAAGAACTTAAAAACTATCTGACAGATGATCACGTCGGCTTTTGCGGAGAAACAAAGGTCTTGTTCGGGCAATGCGGGTCAAACAGCCGCATTCATCTTACGGAGCTTATGGAATACTGCGCGGACTTTGTAATCGAGATGTACACGCAGAACGGGCAGGACAGACAGATGATGAACCAGAATGGTTATGTACAGATGGTCTCCCGGTCAAGTATTCATATAAATGAACTTCCAAAAGAAAATGAAATCATGACCGTCAGGGTCAGCGAAGAGAAACCTGAAGGTTTTCAGCTTATGAGGTATTATGAGTTTGTTTCAGCTACCGGAAAGGTTCTTGTACAAGGCAAGAGTCTCTGGGTTGTCGTTGATCCTGAGTCACGAAAGTTAATTTCTCCGTCAAGATTTGAATATCTTATCAAATCTGATGTCCAGACTCCTTTTGAAAAGCAGCCAGGAAAAATCAAGGTTCCGGAAGAACTGGAGCATCTAGGGGATCAGAAGATTCTTTTATCTCATCTCGATCCTAATGGTCATTTAACCAACGCCAAATATATAAACTTTGCCATCGATTTTCTTCCAGAGGCTTATCAAAACAAAGAATTTACTGATTTTCGCTTAAATTTCTGCAAGGAAATCAGGAAAAACGAGATTATGCATGTTTATGGTGCCTTTGATGATGACAACAGGAAGATTATTGTAGTGGGTAAGCGGGATATTCCTGACTGTGAAGGCAATAGCGAAAGCTCATTTGAGTGCGAAATCTTCTATAAATAGGGGTGCATTCTGTGCCATAGTGTACTATGGCCACAGAGTGTGCGATGACAAAAAAGCTTTTAAGGTGCAGGGCAACCAGGACCATTAAGCCACATGCATTCTAAGCTTGCACCCATTGGGCAAATTCTCTCCTGGAAGAGTCAAAGACAACACCAATCTTTACTATCTTCCTGCCTGAGGGGTCATATGTACAGGCATATGCCTTGTCATCTATCTGCTTGAGAGCATCAGTGGTTGTGACAGCCAACGCTGATATAGACTGTGCTGTGACAGTTGACGTTGTAGGATCCGGCGCAGTCCCGCTTTAAGGAACTCATGTTAAAATGCAGTACAGGATACTTTATCCAGTCTTTTTCAAGGCCTTCGATTTTTAGGCCCTTGAAGAGCTTCTTGTTGCCGCCAAAATACTCCCTAAAGGTAGAAACCAGAAGAGATTTGCTGAATCTACGTGGACTGCTCAAAAAGACATAGCTGTAACTATGACAGATGTCATATATGATATCTGTTTTGTCTATATAGAGATAGCCCTCATTTATGATTTTTTCGAAAGTCTGGATTCCTACAGGGTATTTTCTTGTCTGCGCGATAAAAGTATAGCATAAAATATGGGATTTGTTAATTATTACTGTATTCCGGTCATATTCTACGCATATTTTACAAAGGTATTGAATCTATCGTAAAAATTTAATAAGCAGTCTATGAATGATAGTGCTGCAAAAACAGCAGATATAGGCAGGGATCTTTTTTTAACAGAATGCACGGTATTATTTCTGGGATTGGCAGTCAGACAGATCAGTTTATGTTCCAGGTTCAAGTCTGTTTATACAAAATTACGTTTTATATGTATTTGTTTGTATATGAAGGTTTTAGAGTGGGTGCTGGGGTAAAAATACAAAAATTTCTATAGCAAATATGCATAAAAATGGATGATAATGCATAAATATTAAAAAATATCTTTACAATATAATTAAATTTTTTTATAATCCTTTAAAAAGTAAATAAAATGTAATTTTATTTATAATTTGGGGGAATAAATGAAAAAACTTACAAAAGTAACAGGGCTTGTTGCCGCTTGTGCTGCACTTTTAGGTTTAGCTTCTTGTGGAGGTGAGAAAACTAGTGTCAAGTCACCTTCCAAGGCACTTAATGTAATGATTGAGGTTGAAGTTGAGAGTCTTGACCCTCAGGAAGCAACAGATGGAACTTCTTTTGAAGTAATCGCGGATTTTACTGATGGTTTAAAGCAGATGAAGGCTGACGGATCTACCGTCAATGCTTTATGTGCTGAAGAAACTGTTAGTGAAGATGGCTTGGTTTATACATTTAAGATTCGTGATGATGCATTCTGGTCAAATGGCGATGCTGTAACGGCTGATGACTTTGTATTTGCATGGCAGAGAGCTGTAGATCCAAAAGTTGCCAGCGAATATTCATATATGTTGTCTGATATCGGACAGATTAAAAACTCATTTGAAATTATCGAAGGAAAACTTCCAGTTGAGTCTTTGGGAGTAAAAGCTTTGAACTCAAAGACTCTTCAGGTTGAACTTGAAGTACCGGTTTCATATTTTGATTCTATTCTTTACTTCCCGACATTTTATCCTGTAAACCGCGCATTCTTTGAGAAGTGTGGTGATACATATGCGACAAGTGCAGAGACAACTTTAAGCAATGGTGCATTTATTCTTAAAGAGTATTCTCCTGCAGCAGTAAGCTTTACACTTGAAAAAAATCCAAATTACTATGATGCTGACAAGATTAAGCTTGATGCTCTCAATTATCAGGTTATTAAAGATAGTCAGCAGGCATTGCTTTCTTATCAGAATGGTGATATCGATGTAATTTTGGTAGCAGGTGATCAGGTTGACCAGGTTATTGATGATCCAGAGTTTGGTACTGTAGGTGCTGGATATTTATGGTATATCTCACCTAATATCAGAGACAATAAGGATCTTGCAAATTTAAATCTCCGCAAGGCTTTAAGTTTTGCATTGAATCGTGAATCAATTGTAAAAGATGTTGTAAAAGATGGTAGTAAAGCTACATATACAGCTGTTCCTTCTGAATATGCATTCTCAAATGAAGGTAAGGATTTTACACTGGATCAGAGAGAGTTTCCGGAACTTTGTGATTATGATGTGACTAAAGCACTTGCATTCTATGCTGAAGCCAAAAAAGAACTTGGTGAGGATAGCTTTAGGTTTGAGATGATTGTTGATGATACTACAATTCAGCAGAATGTTGCAGCTGTTATAAAGGAACAGCTTGAAAGCACTCTTCCCGGCCTGATTGTTGATTTAAGGGTAGAACCAAAAAAGCAGAGAGTTCAGGATTTACAGAACGGAAACTTTGAGCTGGGACTTACAAGATGGGGTCCTGACTATGCTGATCCTATGACATATCTTGGTATGTGGATAACTGATAATCCAAATAACTATGGATTCTGGAGCAATGCAAAATATGATGAGCTTATTGAACAGTGTGTAACTGGTATTTATGCTCAAAAACCTGCAGAACGCTGGCAGACAATGAAAGAAGCTGAGAAGATAGCTCTTGAAGATGCTGTTATTTTCCCTATCTATCAGCAGTCAAATGCAGTAATGATCAGAAGTTCTGTAAAGGGAATTGAAAATCATGCTGTAGCATTGAACAGAGTTTATAAGAATACTACTAAAGACTAGTTGATGAAAAGAATGGCAGCACAATATGTGCTGCCTTATCTGTCAGATTTTTAATGATACTTTATATTTGGGTTAGAAATTGAGGAAATATTTGCTAAAACGAATCTTAGTATCGGTGTTTACTCTCTTAGTTATTACACTGGTGCTCTTTATTTTATTACAGTTAATGCCGGGAAGTCCTTTTAATGATGAAAAACTGAATGCAGATCAAAGGGCTTCGTTATATTCCAAGTATGGGCTGGATAAGCCTTTACCTATACAGTTTTTTAAGTATGTGGTAAACATGTTTCGAGGTGATTTTGGTGTAAGTTATAATATAAGCAAGAATACACCAATCAGCTCTCTGATTGCAATAAGATTACCAGTTAGTATCAGAGTTGGGTTTCAGGCAGTATTCATTGGTGCTGTTTTAGGATTTATGCTTGGTATCATATCTGCAGTATGGGCTCACTCCGCTTGGGATATTGTATGTACTATAATATCTGTCCTTGGTGTTTCTATACCAAGTTATGTTTTTGCTCTTGCATTAAGTTATCAGTTTGGATTTAAGTTAAAGCTTTTTCCAATGCTGTATTCAAATAATCATCCATTCAGTTCTACTGTCTTGCCAAGTATTTCACTTTGTATGTTTACTTTGGCATCTATTGCACGATTCACACGTACAGAAATGCTCGAAGCATTGGATAGTGAATATATGCAGCTTGCTGAAAGTAAAGGAATTTCAGGATTCAAGCTTATCTGGAGCCATGCTTTACGTAACACATTGATACCAATTATTACTGTTTTAGCTCCACTTGTAGTAGATTTGATGACAGGTTCTCTTGTTGTTGAAAAAATATTTTCTATTCCTGGAGTAGGTTCCCTTTTGGTAACTGCAATACAATCAAATGACTATAATGTTGTTATTTCATTAAGCTTTATATACAGTGCATTGTATATTGGAATCATGCTTTTGGTTGATATTCTCTATGGTATCATTGATCCTCGCATAAGAATCTCGGAGACTGTACATGACTAATGCTCAGACTATTGATCAGATTATTTTTTTGGAAGATGATTTTAAATTAAAAGCAGACACACAGTCTGTTATGATGGATTCAAACTTTGCTTCCTTAAGTTATTGGAAGGAAGTAAGAAAAAGATTTTGGGCAAATAAAGGTGCTGTTGTATCACTGATATGCATTGTAATAATTTCGTTGCTTGCCATATTTGGCCCTGGTATGAATGAATATACTTACTCAAGTCAGAATCTTTCTCAGAAGAATTATGCACCTAGAACAAAGATACTTCTTGATGGATCTGAAACTGTAAAGACTACATCTGGTAAAAAAACTGTAAATCTCTACGAAAAGAATAACGATGCAGATGTCTATTACTGGTTTGGCTCTGACACTTTAGGCCGCGATATTTGGACTCGAACCTGGATGGGGACCCGCGTAAGTCTTTATATCTCTGTTATTGCTGTTTTAATCGATATGATAATTGGAATGAGTTATGGATTGATTTCCGGATACTTTGGTGGTATCACTGACAGTATAATGTGTCGTATAGCAGAAATTGTAAACGGAATACCTCGTCTGGTTATAGTAACTTTACTCATGTTGGTTTTAAAACCTGGTATTGCAACGATAATTTTTGCTTTGATGATAACAGAATGGATTGGAATGAGTCGTATTGCTAGAGCTGAGATGTTAAACCTTAAGGAACGTGAATTTGTACTTGCAAGTCGTACTTTAGGTGCAAAAAACTTTGGAATTATCTTCGGAGAAATATTGCCAAATATCATTGGACAGATAATTACTCAGACAATGTTTAGTATTCCTACTGCAATATTTACAGAAGCATTCTTGTCCTTTGTTGGATTGGGAATCCCTGTACCACAATGTTCTTTGGGAAGCTTGATTTCTGATGCATTTAATAGTTTTACAACTCATCCATATCAGATTGTTCCACCTATTGTTGTTTTAGCTTTGCTTATGCTAAGTTTTAATTTATTGGCTGATGGACTCAGAGAAGCTTTAGATCCTAAGTTTCAAAAGTAAGGCAGGTTATTATGAATGAAATTAATGAGATTGAAAAAGATAATACCATATTACGGGTAAATAATCTTTCTATTGGATTTAAAACTACTGCAGGAATGGTAAACGCTATTAGAGGTGTAGATCTTACTGTAAAAAGAGGGCAGGCAGTTGCTATCGTAGGTGAGTCTGGTAGTGGAAAATCTGTAACAACAAAGGCTGTAATGGGTATTCTTGCAAAAAATGCTGTTGTAAAAAGTGGCAGTATTGTATTCAGGTCTACGAATGATAACGGAACTCTGCAAGAGTATTCAATCCTTGATATGAAGATAAAGGATATAAGGAAACAACTTAATGGAAAAAGAATTTCCATGGTATTTCAAGATCCAATGACAAGTCTTGATCCAACAATGACTATCGGTAAACAGATTATGGAAGGTATGCTTCATCATACCGATATTTCAAAGCAGGATGCATATAATAAAGCAATTTCTTTATTAACTGAGGTCGGTATTACAGATCCTGAAGCCCGCATGAAAAATTATCCTCACCAGCTAAGTGGAGGTATGAGGCAGCGTATTGTTATTGCTATTGCGTTGGCTTGTGACCCGGAGCTTTTGATTTGTGATGAACCAACTACAGCTCTTGATGTAACGATTCAAGCAAAAATACTTGATTTGATTACAAGTATCCAGAAGAAACGAAATTTATCTGTAATCTTTATTACTCATAACTTTGGTGTCGTTGCTAGAATCGCTGATTACATTAATGTAATGTATGCAGGAAAAATTGTTGAACGCGGTACTGCTGAAGAAGTATTTTTTGATCCAAGACATCCTTATACATGGGGCCTTTTAAGTGCAATGCCTGATTTGGATACTGATAATGAAAGACTTTATACAATTCCTGGCTCACCACCAAATTTACTGCATGAAGTCAAAGGCGATGCTTTTGCTCCAAGAAATATTTACGCATTAAATATTGATGACCGTATCGAACCTCCAATGTTTGATGTTACAAAAACTCATCAAGCAGCAACATGGCTCTTGGATCCCAGAGCTCCTAAAGTAGAGCTTCCGGAAGAATTAAAAGAAAGAATAGAAATAATGAAGAAGGAGGCTAATATATATGTTGACACAGAATGCTCCCTTGCTTGAAGTAAATAATCTGAAACAGTTTTTTAAGGTATCTTCATCTTATACTGTCAAGGCTGTCAATAATGTTAGTTTTAATATCTACCCTGGTGAAACTTACGGATTAGTCGGTGAATCAGGTAGCGGCAAAAGTACAATAGGACGTAGTGTAATCAGATTATACAATTCTACTTCAGGTTCAATAAAGTTTGATGGACGAGATATCAGTGGAAAGGTAAGCCGTAAAGATACAGAATATTTGCGTACTAATATGCAGATGATATTTCAGGATCCAATGGCTTGTCTTAACCCTCGAAAAAAAGTAGGCGAGATAATTGGTGAAGGACTTGATATTCATCATCTATACTCAAGTAAAGCTGAGCGTGAACAAAAGATACAGAATATCTTGAGGAAAGTCGGTCTTAGTCCAGAGCACATTGATAGATATCCTCATCAATTTAGTGGGGGACAAAGACAGCGTGTAGGAATAGCTAGAGCATTAGTCTTAAATCCAAAACTTATTGTAGCTGATGAATGTATCAGTGCATTGGATGTAAGTATTCAAGCTCAAGTTGTAAACCTGTTGAAGGATATCCAAAAAGAGACTGGGATGGCTTATCTATTTATTGCTCATGATTTAAGCATGGTAAAATATATCAGTGACAGAATTGGAGTCTTACATTTAGGTTATTTGCTTGAAACAGGTACAACTGAAGAGATTTTCAGTAATCCGATACATCCTTATACAAAAAGTCTTTTGTCGGCAATTCCACGTCCTAATCCTATAATAGAAAAGGGCAGAAGTATAATTAACTATAATTATTATGAGAGTGGTATTGATTACGATAAGGGAACGGATCATCTTATTGATGGTAGTCATCATGTACTTTGTACAGATGAAGAGTATGGCGAATGGGTGGGCTAAAAAATATTTCTATTATTTAAAGAGTAATACTTGACGGTTCCTTGTTATCGGGTAATATTGGGTAATTAATCTTCAGGGCGAGGTGAAATTCCTCACCGGCTGTAACTGTGTATTCCAGAAGCCAGCGAGCTTTTTTAAGCATGATACGGTGTAATTCCGTAGCCGACAGTAAAGTCTGGATGGAAGAAGATTGACGAATATTTCATTTACACATGATTATTAATCGATAGTGGATATATTTGTTTTAAAGCCCTGCAGATGATTTGCGGGGTTTTTTTATAGGCTCATGAGCCTGTGAAAAATGTGAAGCGAAGCGAAACATTTTTCACAATAAACCACCCGCTATGTGCAACATCATAAACTTAAGGCTACCTTTTTTAATTTTGAACAAAACATTAAAATTTTGTTTGGGTGGAAAAATTTTATGAGAACAGCAAATAAAAAACGAATCAATCTATTTCTTACAAGACTTAAGAGAGTGACAGGACAGTAGAAAAAGTACGAGGAAATAATAAAACAGCATACACAAGAAAGCGAAAATTTCCGCTTTGTGATATCCTAGAAAGCATACTAAACAGACATGGATTAACATCATCAATGGATATCAGAAATTTTTTTAATAAAAAAGAGCAGCACATAATTGATTATACAGATATGGAAGAGTATCTGTGGAAACTTATTACAAAAGACGAATATAAAACTGCACAGGATGATATTTCAAAAACATATAAGTATCTTTTTGTAGATGAATTTCAGGACTGTTCTCCAACACATATTAAAATATTTGATCGATTAAGTGATTTAGTGGAACAAACAATTTGGGTTGGCGACTATAAACAGGCAATTTATGAATTCCGTGGTTCAGATACAGCACTTGTAAAAGCTGTAACAGACAGAATAGAAAAACTTAATAAAAAGCCAAATGAAACTATGCTAAGCCCTTTGTCCAGACAAAAAATCTGAAAATTAACGAATTTAGGCAGCGATGGAATCTGTTGTTGGGGCATAAGCACCAACAAATCCATTCTTGTATGCTTCGTCAGGAGTTATATAATCCAGCCCCTGATGAA
>JAZLGX010000036.1:0-113170 GCA_045616545.1 Treponema sp. | reverse complement strand
AAGTGTAACCTTTGCTTTGAAATCCTTACTGAACGACTGTCTCTTTTTTCCCATGTGCCTACCGCCTTGTTTAGTTTATCGGCTGTTTGCACCTTAAATATGCTCCTTTTTCTGTGTTGTTTTACGCACTCATTTTAATCTGTAATGGATCTTAGCGTTGACATTACATCTGCAGTATCTGAAGTAGTTCGTAACTGTCCTGAAATCTCAAAAAAAGATTCCGTTAAATCCGGACTTACAGTTGCCCGCGCCGCTATGGGAACAATGACCACAACTCTTTTATTAGCTTATTCAGGAACCTGCATTGCCATGCTTATGACTTTTATGGCACAGGGAACCCAAATATATAATATTTTGAACAACAATGTAGTTGCATCAGAGATCATTAATACTGTAGCTGGAAGTTTTGATCTTGCCATGACTGCTCCACTTACAGCCTTTTTTTCAGGAGTTCTTCTTCCGAATAAAAACCATTTAACAAAGGCTTAACACATCCTTCATTAAACTTTAATAAAAGTCATTTATATTGACCTTGTCACTGGGATTAACAGCAATTTAAAAATAAAAGAATTGCAAAATCAAAATTCTGGTAACAAGGATTAAAGAGGTACAAAAATGAAAAAATCAAAGCTTACAAGTTCTATTCTCTTAGCACTTCTTGGATTTTCTGCACTTCACGCAGAAACAAAAATTACAGCTCCAGTTACAGGAAAAGGAACTCCAAAATATATATTTATGTTTGTTGGAGATGGAATGAGTTATCCTCAGATTCAGAGTGCAGCATATTATATGGGTAAAGATGCTGGTGGAATTGTTGATATTGTAAAGAAATCTGAAAATCCATCTGATTCACCCAAAATGAAAGCATTAAGTTTTTATCAATTTCCTATTGCCGGTTCTGCAAGTACTTACGATGCAACATCTTTTGCTCCGGATTCAGCTTCAACTGCAACTTCAATCTTTACCGGTTACAAGACACATTCATCTTCAATCAATGTGGATATTACAAAAAAAATTAAATACCGCACAATTGCAGAGCAACTTCGAGATCAGAAGAAATACAAAATTGGTGTTATATCAACAGTCAACTTAAATCATGCTACTCCTGCAGCAACTTACGCTCACCAAGCAAGTCGCAAATCTAACTATGCAATTGGTGAAGAACTTGTTGCTTCAAACTTTGATTATTTTGCTGGAGGTGCTTTGATGGAACCTCAGGACAAAAATAAAGACAAGACTTCTATCTACGAACTTGCCACACAAGCAGGATATAAGGTTTGTTTTAATCAGAAGTCTGCATCAAATCTTGAAAATGGCGATAAAGGTATTATTATTGCTCAGACTCTTGCAGACTCAGATTCAATGAGCTATGACAATGACAGAAAAAAATGGTGAATGGGCGCTTAGAGATTATGTTCGCAAAGGAATTGAAGTTCTTGATAACAAAACAGGTTTCTTTATGATGGTAGAAGGAGGAAAGGTTGACTGGGCATGTCACGCAAATGATGCCCGATCTTCAATTGCCGATACACTTGCATTAAGTGAAGCCGTAGAAGAAGCAATTGATTTTTACAACAAGCATCCGAAAGAAACACTTATCATCGTAACAGCAGATCATGAAACTGGAGGGATTACAATCGGTTATGCAGGTACAGACTACAACCTATTCTTCCGCACATTAGACGGCCAGAAAATTTCCTACGCAAAATTTGATTCAGATTATGTTTCAGCTTACAAGAAAAATCAGACAAGTTTTGAAGCAGTTATGAAGGATGTTGAAACTTTGTTTGGCCTTAAACTTCCACAAAACAACGGAAGCGACAAAAACGGCGGATTATTTCTTACAGATTATGAACTTGCCCGCATCAAAACTGCTTATGAAAAGACAATCAAAAATGACAAAACTCGCAGCCAACAAGAATACGATCTTTACGGAACTTACGAACCACTCACAATTACAATCACTCATGTACTCAATGCAAAATCTGGTCTTGGGTGGACTTCAAATAGCCATACAGGGTTACCAGTTCCAGTATTTGCCCTTGGTGTCGGTCAGGAAGAATTCAAAGGCTTCTACGACAACACTGAAATCTACAAAAAAATGGCAAAGCTTACTAAGGTTGTAAAAGACTAAACTTGTTTATCAAACACCTGATAATTCTTTTTTGAGTTATCAGGTGCTTTTTTACATTTTCTTAACGTCAAATACCAGATAATGTGGTAAAATAAATCCATGAAATCACCAAAAGAGATCAGAGTAGACGAAAAACTCATTGAAATTACAAAAGAAATAATTGATTTAACTCCAGATAAAGATGAACTTCCTTTGAGAACCCTTGAGCTTCTTATAAACGATGAAGAAATCCAAGCAATTCAGGATTATGCTAACACGGTTTCCATCCAGCGCTTAGGTTTTAATGATCATGGCCCTGTTCACATGCGTACAGTTTGTCGTAATGCATTAAAGATGTTGAAGATACTTCATACAGCCGGACTTCAAACTTCGCTAGAGAAAGAACAGTCAGGGAGTTTTTCAGACTGTGTTTGTGCTGTTATGATAGCAGGTTTTATGCACGACTTTGGAATGACAGTAGGACGACAGGAACATGAACTATATTCAGGAATAATAGCTTACAGTATTATTAATAGAATTCTTGATCAAGTTCTTACAGGACAGGAAAATCTAAAAAGAAAAGTGATTATTCGATCACTTGCATTGGAAGGTATTCTTGGTCACATGGGAACAAAAAAGATTCACTCCCTTGAAGCAGGTTTGATTTTGATTGCAGATGGATGCGATATGACAAAAGGTCGTGCACGTATTCCAATGGAATTGAACAGAACACCAACCGCAGGTGATATTCATAAATATTCTGCCAATTCAATTGAAAAAGTGAAAATTCTTGCTGGTCAGGAAAAGCCAATTCGAATTGATGTTTTAATGAGTTCTGATGTGGGATTTTTTCAGATTGAAGAAGTGTTATTGCAAAAGATAAATGCAAGTCCAGCAAAAAATCTTATTGAACTTTTTGCTGGAGTAGATGGAAAAGATACTAAACGATATTTATAATTCACATAATTATAATTACACACTCTGCAGCATAGCATAAACACAGTCGCCGGCCCGTTCAACTTTTCGAACAATGTCAATGTATTGAAGTTCTTCTTTTACATCAGCACCTGCTTCAAGTCGTTTACGGCTGGCCCTTTTCAATTCTTTTTTTGTTTCATCAATTTTTTGTTCAATTGCTTCGCCGGCAAGTTTTTCGTCCTGCGAAAACCCAATTGTAAAATATACACAAACCTGCTCAAAAAAGATTCGAACCTGTTCTACGTAATCTTCAATTTCCTTTGAGCGTTTTGAAGTTGATTCATAATTTTCACCCGAAACATATTTTTTTACAGTATGCATCAGGGAACATGTTTCATCACTCAAGTTTTCCAAAGTATCTGTGATATGGAGCAAAGAAGAAAAATGAGTTCTGTCATCTCGGTTTGCATTTGGCAGGCGGGCACATTTTTGAAGGAAATCTGTAATTGCAGAATTCATTTCATCAATATAATTTTCCAGGAATTTAACATAATCGTTTTCGGTCTCTGCATTTTTAGGATTCATAAAACTGTTACATACCGAATCGAACATTTCCATAATCTTTGCACTCATTTTGCTGATTTCAGTTTGAATCTGGTAAGAATACAAGTCGGCACTAATTCTTGAATGTGGAAGGATTGCAGGAAGATGATAATGCTCATCTTTTTCTATTTCAGTTTCTGGAATGACTTTTCTGGAAATTGTAGCAATCTGATTTACAAAAGGAATAAAAAGTACTGTAGCACAAATATTAAAAATTGTATGAAGCATGGCAATGTGAGTTGTAATATTTGTGGCAGGCTCAAGTGGAACAATAAAATCAATAAGAGCAAGGAAAGGTTTGAAAATCAAAAGCGCAACCAAAGTTCCAGTAACATTAAAAGCAACATGAACAAAAGCTGTACGACGGGCATTTACAGTTGCTCCAAAGCTGGACATAACTGCATCAACTGTAGAACCAATGTTGCTTCCCAATACAATTGATGCACTCAATTCCCAGCTTAAAGTCCCATTACTAGCCATGGTAAGAACGATAGCTGTCATGGCAGAACTTGAATGAATAAGTGCAGTTATTAGTGCACCAAGAAGTACCCCCAGAAGAATACCACCAATTCCCCATCCATTTATTTCAGCAAAAATGCGGCTGGCACCAGGTCCTAAAGTCAAACTTTCTTTAAGAAGTCCAAGTCCCATAAACAAAAGTGCAAATCCCATAAAACTTTCAGCAAAATTGTGGATCTTAAACTTCTTGAAATATTTTAGAATGTAACCAAATCCAAAAAGAGGAATAGCCATTGCTGCAATAGAAAAACTGAAGCCAAAAAGTGAAACAATCCACGCAGTAACAGTTGTACCAATATTGGCTCCAAAAATCACTCCGATAGCCTGTTCCAAAGTCAGAATCTCTGCATTTACAAAGGAAACTACCATTACAGTAGTGGCACCGGAAGACTGAATTATAGCTGTAACACCAATTCCTGTAAGAACAGCATAAAATCTGTTGCCCGTAATTTTTCCTAAAAGTCTTTGAAGCCCACTGCCTGCACCTTTTTGGATACCATTACTGAGCATGTTCATTCCAAAAAGCAATAAACAAAGAGAACCAATAAATCCTACAATCTGGGATATTATATTCATAATCATGAGTAAAATATGACATACTGAGGATTATTTGGAAATCATCTTTATGTTAAATTTATGTAAAATTTACACAGCGAAAATTACTGTAAAAGTACTCCCTTTTCCAACTTCACTGTTCACAATTATGCTGGCTTCGTGATACTTTACAGCATGTTTTACAATGCTTAAACCAAGACCTGTTCCTCCGATTTGCTTAGAGCGGCTTTTGTCAATTCTGTAAAAGCGTTCAAAAATCCGTTCTTTTTCGTTTTCCGGGATTCCGATTCCCGTATCACGTACTGTAAGAATTACTTTTCTTGATTCCATCATGTTCTTAATATCCACATCAACAGAACCGTTTTGTACATTGTATTTGATTGCGTTGTCTACAAGATTATAAATCATTTCATAAATTACAGGCTGAACTCCATTAATTAGGCCAGAATCTCCGCTTAAGTTTATGGAAACATTTTTAGTTTGAGCACAAACAGAAAGGCTGTTTATCACTTCACGGCACATATCCCGCAAACTAATTGCTTCTTTTTCAAGGCTGATTGATTTTTCGTCCAGTTTGGAAAGTTTGATAATATCATTTACAAGAGTAATCATTCTCTGGCTTTCATCATAAATAGATGAAGCAAAATCTTTTGTAGTATTTTCATCTATTCCACCAGCTTTTAGAATTTCAGCAAAACCACTTATACTAGTAAGTGGTGTTTTTAATTCGTGGCTTACATTAGCTGTAAACTGCTGGCGAAGTTCTTCTCTCTGTGATTTTTCAAAATTTTCTTCGGCGATTCTTTTTGTAAAAGGTCTTAATTCTTCATAAACATCTGAATCTTTCGGATTCTCTAAATCAATATTGTTTAACGGACCAACAACCTTTTTACTGATCCAGGATGCAGAAACACCTGAAATTATTACTGCGATGACGAATATAATTAATAGAATCTGGCTCATTCCCAAAACCAAAACCCAGACAGAATGCTGATTACAGCTGATTCTAAGCACATCACCATTGGAAAGTAGACGTGCAAAATATAGAGTTTTTTCTGTCATTGTAGAAGAAAATCGTGAAATCTGAACAGCCCCCTTACTTTTAGATTCAAGGAACTCCTGTCGTGTACCGTGATTTTCAAGATTTGTAACATCCACTTTATTATCAAAATAAACAGTTCCATCCGAATGTATTAGGGTAATACGGTTATCAGTATTAATGGAAGAAAGATAATCAAGTTCTTTATCTAAGACATATTTTTCAAGGAAACTACTTTCTGTTTGTAATTCCGAAAAAATCTGTTTTTCAAAGTATCCATACAAATTTGAAATAAAGAGAAAAGCACAAATAAAATAAATAAGAGTTCCAACCAAGAAGGTATTTATAAAGATTCTGAAAGTAAGTGATTTTGATTGCATAGGATTTTCCTCTCTTTAATTAAATTTATAGCCAACACCACGAATAGTTTCGATATTATTGTCATATTCACCAAGTTTCTGCCGTAGGGTCCGAATATGTACATCAACAGTACGACTTTCAATTTCTACAGAAAATCCCCAAACTGTTTCAAGTAAATAATCACGGGTCAAAACATTTCCACGGTTCTTCATAAGCAGTAACAAGAGGTCAAACTCCTTTACAGTAAGGAATACCTGTTTGGTACCTGTAAAAACAGTGTGCTGATTTTCATCCAGTTTAATTCCTCCAGCCTCCAGCACTTCTTTCTTGGAATCATTTTTTTCATAACGCCGAAGTACAGCTTTAATTCTTGAAACTAGGACCATCATTCCAAAAGGCTTTGTAACATAATCATCAGCTCCTGCATCAAGTCCTGTTACAACATCGTATTCAGAATCTTTGGCAGTAAGCATAATAACTGGAATTGAAGAGTATTCCTGATTTGAGCGGAGTTTCCTTAGAATGAAAATTCCATCTTCTTCTGGAAGCATAATATCAAGTATAATTAAATCCGGTTTTACTTTTTGTAAGCTATTCCAGAATTCAGACGGCAAGGCAAAATCTCGGGTTTCAAGGCCCTGACTTGTTAAAGAATATTTAATGAGTTTTCGAATGTTATCATCATCTTCAAGAATATAAATCATGATTTAGTTATATACCAAATTTGTAAAATTGAAATGGTATAATTGTTAAGAATATGTAAAATTAATTCTTTTTGGAAAAGTCCAAAGAAGTTTTTTTTAGGACCATTCCATAAATCTTCCTAAATATTAATCCGTACTACAATATCACGTCCACCAACGCGAACCTGATTTCCATCATGTGACAGTTTTCAGACTTCGATACACGTTATGTATTTAGTATACCATTGATATCTATCAATAATTAGGTTAAAACTCGACGACTAAACTGTCTATAAAGGAATTGGCACCACTAAAAAAGGTCATCCAAAACGGATGACCTCTGGTATTTAAGAATTATACTTTCAAAAGTTTACTCAGCTCTTTAATTGGCCTCCAACGAATCTTTTATCTCCTGCAACTCTTCCATGCTAAGTCCAGTACACTGTGAGATTATGCTAAAATCTGTCCCAGCACGTATAAAATTCCTGGCAACATCTAGTCGCTCCTCAGCTCGCCCCCGGGAAAATCCGATTGCAATTCCTTTCTCTTCGGCTTCCTGACGTTGGGTCCTTATATCTTCTTCGTAGTTATATTCGGCAAATAACATATCTATTACCTCCGTGACTTTCCCCCTGAGATACTCAGACAGGATATTGTTGTCTATACAGTATTGGATGGCACTCTGATAAAGGCTTGTATCTTTCCGGTCTTTTACCGCATCCATTATCTTTATAAACTGCATGTACTCCTTTAGTATTAAGAATTATAGTTTCAAAAGTTTACTCAGCTCTTTAATTGGCTTCCAACGAATTTTTTATCTCCTGCAACTCTTCCATACTAAGTCCAGTACACTGTGAGATTATACTAAAATCAGTCCCAGCACGTATAAAATTCCTGGCAACCTCAGTCCGACCCCGGGAAAATCCGATTGCAATTCCCTTCTCTTCGGCTTCCTGGCGCTGAGTTCTTATATCTTCTTCGTAGTTATACTCGGCAAATAACATATCTATTACCTCCGTGACTTTCCCCCTGAGATACTCAGACAGGATATTGTTGTCTATGCAGAACTGGATGGCACTTTGATATAAGCTGGTATCTTTCCGGTCTTTTACCGCATCCATTATCTTTATAAACTGCATGTACTCCTTTAGTATACCACAATTCTTGACCATGGGTAAATCTTTGGAAAGTGCATTAAGCACTTTGACCCTCAGCTCCAAAGCTGGTTCTTCTTCCGTGACAATAAAGCTGTCACTCAGTTTCATCTCATCAGATACCTCTCCTGTTATGTCACCGCCATATACTACAATAAACTCAGGGGAAGGAAACATGACACGTTCTCTTCTGTACTTGAGGTTAGCCGGGAACATTCCGCTGTACAGTCTTGAGATATACTCAAGGAATCTCATGGGCATATTCTCGTTCCTAGTGGACTGGTGCTCCACCAGGACTATGAGCCTGTCATCAATCAACATGCCCACGTCATTGTCAAAAGTCTTGTAGACTGCCTGCTCGATGTTCTTGAGCTCCATGTGTGTCTCTTCGTATTTTAAGTTAGTACCATGGATTGCGTTGTAAAGGCTCAAGAAGTTGCGTTTGCCATACTTCTCGTCCTTACCAAAAAGATCTGCAAATACTGATGATTTGATATCGCGGCGTGGGTGTGGGTTTGTTATGATTTCCGGTAATACAAAGTCATTATCATTTGTTGTTTCTACCATATAAAAGCCTCCACATAAATATATGTCCTCGACTTTTACAAATGACAAAAAACTCGGAAAGATTTTTACAAAAATCAAAATAGAAGATAAAACACTGATCGAAATAATCAATAGATACAAAAAAATGAATCCGCGACAGCAGGAAGCACTTCGCGTTCTGCTGGAAAGATATTAAGTTTTTATATACACAATCAAGCTACAAGTCTAAGTATAATTTTATTCACCTGAACCAAGTGACTTTCTCCTATCAAGATTTATGTTCAAGCTGCTGAACTTTCATTATTTTACTCAGGTAATATGAGGTTTTTAGTCGTGAAATATCATAAAAAGTACCCAGTTCTTTTAAAAAAGTACCCAGTGTTTTTAAAAAAGTATCCAGTTCTTTTAAAAAAGTATCCAGTATTTTTTTAAAAGTATCCAGTTCTTTTTTAAAAGTAAACAGTAAAATTTTAAAAATACTGGATACTTTTATGGATATAAACAGTATAAAAACATAAAACATACCTAAAACGTAATGAAAAGCTACTGAACAAAAAGATGAAAGCTACTGAGCTAAAGGTTTAATGTATATGAGCTTTTAAGTAATGATGTTGAGTGTTTTTTTAATATGTAAAGATAACTTCTGGTATAAAGTTCAAACAAAAAAAGTCCCAGGTTTCCCTAGGACTTACATATATATTGGATATAGATCTTTTTTACAGTTCGATACCGTTCTGCTTCAGGAGTTCACGGGCACTGTCCACGCTGTCTGTTCCGTGGAGATTCTTTATAGGTGCAAACTCCTTAGTTCTGTCACACTCAAAGGCAATGTTGTTGTCCATCATATGAATCATATCAAGAACAAGAAGTTCAAACTTATATCCATTAGGTTCCGATGGACTTACAAGTTCTCCTTCGTCATTGATATATGGAATCTTTTTTTCTACTACATGGACTGTAAGCTTGTTGTCTACTATTTCTTCAAGTTTATCCAGAGCAAAAAGGTAGTTCAATGTAACACCGTACTTGTACAAGAGACTTCCGTCATCAGCTCTTGCTTCTGACATCTCTTTACTCATCTCATAGTACTCTACGATACTTGGTTTGCCGTCTTCAAGACAGAGAAGTCCCATACGTTCCTGAGGTTCTACCTTGCGGACTACTTTGCTGCCGCTCTGGTAGTTACCGTCGATTGTAGCTCCAATAAATACAGGATCAGCAATACGCTGCAATACATTATCTACAGCAAAGATGTTTATCCATTTGATACCACGACTCTTAAGGTCGCTACCCAATCCTGCCTTAATCATAGAAGTAAACCAGCCTCCGTTACCATTAGGAGATGTGGCAAGTCTACCCTTTTCTTCAAGCAAAAGTTTACCGTTATAGTCTACAGCACAAGCCATATCCTGGATAAAGAAGCTTACATAGCTCTTGTCATAACCAAAGTAGTTATGTTCTTCAAAAAAAGCTTTTGTACATTCGTCATTCTTTTCGGAAGTCATGATATACAATGGAACAAATGCTCCAGCCTTGTTTACAACTTCCATAAGATTGTTGATAAGACACTCAAATATATAAAGCTCCCTGTTGATTCCTACGTTAAAGCAGCCTTTTGGCTTGTCAAAACCAAGACGGGTACCCATACCTCCAGCCAAGAGAACGGCTGCAACTTCTCCTCTCTTTATTGCTGCAATACCTGTACTTTCAAACTTGTCCTTATTTGCATTGATTTCTTGGATAGAAAGTGCCGGAGGAACACTGAATGTTCCCCTCTTCTGTGCAGACTCTCCTTTAATCATAGCTATGTCTGACCAGTTTATGTTTTCAATCTGCTTAAGGAACTCGCCCTTATTTTCCTCTGTAAGGCTGTCAAAATATCTTGTAACATGACTCTGGCCACGTTCTGCCAAGAGTTTTTCTGCATCTTCCCTGTTTAACATTTTTTTTGTACTCCTAAAACTCCGCCAAGCGGCGTCGCCATGAGAGGCGACGTATCACAATTTCCTTTTTTTTATAAGGATTGTAACATTATAAGGATAAATAAAATAATATTCTACTGTTCTAGCTGAAATCTAAAGATTAATTCCATTTTTTATCAAAAGTTCGCGGGCACTATCTACACTGTCTGTTCCATGAAGGTTCTTTATAGGTGCAAACTCTTTTTCCCTTTCAACTTCAAAGGCGAGATTGTTGTCCATCATCTGTATCATATCCAAAATAAACAGTTCAAATTTATATCCGTTTGGTTCAGAAGGGTTTACTTTGTTTCCGTCTTCATCAATATACGGAATCTTTTTGTCTGCGATGTGCACACTAAGGGAATTATTTACTATATCTTCAAGCTTATCAAGGCTAAAAAGATAGTTAAGAATTACACCGTATTTATATAGAAGACTTCCATCCTCTGCCCTGGCTTCTGCCATTTCCTTGCTCATCTCAATATATTCAACTATGCTTGGGTGCCCGTCTTCCAGACATAAAAGTCCCATTTTTTCATGAGGTTCTACTTTGCGTACAACTTTTGACGCACACTGATAGTTACCATCGATTGCAGCTCCAATAAACACAGGGTCTGCTATGCGCTGCAATACGTTGTCTACAGCAAATATATTAAGATACTTGACGCCTCTCGCCCTCAAATCTTTGTCCAACCCGGCTTTTTTCATTGAGCTGAACCAACCGCCATTACCATTTGGGGATGTTGCAAGGCGATCTTTTTCTTCCATTAATAACTTGCCATTATGGTCTACAGCACATGCCATATCCTGAACAAAAAAGCTTATGTACGTCTTGTCATAACCAAAGTAATCATGTTTATCAAAAAACTCTCTTGTATCCTTGTCATTCTTTTCGGAAGTCATGATATACAGAGGTACGCTCTTACCTGTAATCTTTACAACATCCATAAGATTGTTGATAAGACACTCAAATATATAAAGTTCTCTATTTATTCCTACGTCAAAGCAACCCTTTGGTAGGTCAAATCCAAGACGGGTTCCCATTCCTCCTGCCAAAAGGACTGCAGCAACTTCGCCTCTACCAAGACTTTCAAGCCCAAGCTCAGTATATCTACTTTTGTTTGCATCAATTTCGGCAATACTTAGGGCACTTGGTACGCTAAATGTACCGCGGCTTATGATTTCTTTCTTTCCAATCATAGTGATATCATTCCAATTGATGTTCTCAATCTGGGCAAGAAGATTATTTTTTTGCTGCGGCGTCAAGGAATCAAAGTCCTTCAATACGTGCATCTGGTTATTTTTTGACAGAATATTCTGGGCATCTTGTAATGTAAGCATATTTTCCTCTAATTACGTGGTTTTGTGGTCCCATGATATCATAAAAAAAGGAGTTCTGCACCACGCAGAACTCCTTTTAAAAGATTCAATTTTTTGGAAAATATCCAGACTTATTCAGTCTTAAACTGCTGCAACAGTCCTTTTAGCTGGTCAATATTCTCGGCAGTATCTCCTGCAAGGCTACTTACTTCCTGGGCTGATGTATTAATCATCTTACTACCCGCATTCATCTCGTCCATACTGCCTAAGATACTGTCACTAAGTTGGCTTACACCTACCATTGTATCACTTATTGACTTAAAGCTTTCCTGCATTACACCAGACATGTTCTTGACTCTCTCTGTCTGTTCCTTTATGGAACTTAATGCCTCAAGTACTTGCTGACTTCCGGATGACTGTTCCATCATTGCATTGCCGATTTCGTTAATCAATTCACTTGTGCTTGCAATCTGCTGTACAATCTCTGCAAAGGCTTTTTCGGCAAACTGTGAAGATACTACAACCTGCTGTATGGAAGCGCTTATTTCCTTAAGTTCCACCTTGATAGATGCAGACTGCTTGCTGGAGTTTTCTGCCAAAGCACGGATTTCGTCAGCTACAACGGCAAAACCTCTACCAGTATCTCCTGCATGGGCAGCTTCGATTGCCGCATTCATAGCCAGCAAGTTAGTCTGACTTGCTATCTTTGCAATTACACTGTTAGCCTGCATAAGAGCTGCTGACTGACTTGATATGGCATCAACCTTTCCAGTTACATCACTAAGCTTTGTTTTTCCGTCAACGACAGTAGTCTTAAGGTTATCAAACATCTTTTCCATAGTCTGGATGGAATCAGATACTGAACGGATGTTACCCATCATCTGCTCGATACTTGCCGATGATTCTGTAATTCCTGTAGCTTGAGTAGCGATCATTCCGCCTAAACCTTCCACTTCTACCTGTGCCTGACTAATAACATCATTTGTCTTGGCTACGCTATCTGACTGTTCCTTACTTCGAAGTCGTACACTTTCAATATTTGCAAGGATTTCTGTAGTTCCATTGGCAGATGTTGCGGAACTGCCTTCCAAGTCTGTCGTAATCTTCTTGAGGTTTTCCTGTGTTACATCAAGCTTCATTACAATGTGCTGAAGGTTTTCGATGAACACATTGATATCATGGGATATCTTTGTAAACTCATTATTTCCTTTTATTGGCAGACGGTACGTAAGATCTGCCTGACCGGAACTAAGGTTTTTACAGGCTTTGCCTACTGCGCGCAAAGGTATAACAAGGATTCTGCGTAGGAAAAGGATTCCTACAACCATTATTATCAAACCTATGATTACGGCAAAATTAATCATGACATTTCTGATACTGTTACGAGTCTTAAAGATAGGGGCAAGATTATCACCCATGAAAGCTACGCCAAAAAGCATTCCCTCATTATTGTATATAGGGAAATAACAACAGCTGTAATCTGCGTTACCAGCTCTTGTCGTTGTATATACAGTTTCTCCAGCTTCAGCCCGGTCTATTAGAGATTTATTGGCAATTGTAGAACCTTTAAGGCCTTCAATAGTCGTAAATGCCCTGACATAATGATTAAACAGTGTTATTTCTCTCTTGGTAGATTCCTTGACACTGTTGACAAACTCGTCTGTAGAAATGACTGTACGAAGATATATTGTTCCAGTTGTTTCGCCAAAGCCGTCTACATAAGCTCTACCAGTCAATAAATATATTTCTGTCTCAGATCCAACAATTGTCGTGTACCAGCCCTGTTGGAAAACTTTTTCGGTAAACCAGTCAGGAATAGGATAATCTCCGTTGGCAGCATTTAATCTGATTTTTTTTCCCTTGATATTTATATAAGCCAGCGTATCCAGATAAACTTCATCGCTGACTTTTCCTGTAGCAAGAGTTACAGCACCTTCCTGTGGTGTATGACTGTTAAGGTATGTCATCAACCATGTTATATCTTTTTCCAGATTATTGGAACGCTTGTAAATCTCATCATGAAAATACTGCTGGGATGTTGCAAGCTGCTCTTCACTAAAGCCAATCAAAACATCATTTACATTTCTAACAACAACGATAGAAAGGCTAAAGACTAAGGCTACAACACCGAGAATAATGAGTAAAATAACCTTTGTTACTACAGATCCCTGTTTATCTTTTAAACTCTCAGTCATATATACCTCAAAAAAATACAAGATTCTATATGCCATAATTATAGGACAAAAAAAAAGAATATCCACTTACATAAAAAAGAACTTGACTTTTCAATGTCAACAAAGATCCCAATCTCCTGGCAGTCCAATCAGCACATGATACAGCAAATATTACAGGGAACATCCTTCTGATGCTTTTTCCTACCTATATAGATTATACATGGACCCATCGAAGTAAAAGGCTATAAGCACTAGGAAAAATTTAGAGACAGTTTAAAAAAAGACAAGCAAATACTTTTTGACATGATTTACTAAATAAAAAGAAGCTTCCGCAGCATGCGAAAGCTTCTTTTACTCAGTTATAAAATTTTATTAGTCAGCAAGACACTTATCCAACTCTGCGCAAATCTTTGTCTTATCAAGATCTCTTCCGATAATACAGAGCTTAATCATGCGGTCACCAACCTTTTCATCCCATTCTGAAGCAATCTGAGGATTGTCTGCAAGGATTTCCTTCTGTTCTGCAGGACTTGAAGCTGCAATCCACTGACCTGAATAACCTGCCTGAATCTGACGACCAGAAGTCTCAAATACCCATGCCATGTCATTTTCGTCACTGAACCACATCAAGCCCTTACATCTGATGATGTTACGAGGCCAATTATTGCAATACTGGTCAAGTTTTGACTTATCAAATGGCTTACGGCGGAAATAGATAAATGTACCGATTCCGTATTCATCAGCTGAAGTTTCACCATCATGGTCATGATGATGATGGTGGTGGTGATGTCCTTCATGATGTTCGTGTTCATCTTCATCATCATCATCGTCGTCGTCATGTTCGTGATCATGGTGATGATGCTCGTGTTCATCATCATCATGATGATGCTCATCTCCATCATGATGATGCTCATGCTCATCTTCATCGTGATCATCTTCTGATTCCTCTTCTTCGAGCTTCTTACACCAACCGGCGCTGGCATATACTGTCTCAAAGTCAAAGCTTCCTGTAGCAAGAATCTGTTCAACAGGTACATCACCATGGCTTGTTTCGATGATTTTTACGCCTGGGTGAAGAGCTTCAATAACAGCTCTTACTTTCTTGAACTGATCTTCTGTAACAAGGTCCTTCTTGTTGATAATAAGAGTAGAACAGAATTCAATCTGCTGAACGAGAAGAGATTCGATGTCTTCTTCTTCCATGTCATCTTTTGCAAGGAGTTTATCTCCACTTGCAAATTCATCTACAAGACGAGCAGCATCAACTACACCTACTACGTTATCAAGCTTACCATTCTTTATAAGCTCAAGTTCCTGTGCGATAGGCATTGGTTCACATACACCTGATGCCTCTATCATGATGTAATCATATTTACCTGTCTTGATAAGGTTTTCAATATTCTGAGCAAGCTGACTCTTGAGAGTACAGCAGATACATCCATTTGTAAGAGGAACAATATCACTTGTGTCTGTAATTTTTGCGCCATCAGCAATAAGCTTGGCATCTACGTTTACTTCACCGATATCATTTACGATAACAGCTACCTTGTATCCCTGCTGGTTGGACAGAACTTTGTTCATTAAAGTTGTCTTACCTGCTCCAAGGTAACCACAAAGCAATGTCATTGGTGTTAATTTCTTTGCCATAAAAAACCTCTTTATAAAGTTTGCAATTAATTCTTATATAATGTAATGAATTTTTTGATAAATGACTATATATGTATAAAAAAAAGGCAGACAAGGAATAATCCTTATCTGCCCCTCATGTACAAGATTAATTTTATTTGTGTTCAGAACCTATTTTGAAGACTTCTTTGACTTTGACAAAACATCAAACAGTACAGCTGCAAGCAATACAAGTCCCTTTACAGCGCGCTGCCAGTTCATATCTACACCAAGAATAGACATACCATTGTTCAATACACCCATAAAGATAGCACCAATTACAGCACCCATTACAGTACCTGTTCCACCGTATGCAGAAGCACCTCCGATAAAGCAGGAAGCAATGGCATCCATTTCGTAGTTCTGTCCGGCTGTTGGCTGAGCAGAGTTAAGACGAGCAATTGTAACCAAAGCAGCTACAGCAGCGATAAATCCCATGTTTGTGTATGCAAAGAACATTACAGAATTGGTATTTACACCAGAGAGACGAGCTGCCTTTTCGTTACCACCAATAGCATACAAATAACGTCCAGGAATTGTATTCTGTGTAAAGTATCCGTATATTGCAACAATTACTGCAAGAAGGATAAGTACAAGAGGAATACCACGGTCACGAGCAAGGAACTGACCGATTACAAAGATTACTACTGAGAGTACTGCAAGTTTTGCAATAAATGAACCACTTGAAGATACTGTATAGTTATTTCTGATCTTTTTTCTTCTATTAATAACTTCCAGTGCAATATAAGCAACGATACATACAAGTGTAATAATCATTGTTATCATCAATGTAAACTTGTCAACATACTCGTCAAATATATCCAATTCACCAAATTTTTCCATTGTAGCTTCACTTGGATTTGGAATGAAGTTTTCAAACAAATCCAGATACTTCTGAGGGAATGGAGCAATTGGTTTACCATCAAGTACGATTGTTGCTACACCTCTCCACAAAAGCATACCAGCAAGTGTGGTGATAAATGGAGGAATGTGAACATAAGCAATGAATACACCATGGAAAGCACCAATAGCTGTACCAATTATGAGACAAGCACAAATAGCAAGAGGAATAGGCCATCCCCAGTTTACAATGAATACACCAGCAAGTGCACCAACCAATGCTACTACAGAACCAACAGAAAGATCGATGTTACCACCGGTAAGGATACACAAAAGCATACCTGTAGCAAGAATTACTACGTAAGCATTCTGTCTGATGATGTTTGTTATGTTTGAAGGAGCAAACAAAGACCCATGGCCAGTTGCCCTGATAAGTATCTCAAAAAGAATCATTACACCTAAGAGAACAAATATCATTGTGTTTCCCTTAAGTACACTTTTTACTGCAGTCTTAGGTGCTGCTGTATTTTTTCCACTCATATTTAGTTATCTCCTAATTTATCAGATTTGCCTGAATTGATGATTTCTGTCATAATCTTTTCCTGAGTTGCGTCCTTTCCATCCATTTCGGCAATCATGCGACCTTCATTCATTACATAAATTCGGTCACACATACCAAGAATTTCAGGCATTTCAGAGGAAATCATAATTACTGACTTTCCTTGTGCAACCATCTGATTGATTACACAGTAAATTTCATATTTGGCGCCAACATCAATTCCTCTTGTCGGTTCATCAAGGATAAGGATATCAGGTTCTGCAAAAAGCCACTTACCCAAAAGAACTTTCTGCATGTTACCACCGGAAAGATTACCTACATCTTCCATTACTGTTGCACACTTGGTGTGCATTTCCTTAGCCATCTTCTCTGAATACATACGCTCTTTATCAAAGTCAATGATAAAGTTCTTGGATATTTTTTCAGGATTAGCTGAAGTTGTATTTTTACAGATTGACTCCGTAAGGATAAGTCCGTTACCTTTGCGGTCTTCTGTTACATATGCTAGTTTATTCTTTATGGCTGATTTGACATTAGGGAAGAATACTTCCTTACCATTGAGATAAATATGTCCACGTATATTTGATCCATAGGATCGGCCAAATATACTCATGGCAAGTTCTGTACGTCCAGCTCCCATCAAACCTGATATACCAAGTACTTCACCTTTTCTGAGGTTAAAGTTGATATGATCACAAACTTTGATTCCATCAAACACAGGATGATCAACACACCAGTCCTTTACTTCAAAGAATACATCTCCGATTTCTGACTGTCTCTTTGGGAATCGGTCTGTCAGGCTACGCCCAACCATTGCAGAAATAATTGCATCCTCAGAAAAAGAATCCTTTGCCTTATCCATGGAAGATATAGAACATCCATCACGGATAACGGTTATCTTGTCTGCTACATAGGATACTTCATTAAGTTTATGGGAAATGATGATTGAAGTCATTCCCTGTTTCTTGAATTCCAACAAAAGATCCAAAAGATGCTTTGCCTCAGTATCGTTCAACGAAGCTGTTGGTTCATCAAGAATAAGAAGCTTTACATTTTTACCTAATGCTTTTGCGATTTCAACAAGCTGCTGCTTACCTACACCAATATCTTTGACCAGAGTTCTTGAGGAATCTTTCAGACCAACCATATGCAAAAGCTCATCTGCCTTATCAAAAGTCTCTGCCCAATTTATTTTTGCAGCATTTCCTCTCTCATTACCAAGGAACATATTCTCGCCAATTGTCAAAAGAGGAACAAGTGCAAGTTCCTGGTGAATAATTACAATTCCCCTGCTCTCGCTGTCCTTAATTGTCTGGAATTGACAGATTTCCCCGTTGTATTTAATATCACCGGAATATGATCCATAAGGATATATACCGCTCAATACGTTCATCAAGGTTGACTTGCCTGCTCCGTTTTCACCGCAGATAGCATGGATTTCACCTTCTTCTACAACCAGATTTACATTATTAAGCGCTTTTACCCCAGGAAATTCCTTGGTTATATTCTTCATTTCCAATAATGTTTTGCCCATTGGAATCCTCGTCTTGTTGTTAAAAATGATTTATGAAATAAAAAAGTCTGGTTTAAGTTAAAAACCAGACTTTCAAGTACTAAACAAAACTAGTTAAGTTCTGATTCCTTGTAGTATCCAGAATCAATAAGAAGTGCCTTGTAGTTATCCTTTGATCCATATACTGGTTCACAAAGGTATGAAGGAATGATTCCAGTTCCGTTGTTGTATGTCTTTGTATCATTTACAGGAGCTTTCTTACCCTGCATGAGAGCATCTACCATTTCAACAACCTTAGAAGCAAGTGTACGTGTATCCTTGAAGATAGACATAGCCTGTGTTCCCTTGATCATGTTCTTAACAGATACGATATCGCAGTCCTGTCCTGTAATGATTGGGAAGTCTTCAGCTGTGTATCCAGCTGAGAGAAGAGCATTTGTGATACCCATAGCACATGAGTCATTTGAAGAATATACAGCATCAAGTCTTGTTCCCTTTGGACCATACTTGTTAGAAGCAATAAGGTTTTCCATACGCTTCTGAGCTTCTTCTGTTGACCAGTTCAATGTAGCACACTGAGCCTTAGCTGTCTGTCCAGATGGACATACGATAACACCCTTATCAAGGTAAGGCTTGAGAACGTCCATAGCACCACCAAAGAAGAAGTTGATGTTGTTATCACCTGGATCACCTGTAAAGAATTCCATATATACAGGATCAGCAGCTGTTCTGTTCTTAAGATTTAACTTTTCAACAAGATAATCACCCTGAATTGTTCCTACTTTGTAGTTATCAAATGTAGCATAGTAAGAAACAGCCTTTGTGTTCATGATAAGACGGTCATAAGCTACAACCTGTACCTTCTTTTTTCTAGCCTGTTCAAGTACGTTAGAAAGAGAGTTACCATCAATAGCTGCAATAACAAGAACCTTACATCCACCAGTAATCATATTTTCAATCTGTGATACCTGTGTTGGAATATCGTTAGCTGCATACTGAAGGTCTACCTGATATCCAGCTTTTTCAAGCTGAGCTTTCATGTTAGTACCATCCTGATTCCAGCGCTGCAAATCTTTTGTTGGCATAGATACACCAACTTTTGTTGCTTTTGGCTTTGCTGCAAACATGCTGCCACATAATGCCAAACCAAGACACAAAACTGCAATAAGTTTTTTCATAGAAGAAATCTCCCTTTTGTCTTTTTCCTTTTTGGAATTAATTTAGTGACCTTTCATCCGGCCACATAAATATTCTCACATTGAATTTAATAATTGTCAAACTTTATTATTTTGATTAAGCGGAAATTTTGATAAATTTATTCCTTTTTTTTTACTAGCAGTGTTTATCTATTTAATCCACACAACTGGACATTATTGACTTAACACAAAAAAATATATTAATCTCCTTATACTTTTTGAAAAAAAATGCTTGCCTTATATATTAAATTGTGTTAAATTAATATTACATACAATTTAATGGGAGATATAACTATGGCAGCAGTAGCAGTAAATGAAGAAACATTTGAAGCAGAAGTATTGAAAAGTGACAAACCAGTATTGGTAGACTTTTGGGCTACCTGGTGTGGTCCTTGTCAGATGATGGGTCCTGTTCTTGAAGAAATCTCAGAAGAACAGTCTGATGTAAAGATTTGTAAGATTAATGTTGATGAAAACAGTGATCTTGCACAGAAATACGGAGTTATGAGCATTCCAAATTTTGTTCTGTTCAAGAACGGAGAAGCAGCTGGCCAGAAGGTTGGCTTGAATTCCAAGGAGGATATGCTCGCTTTTATAAAGGGATAATAAAATCCTAAGGATAATTCAATGAGGGATCTTTGTTTTAAGTGCATGAGGCCTAAAAACTCATGTTACTGTCAGTACATTAAGGAAGTTGATACTAAAATTAAGTTTGTTTTTCTGATGCATCCTAAAGAGTTGAAGAAAAACAGGACTGGCACAGGACGCCTTGCCCATATAAGTCTTCCAGATAGCGAAATAATTATGGGTATTGATTTTACGGACAACAAACGTCTTAATGACTTACTCAATGATCCCCAATATTATCCGGTACTCATGTATCCAGGCCCTGATGCCTGGAACTGTAAGAAAGAAGGATTCAAGGAAACTATCGGTAACAAAAAACTTCTTGTAATCCTTATTGATTCTACATGGTTTTGTTCAAAAAAAATGATAAAATCCAGCAAAAATATAATGGCACTGCCAAAGATAAGTTTTGCCGGAAGCTACAAATCGATATTTACGTTCAAGACAGAACCGGCTGAGTATTGCGTCAGTACAATTGAATCTTGTTACTACCTTATAAAGGAACTACAGACAGCAGATATTGAAAATCCATCAGCTGACCCTGAAAGTTTGATGAATGTATTCAAAAAGATGATTCAGTATCAGCTGCAGAAAGAAAACGACCGCATAGAAGGAAAGCTTCCTAATACACATGCAAAAGATCATATGTATACTCAAAAAAAAGTTGTTCCAACCTTTGAAAATACAAGTGAATCTATAAAAGACTGACTTATTCAGTTTTTCTTATATAGGCGTTCTGGCTGTTGATGGAGCCTGGAGTTGGACCTTGTATCATTGTTTCTCCTTTTTTGCGACTTGTTATGCAAGCAACTATCCACTGACTCTTATCATTGCAATAATTCTCATCATATAACACAGTTTCTGTATTTATCCTGGAAAGGCTCCGGTTTACAGTTGTCATGCCATCACAACAAAGAGCATCTCCTTTCCAGATTCCAGTTTCGGATGAATTATATTCATCAAGAGCAGCTGTAATTTTCTTGTTAAATGATTCTACATCAGACGGTTTCCATAAAAGGGCATCCACAATTCTCTTATTATTGCTATCATAAATATAAAGAAAATCACTTGTACCTAAAACTGCTTTTGTATTTTCCGCCCATAAATCTCTGGCCATATCATTGGAATCTACACCTTGGCTTAACGAAAGATTAGCATCAACTTCGTCATTCATGCCTTGATCAACATAGTCTCCTTCCTTATCAACTATTTTTCTCAGGTGAACAGTGATATACTCTCCTTCTGATACCTCAATGCTTGCAAATTTATAATTTCTATTTTCTCCATCATTTGCACTGACAATCGATAAACCAAAAAGGTTGCCAGATTTCTTGACATAAAGCTCGACAAATTCTGCTTTTTTATCTTTGGAAGAGTATGCATTCCGAACTTCTGAGAGAATTACATCTGCAACATGATCATTATATCCTATAAAGGAAAACTCGTAGTAAAGAGAATTTCCTTTTTTATCAAGAACATACCCTTCTGCAATGTATTCGTTACCAAGCTCAGTTGGAGAGTCCAACGTAAACATATATTTTTTCTGCATATCGGAATCAGTTACAATCGCAGTGGATAAAGCTGTTTCTTCATCTCTCAAACTGACAGTCAACGGCCCCACTTCAACTTCTTTAGAAAAACTGACAGCAATTTCTGTAGACGACAATATTTCTATATTATCTACAGTAGGAAGTTCATAATCACCATTCAAGGATGACAAACTTGTTATACTACTAAAACACGAAAAATTACATGTACAAAGAATAACTATAAATACGATAAGTAATGCTGGAAGAATTGATTCTCTTACGAATGTTACTAATTTTTTTATGTTCATATACTGGTCTCCATATACTTATATATATGGATTCCAGTTTTAAAAAGTGCAAATAAAATGACTATATTTTTACAGTTTCTACCATGTACCTGATAGAACTTCCTGTTTCATCCTCTACAACCTTTTGCACAACAAAAACAAGGTTTTTGCCAGATTTATCAGTCATTATTTTTTCGATACTATAATCAGTAACTCCCTGCCTCTTTACAGATGGAGTTCCAACAATATAGTGCTTTACTACAACATTATTGGCTCCAATCTTGCTTACATCTATGACAAAACTTGATTTACAATTCTTTCCTTTACCCGTGTATGTAGGCCGTAAAGTTATAGAATAAGTCACAGAGTCATTTTCCGTGTAGCTCTCAAAATCTCTAAAACGTATAGATTTCCCCTTACCATCACTGTCTGATGTTCTGAGATACAAAACCTTATCACCATCTGTAGCATTACACTTATATTTTGACAGTTTCCATTCCGCCTTATTTCTCAATTGTTCAAAGGCCTCTTTTCCACTCAACCTTTCAGTATCATAACTAGGAGACGTCTTGAATATCTCCCCTTTGACAAAATCATTTTTTGCAACGTCAACTGTATATATTTCAGCCCAAGCCTGATAATCAACGTCTGTCTTTCCATACTGACCAAAAATGTATGTTTTTCCATCTTCAGAAAAACCTATATCACAGAACACTGCTGCATCGCCTGCAAAAAGTACTGCATACAGTGTCATAAAGAAGATTGTACATGCTATGATTTTCTTCATGATTCCTCCAGACAATTTTTTACTTACAGTATCGGAGCAGTACCATAAGTCTTTACTAAAAATTAGTTGTTATGCTATGCTTAGAACATGACAATAAAAACAAGAAACAGACTTCTTGTTATTTTTTTTTCAATAAGTCTGCTCATACTTGCGGCCAATATACTTCAATTTATATATGCTTCACTTAATAATGGTCTGATTCTTCCAAAAGAACCTGTAAGAGTCTTTACCCCCTTCACTGGTAAAGGGATTTTTGGATACAACAAATATGCTGTTTTATCAGGTATTTTTGCTTTGTGCGTTTATGTTCCAGCTGTAGCAATTATAATCTATGCAAGCTTTGAAAAAACTCAATCTATAGAAGTTATCTATTTCTCTATGTTTTTGCTGGGATGCTTTTTTGAATCTCTGAGGCTGTTAATAGCAGAGTTTGAACTTTGGTCAACATACTCCAAACTTCTTATCACACTAGGAAAAGGTATTATTGGTGGAAGGATACTTGCTCCCCTGAGTCTTTTTTTTGCATCAATATTCAGTGAATCTAATCAGCGCCAAAATGTTGAAAACAATCTTCTTGTTTTAGTTGTAATATCAATAGCTTTAGCTGTACTATATCCGCTCAATACACTACAGACTACAACAACATACTCTGTACTTTGGGGGTATAATAAGCTATTCGTCATTTTTAAGATTATACTTTTTCTATCTACAATATGCGCAATGATATTAAACACCACATCCGAAAATCGCAAAGAAATGAGTTCATCGCTGATTGGATTTATTCTTCTCTTTATAGGATATCTTCTTCTTATCAATACAGATTGCTTCTTCAACCTGTTATCGGGATCAATTCTTCTCACTACAGGGACTACCATGTATTTACACTCAACTCATGTTCTCTACATGTGGAATTAAAAAATTTGATAAAAACTATAGATTTAAAAGTAGTTTAGATAGTCCACCTATAGATATAGGTATAATAAGATTGTCAAAATCTTTAATCGGCATAACTTCTATAAACATTGCCGCAGAAGCATTTACAAGAGAAACAAAAGAGTTTCTTGAGACAAAAAAACTCGAGACAAAAACAGCAGTAAAACATGTTAGGCTTCCTGCCACAGTTTTACCCTTCGTAAAAGGAATCTGAACCCTACCAAAAAGCTTTCCAGAAAGGCTTGCCAACCCGTCCCCAAACGAAAGAGCAAATATTCCAATCGTTGCTGCCTGCAAAGGCCATATAATTGAGGAAACTATAACACCAAGACTCATAGTAACAGGTCCAAGAACAAACTTCCCCTCATCACGTTTACGGGCAGCTGCCGCAGTAATGTATGAAATTCCTGGAACATTTACTCCATTTACTCTAAGGATCTCAGCAACAATATAAAAAATAAGAACACATATCAAAGCTATTAAAACAGGCCAGTACATAAAGCCAAGGAACAATGGAACAAAAGCACTACACATGTGGATTGTCTTTCTAAAAAGTTCCTTACTGATATCAATAAGTCTTTTTCTATCTATTATTCCTTTACCATGATACCGGATGATATTCATTGTCCCAAACCATCCTCATTATCAAGAAGTCGAGGTATTTGTGTATAAATCTCAGGTTTATACACAGAATCTGGTTTGATTATATATTTAATATTCTGCTCTGCAAGATTAGAACCATCAAGTCTGATCATCGTTGTCTGATTTCGAGTTAATGCATCCCAACTTCTAAGACTTTCTTGGAAATTAACTATTGCTTTAGCATTAAGCTGGCTATCACCTGTCATTTCGGTAAGTCTAGTCAAAGTCACACCAAGATTATTGGTAGCTTTCATATATGTGTCAACAAGATCAGCCTGATCCTCCCTGACTTGAGGGAAAATCGCCTCATGCATATTCATTTTTGTTTCAAGACACTTGAGAAGCTGTTCATAATACCCTTGAGCTGCATAATTATCATTTCTAAGGCTAAGAGTATTTGCAAGTGCAAGAAGAAGATGAGTATCACTACCATTGTTGTCATAACTTTTAATAAATGAGCTTAAAGCTTCAGCATAATTTTTATTGCCATACTGAATAAAACCAATCTTATATCTTACAGACGCTGTATCATTATTACATTTAACTGAGTTGGTATAATTCTTAAGGGCATGATCTAGATTTCCAGAAACAAAGTAATCCAAATCAGCCATATCTGCATACAACTTTCCAATATTAGAGTTACTTGCAAAACCACTTTCCTTATTCACTTTTTCATATAAATCCAAACCAAGTCCATATGTTTCTTCTGCAAGGATATACTCTTTCTGAGATGCATAAAGTTCTCCAAGAAGTCTATAATTGTTTATATATTTGTAGGTATCACCTTTAGATCTATGTTTCTGCTTATTAAAGGCTTCTTGTGCCGCAGTAAGATAAGCAACAGCTGCCATAGGATTACTTGTTTCTTCAAAATAGCGTCCCATATTATATAAAGCTACAGGATTGGTCTTATCTGCTTTTACAGCTTCTTCCAAGAGACCTCTAACATCTTCGATGGAAAATCTCAAGCTCTGCTCAGATGGTCTTAAAGTTCCATAACGTTTTTCGAGAAGATAACCACTGAGTTCTGTTAAATCATCGCTACCAAGGCCTTTTTTCTTCCCATAGAAGTAAGCCTTATATTGAAGAACCTGGCGAAGATCATCTGTACGAATATAATATCTCATCTGCCGCGAAAGATATGTATCCCGTCTGGAAGTATTACCATAAAGTTCACTCAATAAATCATATTTTTCTTTTCCGAGCGCCAGTTTTGTTGGATCGTCAGAATTCTCTGCCCAATCAAGATACATATCACCCATAAGAAGAAGAGCATCAGCATCATTTATGTAATAATCAAGTATTTCGCGCTTTATGATACGCTCTGCTTCCTGATAATTATATGTCTCATATATTTCCATATTAGCCCAGCTCATACCGGCTTTCTTTTCGTGCTTATAACGAGCAAGAATAGACTTATACATCAATCTTGCCCTGTCATACTGCTTATGTTCCCTATATCCATCAGCATAAATATAAAACCATTTTTTAACCGGATTATAAGTAATTGCCTCATTAAACTTATCTAATGACTGAGGATATTGTTCCTCCTGAATGAGAACATACCCTTGTTTATAGAGACTATTAGCTTTTAAAGGCTTATAAATAAATTGATTTATGAGATTAAAGAAAATGAAAACAACAACAGCTGCCGCTGCTGTGAAAAAAGCAGCAGGAAGGATCTTATTTTTAATCTGATATTCCAAAGACTTTTTGTATGCTTCATACTCGCTTGCAGAACGTCTTTCATAATCACGAGGAACATCAAGAGTAATATCCAAAAGTTTTTCAAGTTCTGTTGCAACCTGACGGGCAGGAACCTTTCTAAATATTTTTTCAAGGATAGAGAATACAACCTCATCAGTAAACTCGTTATTTACTACAAGATCTTCAATAGCAAGCCTTACATTTAGAGGGTACTCCTGGAAATTTTTCTGAAACTGTTTATACTCAGCATCTGTAAAAGAGTTCTTCGGTTTTTGTCTGGAAGTCTGAGCCCCGCTAAAATCAGGCGCAGCTACATCAGGAGTCCCTGTTCCATCAGACAAATCCAAAGCATCAGAAAATCCCGGAATATTAAATATATCATCATCCGAATCACCGAGATCAAAATCTGAAGCACCAAACTCATCACCCTTGTCATCAGAAAAATCTATACCATCCATAGCTGACAAATCTACAGGATCCGAGTCACTATCTGGTACTTCCATATCTGGCACTTCCAATAGAGGTGAAACGTCATTCCCCAGGTCCTCGGCGTTAAATTCTGGTATATTCTCCATACCCAGATTATCCAAATCTGGCATATTGAAAATATCTTCAGAATCAGACAGCTCTCCTGTTTGACTTTCTGAAGTATCAGTCATATCTCCAACTTCATTTGGAGCATCGAAACTTAAGTCGTCTACATTTGGAACAGAAACATTATCTTCAAGACCGGAAAAATTTTCCTCACCAGTATCCTTAGTCTCAATACCGTCACTATTCATAGAAGATGCTTCAAGTTCATCAAAATTAAATCCATCAGAATCAAAGCTATCCAGTGAAGGTTCATCTAAGTTAGTTTCAGAAGTCGGTTCAGATAAATCAACGGCAAGAGCACTATCTATATCAAAATTGTCTATATCTATATTGTCTGTACTGCTACCTTCATTGTCTGCATCAGTATTTTCAATATCTGAATCTGCAACTTCAGACAAGGAGCTTGACTCCATCTCTGTATTATCAGCTGATAAATCCGAACTAAACTCATCTAAACCATCTAGATCTATAGAGTCAATTCCCAAAGAATTTAATTCTGCATCACTATCAGGATCACCTTCAAAAGCAGAACCTAAGTCTACATTCGGATTAGTCTCATCGGAAAAAGGTTCATCCTCAAAGTTTAACTCATCTCCAAGGTCTACAGAAGGCAAATCAAGATCAATCGCATCACTTGAATCAGTAACTGCACCAATATCTGCAAGAGAATCAGCACTCGGAATACCATCAATAAAATCATTGGAATCATCAATATCTGCAACATCAGCAGGAATACGGACAACTGGAAGGATTTCACCTTTTGCTCTTCGTATCTCAACCTCATTTCCGAGATTTCTTATTTCTGTACTAAACTGTTTTAGCTGATTCAAACCTGGCATAATTCTCGATTATACTCCGACAACAAACGTTAATTCAAGTTATTTATCGGAATTCAAAAAACTCATGTTTAGTATAAAAACAGTGTATATAAAGTTATAAAAAGTGTTATAATAGCCCAGGAGGATTCCGATACACCCAATATGAGCAAGAAGGTTTTATTATGCTTATTGATTCTTTCTAGTTTTCTAAATTTTTCAGCTTGGGCCCAACTAGAAAGATATGATAACGATGATTTATCACTAAATGAGATTCTGACCGATCTTTCTGAAGTCAAAGCACCTCAGTTACACAATGATTTTGTAGTTTTTACAGCTGATAAAAATGCTCGTTACGTTGGAATTGCTTTTGATTTTGAGAATTATAACCAAATTCACAGTTTTCAACTTCGAAACACAAGAGATGAAGATTACGAGATTTCAAGTTCTGTCTATTTTTATGTACTCAAATTAAGCAAAGATATTCAGTCATTTAATTATAGGCTTATAGTTGATGGTATTTGGACAACAGATCCTACAAATCCGTCAAAAATATACGATGTCAATACCGGAATTCTGTTATCCCATATGGACGTAACAAGAGACATTCCTCTCATTACAGAAGATATCAGTAATGGGCTTGTCAGATTTATTTACAAGGGGACCTCAGGTCAAACAGTTCGTCTAGGAGGCTCCTTCACAAACTGGGATAGCTGGATATATCAAATGACAGAGATAGAGCCTGGTATATACCAGATTGAACTTTCACTCCCACCTGGTACGTACGACTACGCATACTACACAGGTATGAATTCCATAGCCGACAACACAAATCCACTTAAAGTTTATACTCCAGATGGAAAGGTAGCTTCAAGAATTACAGTAAAATAGCCTACTTGCATAAACACTTTGTTTCTGATATTTTATTGCGATATGAGTACAAGATGTTTTACAATGCTTAAGCCTGGTGTTTTAAACCGTAGGCTCGTAGGCGAAGTTATCAGCCGCTTTGAAAAGAAAGGTCTCAAACTTGTAGGCCTTAAGATGATGAACATTACACCTGAACTTGCAGAAAAGCACTATGCAGAACACGTTGGTAAGTCTTTTTATGAACCATTAGTTGCTTATGTTACAAGTGGACCTGTAGTTGCTATGGTTTGGCAGGGTGATGAATGTGTTCCTCTTATCCGCAAAATGGTAGGAGCAACAAATCCTTTGGAATCTGCACCTGGTACAATTCGTGGAGATTTCAGCATGCATTCCAATCACAACGTAATTCATGCCAGTGACAGCGATGAAAGTGCAGAACGTGAAATCAATCTTTGGTTCAAACCTGAGGAAATCATCGATTGGGAAGACAATAACCTTTCATGGTTCTAATTTAGTAAAAAGGTCTGCAACACAGACCTTTTTTTATTTTCTCCCAAATATAACCTTCATATATATTGTTTACTCATATTGCCTAGAGTTTTATAGAAGAAAGTTGTATACTTATTCCGTATCTGTTATTGTAGATTTACATATCGGAGTTCTATTTTACACAAAAAACAATCTGATTCATAAGGTAGATAAAAAATGGAAACTAAATCAATCGGAATTATTGGTGCCGGAGCATGGGGAACAGCATTAGGATGTGCATTAGCCCGTGGCGGACATGATGTTCAGGTCTGGGCTATGGAGCAGGACGTTGTTGATTCCATTAACACTGAACATGAAAACAAAAGATATCTTCCAGGATATAAATTACCGGAAACCATAAAGGCTAGTTCAGATATTAAAGAAGTCGCAAAAAATAAAGAATTTATTATCATGGGCAGTCCCTCTCTTTATCTTGCTTCAACAATCTCCAAATTTATAGATGTACCAAACATTCAAGATGGAAGCACAATAATTGGAGTCCTTACAAAAGGATTTGTCCCTACAGATAAAGGACCTGCACTTATTCTTGAAACAATGGAAAAAGCCCTTCCTGAATGTTATAAAGATAGTACAGTATATATTGCAGGGCCAAGCCATGCAGAAGAAGTTGCATTAGGTAAAATAACAGGCCTTATCTGCGCTTCAAATCATCATAGAAATGCAGTGCGTATGAGGGATATCCTCAGAGCTCCAGCAACAAACATTATGGCCTATGCTTCTTTTGATACCATAGGAGTTCAAATCTGTGCTGCAGTAAAAAACGTTATTGCAGTTGTATATGGAAGCCTCGATGCTATGGCTGAAACATCAACTATATTTGGAGACAACACAGAAAGTCTTCTTATGGCTGCAGGTCTTAACGAAATCCAGAAAATAGGCTTTGCAATGGGGGCAACTCATCCAGAAACATTTACATCTATAAGTGGCGTAGGAGACTTGGATGTTACATGTAAAAGCAAATTTGGCCGCAACAGAAGATTTGGGCAAGATATCATCAAGACAAAAATGCTGGAACAATTCAAAGATTTAGATGACCTTATTGCTAATGTCAAAAAAATTGGTTACCTACCTGAAGGAGCTATTGCATGCAAATATGTACATGAAATTGCAGAATCAAAAAATCTGAAATTACCTATCTGCAATAGTCT
Source organism: Treponema sp. (assembly GCA_045616545.1). Lineage (GTDB taxonomy): Bacteria > Spirochaetota > Spirochaetia > Treponematales > Treponemataceae > Treponema_D. The sequence goes on along the minus strand of JAZLGX010000036.1, from coordinate 82,964 downwards.
GTACAGACTCCTTAATAAGGAAATAAAACCAGAGGATTGTCTCCATGAACTTATAATGAACAGATAACATCTTAGTTGATACCACAAAGATCCATTATCTGCCATTAAAATCAACCGTATTTATGACACAAGAAAAACTTATTTGGAGTTAGATTATGTTAGAGAAAATTACAGGAACTTTCAGCAATATAGTACGCACCCTAAGCGGGAAAGCTACAATTACTGAAAAAAATATTGAAGAAACCGTCGAACAAATAAAAATGGCTCTGCTCGAAGCAGATGTAAACATCCGAGTTGTCCGACGATTCGTTAACAGTACCATAGAAGAGGCAAAAGGTGAAAAAGTCCTCAAGGCAGTCGATCCTGGCCAGCAATTTGTAAAGCTCATATACGATAAAATCGTAACAATGCTGGGAGATGAAAAAACTGATCTTAACCTTAAAGGTCCTGATACCCAATCTGTAGTGCTTCTCCTTGGTCTCCAGGGTGCAGGTAAAACAACAGCTGCTCATAAACTTGCTGCAAAATTAAAAAAAGAAGGTAGAAAACCTTTACTCGTTGCATGTGACCTTATTCGTCCTGCCGCTATAGAACAATTAAGCGTCCTAGGAGAAAAAATAGATGTTCCAGTCTATAAGGAACCTGACAGCAAAGATGCTGTAAAAGTTGCAAAGAACGGTATAGATTTCGCCAAAAAAAATGGGCTTGATACAGTTATCGTTGATACTGCAGGTCGTCTCCAAATAGACGAAGACATGATGGCTGAACTTGTAGATATCAAAAAAGCCACAAATCCTGTAGAAACCATTCTTGTCGCTGACTCAATGACAGGTCAGAACGCCGTTGATATTGCAAAAAGCTTTGATGAGCAACTAGGTTTAAGTGGTGTCATACTCACAAAGTTTGACTCAGATGCCCGTGGAGGTGCTGCCCTCTCATTAAAAACAATTACCCAAAAACCTATCCTGTATATTGGTACTGGAGAAAAAACAGACGACTTCGAACAGTTTCATCCAGACCGTATAGCAAGTCGTATCCTCGGTATGGGTGATATCGTATCGCTGGTAGAAAAAGCTCAAGAAACAGTTGATGAAGAGCAAGCTTTACGCATGCAAAAGAAGATGATGCGAAATGAGTTTACACTTCAGGACATGTTGGAACAACTTCAATCAGTAAAAAAGATGGGAAGCATGCAGCAGATTCTCGACATGATGCCAGGACTTGCCGGTCAAATCAGTGAAGACCAGATTGACAAAGCAGGACTAAAACACCAGGAAGCAATCATTCAAAGCATGACAATGAAAGAACGTATGAACCATCTCATAATAGGTCCTAGCCGTCGCAAGAGAATTGCTAAAGGAAGTGGAACTTCAGTACAGGAAGTAAACAAACTTATCAAGCAATTTGAAAAGACAAAGCTAACAATGAAAAAGCTTACACGCAACAAAGGCATGCAAGCTAAAATGCTACAGCAGATGGGTATGAACGGAATGGACATGAACGCTCTGGGCAACATGGACATGAGTGCACTCAAGAACATGAAATTACCTAAAGGATTCAAGTTTTAGCATAACAAAAAAAATCTGCCACAGTGCAATATATGTGGCAGATTTTTTTACATAAGGCTTCTTGACTTATCAAGATACACTGTAGTTTCGTGAAGATGAGCAGGATACTGTTCAACATAAGCTATCTTTCCATCTAGGATTCCAAGCCTGACTATTTCACTTTCTTCCGCCTTGTACATTCCTTCCATACCATTGAAAAGAAAATTACCAAGACTATACACGATCAAACTTCCATTATACCATTCTGTAGGCTGAACAACATGGGGGTGACTTCCAAAAACAACATCAGCTCCGTAATCACAGAGATCTTCGTAAAAATCTCGCTGAGACTTTGATGGTACAAACTGATATTCTTCTCCACCATGAACATTTACAATCACAAAATTTCCTTGTTCTTTCTCTTTTTTTACATTATCAAGGACTTCCTGGCTCTGCCACAGAATACCAGCCCTTTTATCAGTTGCAGTCGCTGTAGTTTTGCCATTAAAGCCACTACGTTCAACTGGATAAGCACCAACACTTATTACAGCAACATTAAGATCACCTAATTTTGTATGATAAAACAGACTTGCTTTCTCAAGATCAGCTCCAATCCCACTTGTAGATATATTATACTCCTCAAAGGCCTTTAGAGTATCCTTAAATCCCGCTTCTCCATAATCATAACAATGATTATTTGTCATCATAAAGTAATCAAAACCAGCATCCTTAAGATACGGAAGAACTTTTTTATTGAATTTGAAAGTATAAGTCTTTGTGGCATTTTTTGTATTATCTGTAACAGCACCTTCAAGGTTACATATAGTCATATCATTATTCTGAAGAATCGGAAGTGTATCCTTAAACACTTTTTCAAGTCCGTTTTCTTCGCCAATAAGGATATCTTGAACACCACGAGCAACCATCACATCTCCGACAGCTGCAATAAATACAGGAGAACTCAATTCCTCTTTAAGGACAGATATTTCTTTACTGATAGGGATAAAGCAGGCATCAGATCTGTCCATGATCAATTTTTTAACTTCTTCGACATAATACGTTACAGTAATACGAGTTTCCTTTCGAAGAGGGTAATTTTCTTGACCAGCATATATACCATCTATACTCAAGGCTCTCCAACCTTCCTTTATACTATCTTTTGAAGTAAGATTGACACTAAGATCTGGAGATAAAAGAGAATTACTGACAGACTTTGGATTTTCAAAATCCGCTTCTACGGTCGGTAAAATATCCTTATATTCTATAATATATCTACTTTGATTAGATTTTACTTCGTCCTCAGATGTAAGGACAAATGATGCTTCCTGAACAATTTCAGCAGCAACAACAGGAATAGCTCCTTCATCAGCAACTTTTATAAACTCAAAGGAATCACTTTCTGAAATAAACTTTATACTGTCAGATACTTTCTTTTCACTAGGAACAATTATATCTTCTTCAAACGATGACTTATATTGAAAATACAAATCATCTTGAACCACAACGTAGTACTGTACCTGCCTATACCTGCTTTTGGCATAGCTCATCGTTACGACAACAGAAGCCGCCAGCAGGATAACAGTAAATACAGCAAATATAGGGAATAATATTTTAGATAGTTTAAACATATTCCCATTGTACAGTATTATTCAAAAACGGGGTAGCCATCCTCATTATATTGAATTCGTTTTACCCAAGCATGACGATTAGGATCATATAAAGCAAAAGCTAAATCTACATCAGCATAAGGACGCGCATGATAAATAAGATAATCATCCTTACCATCACGGCTAGTCGTAAAACTATTATGACCAGGCCCATAGATTCCTTTATTTGGATTTGTTGACATCACAGGAACAGGAGACTTTTTCCAATTTCCAATATCAAGGAGATTTGCATTTTCATCACAACTCAACATTCCCATACAGTAAGTTGAATCCGTTGCACTGGCTGAATATGTAATAAAAACCTTTCCGTTACGATTAAGATATGCGGGACCTTCGTTTACCTTAAAACCTTTACACTCCCAGTCATATTCAGGAGAAGTTAAACAAACAGGTTCTGTCTTTAATTCATAAGGAGAATACATCTCTGCAATAAATAGAGAAGAATTTCCATTTTCATTGTTTATTTTCTGTGCCCAGACAGCATAAAGTTTTTCCTTATGCTCAAACACAGTACAATCAAGCATAAAGCTATCCCATGTTGATAATAAAGGACCTTTTTCAACCCATTCACCAGCAAATGGATCCTGGCAAGTATTTTCCAGAACATAAGTACGTATCCACCAAGGATCTTCTGCTCTTCCAGCAGCAAAGTATATATACCACTTTCCTCTGACATAATGTAACTCTGGAGCCCATATATGCCAGCTCATAGGACCATCAGGATGTTTTCTCCATACAACAAGCGGAGCTGCATCTTTCAAACCTTTTACAGACCACGCTCTCCTTATTTCAATTCTGTCATACTCCGGAACAGAAGCTGTAAAATAATAATATCCATCTTTATGGAAATAAACATATGGATCAGCTCTTTGTTCAATCAACGGCTGCAGTTCATCCGCTTCTGTAACATCAGTGATATTCATTATTATCTCCTGCAAGACATTTTTCTTCTAAAAAAGTCTTTTATTCTATTGAATAATAGAGATAATATTCCCGAAAGAAGAATATGTCAAGTAAATATTGATATATATTAATTATTACTGATATTAACAACTATTGACATTATCCCTAAATAATGTATACTGTTAGCTGTACTTTAGGTATATCCAGAAACTATGTCCCAATTCGTGTTTCTGTTTATATAAAAAGCTAAATATGCTTTTTTCACCTCCTTATGTGCCGGTCTGAAAGTTTTTCAGACCGGTTTTTTATCCTCACAAAAAAGATAGCCATGATATCTTTAGTAACTTTTATAAATCAATCTTAACAAATATTCATCAAAAAAACTGGACAATATCAATATTTGCAGATATAATTAAATTTATTATGGAAGAAGTAGAATCAACATTAGTCATAAATCCACTTGAAGATATTTCTAAGCTCAAAGCTCTGGCTTCAGAACCTCGTATCCAGATGCTCGATTTACTGAGAGAGAGAACTCTCAATATCAATGAAATATCAGACACACTTAACCTGCCTCAGTCTACAGTAGCTACTCATATATCCATTCTCGAAGAAGCAGGCCTCATAGTGACAGAGTCCGTCAAAGCAAAAAAAGGCAATCAAAAATTATGCCGCCCAGCATTCAGAGAAATCCTTGTACAATTTCCTGAAAAGCAAAATAACGAAAAAAACTTCATCGAAGTCGAAATGCCTATAGGTATCTTTACAGACTGTCATGTTACAGCACCTTGTGGCCTCTGTTCTGCAGAACGTATAATCGGACTTCTTGATATTCCAGATTCTTTCCTCAATCCAGAGAGAATGAAAGCAGGTCTCTTATGGTGCGGTTCCGGAAGTTTTGAATACAAATTCCCTAACAATACAATGTATGATTCCAAGAAACTTACAAAACTTGAAATAAGCATGGAACTTTCATCAGAAACTCCAGGAACAAATTCCAACTGGCCAAGTGACATCACGATATGGATAAATAAGAAAGAGATTGGAACATGGACAAGCCCTGGAGATTATGGCGATAAACGCGGCAAATATACTCCGGGCTGGTGGAAACTTGAAGGTAGTCAGTATGGACTATTGAAACATTTCTCAGTTACCGAGGAAGGAAGCTTTGTTGATGGAGTAAAGATTTCTGACGTAAAGATTCAGGATCTAGAAATTCCTGATCACCACTCCATCCGAGTACGTATAGGAGTAAAAGAAGATGCAGAACATATGGGTGGAATGAACATCTTCGGAAAAGGCTTTGGTAATTACGACCAGGGCATTATATTACGCTCATACTTCTAATATAAGAGCTGCCTTATATAAGGCAGCCTTTTTTTTATATCAAAAATATAGGGTATACAGTCTTATTTTCAACCAAAAAATCATTTTTTTTACAATTATTTTTGATTTATAACGAATATTTTTGTTGCAAATCAATTTCACTGGTGTTAGAATAACTAAAACAAGTGAGGTTATACCCATAAATGAAAGATACAATAGTTGTAGATGTAAATGACAGAAAACAAACAATCAGTCCAGATATATACGGACATTTTTCGGAACATTTAGGAAGATGTATTTACGGAGGTTTTTGGGTCGGAAAAGATTCTCCTATCGAAAACATCCACGGATACCGCAAAGATGTAGTAGAAGCATTCAAAGAACTTGACATACCAAACTTAAGATGGCCAGGCGGATGTTTTGCAGATGAATATCACTGGAAAGATGGTATTGGCCCTCAAAGTGGGCGCAAAAGAATGATAAATACACACTGGGGTGGAGTCGTAGAAGACAACTCATTTGGTACTCACGAGTTTATGGGACTCTGTGATGAACTTGGATGTAAACCGTATATCGCAGGAAACGTAGGTTCCGGAACTGTACAGGAAATGGATGAATGGATTGAATACATCACTTTCTCCGGCGAATCCCCAATGTCACGTCTCAGAGAACAGAACGGACACAAGGAACCATGGAAACTGGATTTCTTTGGAATAGGCAACGAAAACTGGGGCTGCGGTGGCAACATGCGACCTGAATTTTATGCAGACCTCTATAGAAGATATCAGACCTATGTAAGACAATATGGTGAAAATAAAATCTTCAAAGTAGCAGGAGGAGCTAATATTGCAGACTACAACTGGACTGAAGTTCTTATGAGAGAAGCCAGTCGCTTTATGGACGGTCTTAGTCTACACTATTACACATATGAATTCAGATGGGAAGATAAGAAATCTGCTACCGTATTTGATGATAAGGGTTGGTACAGAACCTTGCAGAATGCACTTCGCACAGAAGAGTTGGTACGTCGCCATGGCGAAATAATGGATAAGTATGATCCAGAAAAACGTATTGCACTCGTCGTAGATGAATGGGGATGTTGGCATGAAGTAGAACCTGGAACAAATCCTGGATTCCTCTATCAGCAGAACACTGTACGAGATGCACTTGTCGCAGGTATTCATCTCAATATATTCAACAACCATTCGGATCGTGTACGTATCTGTAATCTTGCACAGGCTGTAAATGTCCTGCAGTCCCCTATCCTTACTGAAGGAGATAAAATGGTAAAGACACCTACATATCATGTACTTCATCAGTACAAGGATCATATGGGTGCAATGCTTCTTGGCTCTACATTTGCTACTTCAAGCGCAGGCATGAAGGATGAAAACGAGAACCTTGTTATCCAGGGATTAAGTGTTTCGGCTTCGGTAAAAGACGACAAGAGTACAGGTAAACCATGCTACCTTGTTACTGTATGTAATACAGATTTGTACAAAACAAAAGATGTAGACATAAGTCTTGCAAATATCAAAAACTCAATATCTAAGGCAACAGGAACTGTAGTTGCCGGCGAAGCAATGAATTCTATGAATACATTTGACGATGCAGAACAGGTTGTAGAAAAGTCTCTTACAGTATCTATAAAAGACAAAGATACAGTTACCATCACTTTGCCAGCTAGAAGCGTAGCAGCAGTAAAGATTTATGAGTAACGCATCAAGTACATATTGTCCCGACTGCGAATTAAAAAGTCTGATGGGAAAAATTACACATGAAACTATCATGAGTATAGTTTCCCGCATGACATATCAGCAGGGAATAACAACAGAACCTGAAACTTACAAAAAAAGACTTGAAGTCTGCAACGGATGTTCTTCCCTTAGGAATGGCATCATGTGTTCAGAATGTGGCTCTTATGTAGCATTCCGAGCTAGGATAAAGACTTCAAAGTGTCCCTATCCAGGGACAAATAAATGGAAGGAGATTTAATCAGTATGAAGACTAAGATTACAGTCGAAAAAGACTTTGCCCTTGGTAAAGTAGACGAAAATCTTTACAGTTCATTCATTGAACACTTGGGACGAGCTGTTTATACAGGTATCTATGAGCCTGGTCACCCCCTGGCAGATGACCAGGGATTCCGAAAAGACGTAATTGACATGGTCAAGGACCTCAATGTATCTCTTGTAAGATACCCTGGAGGCAACTTCCTTTCAGGATACGACTGGAAGAACGGAATCGGACCAAGAGATAAGAGACCTGTAAGATTAGACCGTGCATGGCACACCATAGAACCAAATGAGATAGGCATTGATGAATTTTATGACTGGTCAGTAAAAGCTGGAACCGGTATCATGGGTGCTGTAAACATGGGTACAGGAACTCCTCAGGATGCAGGAGACTTAGTTGAATACTGTAACCATCCAGAAGGAACATACTGGTCAGATCTCCGAAGAGCCAACGGACACAAAAATCCATACGGTATCAAGACATGGTGTGTAGGAAACGAAATGGATGGTCCTTGGCAGATAGGCCATCTTGAAGCAGACGAATACGGAAAGAAAGCACTTGAAGCTGCAAAGATAATGAAGTGGACCGACGACAGCATTAAGTTGGTAGTCTGTGGCAGTGCAAGTACAAGTATGCCAACATACCCAAGCTGGGACCGTATTGTTCTTGAACACACATACGATTACGCTGATTATATATCTATACACAGATACTACGAGAATTATGGAAATGATGATGACTTTTTGGCTTCATTCTATGATATGGACGAATTCATCAAGACATCATGTGCAACCTGTGACTATGTAAAGGCTGTAAAACGCAGCAAGAAGACAATGTATCTTTCATTCGATGAATGGAACGTATGGTATCAGAGTAAGCAGGAACCTCATCCATGGCAGAAAGCACCTCGCATTCTTGAAGATCACTATTCACTCCTTGATGCACTGGTTGTAGGAGGTCTTGCAATAACACTCATCAATCATGCAGACAGAGTTAAGATTGCATGTCTTGCTCAGCTTGTAAATGTAATTGCACCTATATTTACAGAACCAGGAAAAGGCGCTTATCGTCAGACAATATATTATCCGTTCAAAGATATCAGCCTTTACGGACGAGGCACTGTACTTACACCTGTAGTACGTACACCAAAGAAAGTTACAGATAAATATGGCGAAGTTCCGACAGTAATCTTCTCAACTGTATACAATGAAGAAGCAGGTGAACTTACAGTATTTGCATTAAATACAAGCAAGACAGAAATATCTGAAACAGAAATCAATCTTGGTTCCTTTGAAAACAGCCAGATGATTTACCGTACAGAACTTACTGGAAGTAACTTAGATGCCAAGAACTCCCTTGAAAACCTTGATGCAGTAAAACCTGTAAATGCAGAACTCATACAGGGAGACAAGAACATTTATAATGTACCTCTTAAGCCAGTCTCATGGAATGTCCTGAGATTCAAGGTTTGATGTACATATAAAGTAATTATCTATCAATTTTCAGGCTGCATGTATCAAATACTCCTATATATACTCCGGTACATGCAGTCCTTTCTGTATTTAAAACTCCCTCCACAGCCCTTTACCAACTAGTAACTGTTAAATATACTACCCTTAAACAACTAAATGTTATTCGCACTATTCTTACTGCGTCATTAACACAAAGTTCTTTATAGGAGTACAAAAATGGATGAATACAAACAGTACATCGACGAGAATGAAGTATTTCATGTTCAGACTAAAGTTAACTTCAGTCTCTGTAACCCCACCAAAAAGTTAAGCATCAACGATCTTCTGAAAATGACTTCTGACATTGCTGTCGAGCACTACAACAGGATCGGATTGTCCAGAGACTACTTGCTTGAACAAGGTTTTGCAATTCTAGTTTCCAGATGTTCTTTCAAAATACACAGGATGCCTATTGAGAACGAACCTATAACAATAGATACATGGGAAAACAAGCCTGAAGCGTTACAGCTTTTCAGAAGCTACGAAATAAAGGATAAAGATGGCAATATATTAGTTTCAGGTTTATCCAGCTGGCTTCTTGTTGATCCTGTAAAGAGATCAATAATGCCTACCAAGAAGTTCACCCTGCGACAGCTACCGCAAACAGCAAAAGAACCTGACTGCATGAAACCTTCCAAGATATCCGAGCCAGAAAACCTTGAAGACCTCGGCGAAAGGACTATAAGATACTCAGACTTGGATGCAAATGGACATACGAACAATTCCCGCTACGCAGCATTCATCATGGATGCCCTGCCTGCCGAATACCAGAGCAAAACTATCAAGGATTTTAAGATAAATTATTCAAAAGAGGCTTTTTTGGGTAAAGAACTAACAATAAAGGCAGGCTTCAATAAGACTGACACAGATAACGAGCAGTCAGACGTCGTCACAATCATCGCAGAACATGATGAAGGTAAATGTTTTGAGGCAGAACTTTACTACTAAAATTAAATAGGTTAAAATAAACAATTATGAAAGCGCACACATTTAAGGGTGGTATCCACCCTAAAGAAATGAAGGAATTAAGCAACAAGTGTCCCATAACACCTGCTTTTCCTTTGTCAAAGACAGTAACTATACCTGTTACTATGGGAGGAGCTCCTAATACACCTCTCGTAAAGGTTGGAGATTTGGTAGCAAAAGGACAGATAATTGCTACCGGAGACAAGTTCATGTCTACGCCAGTGCATTCTTCAATAGCAGGAAAGGTGAAAAAAATACAAAATTGTATGGTAACCGGGGGAACAGAAGTTCCTTGCATTGTTATAGAAAGTGACGGCACAGACAGGACAGAATACCTGGAGCCATTGGATCCTTTTACATGCGAAACTAAGGACGCCCTTGACCGTATCAAGGCATGCGGAATTGTCGGAATGGGAGGAGCCTCATTCCCAGCTCATGTAAAGCTTAATCCACCAGCTGACAAAGAAATCGACTACGTTCTTGTAAATGCAGCAGAATGCGAACCTTATCTTACAGTAGACGAAAGAACCTTGCAGGAGACTCCAGAAAAAGTAATCGACGGACTTGCCATTGAGCTTAAACTGGTTGGAGCTCAGGGAATCATCGTACTGGAAGAAAACAAAGCTTACATCAAACCAATTCTTGATGCAGAAATCAACAAGAAAGGTTACGGCGATGACATGACAGTAGCCGTTGTGAAGACTAAATACCCTCAGGGATCAGAAAAATTCATCGTAGAGTCAGTCCTTGACATAGAAATACCAAGCGGAGGATTACCAGCAGATGCTGGAGTAATCATTTCCAATGTAGGTACAGTATGTGCCATAAGCGATGCATTCCGCCTTGGAAAGCCTCTCATTGAGCGTTCCCTGACAATTTCCGGAGGAGCCTGTACCAAGCCGTGTAACCTGACAGTCCCTGTAGGAACACTTGTAAGTGACCTTATGGGCGAGTACTACACGATAGACGAAGCAAAAGTTTGCAAGATCATTTCAGGTGGTCCTATGATGGGCTTTGCAATGCCAAGTGCAAACTTTCCTATCGCAAAAGGAACAAGTGGCATCACATTCCTCAGTGAGGAAGAAACTTATATAACGGATGAAGACCCTTGTATCAGCTGCGGTAAATGTGTACAGACATGTGCAATGCGTCTTGCTCCTGTAATGATAATTCGAGAACTTAAAGCCGGAAACATTGACAAGGCAAAGAAATATGGCCTCATGGACTGTATTGAGTGCGGTTGCTGTGCTTTTGTTTGTCCAGCCAATGTAAGACTAGTACAGAGAATCCGTATAGGAAAAGGGATTGTCAGAGCAAAAATGGCAGAAGCTAGAGCACAGGCTGCAAAAGCTGCAGCACAATCCAATGGAGACACAAAATGAGTGAGAATAAAATCTACTTGTCCTCAAGCCCTCATTTTACAAAAGGTAATTCCACACAGAAGATAATGGCAATGGTCCTCATAGCACTCCTGCCAGAATGTATATTCGGTGTGATAACTTTTGGAATAAGGGCATTAATAACAATATTGGTATCTGTCATAAGTGCAGTAGGATTTGAAGCACTTTTCCAGATCATAACAAAACAAAAAGTGAGAATTGACAATCTGTCTGCAGCTGTAACAGGCGTTCTCCTGGCTTTGGTTTGTCCAAGTACAACTCCATTCTGGATGGTTATCCTTGGAGCAGCCGTTGCAGTTATCATAGCAAAGGGACTCTTTGGTGGAATCGGTAGCAATGTATTCAACCCAGCTCTCACAGGACGTGCCTTCATGTTCCTTAGCTTCAGTTCCGTAATGGGAGCAAGCTGGTTTGAGCCTGATGGAATATTCAGCAAATGGAGTCTTGCAGAAAGTTCCCTTAACAATGTTGATGCAATTTCCAGTGCCACAATCCTGAGCCAGGTGAAGAATGGGTCTGCATACATGGATAGCGATACACTTCTCCAATACTTTATCGGTAACAGGGCAGGATGTATCGGAGAAACATCTATTCTTTTGATCCTTGTATCTTTTGTTTTCCTCCTTTGTACCCGCATAATTGATTTCAGGGCACCACTTGCCATGGTAGCGACAGTTGCTGTCTCTACTTTTGTATCAAGCTATATTTCACTTCCTATGTTTGACAATGCATTGCAGGAAGTACTTATTGCCCTTGTTTCAGGAGGACTTCTGTTTGGAGCCACATTTATGGTTACAGACTATGCCACAACTCCTGTAACAAGAACAGGTCGATGGATATTCGGAGCAGGATGTGGACTAATCACATTCTTCATCAGACGGTTCGGCGTATATCCAGAGGGTGTAATGTTCTCTATCCTTATAATGAACTCTGTAACTCCATTCCTCAACAACCTGACAGGACGCATGTATGGTTATGGCAAAAAAGCTCATCGCCATGCAGCCAAAGATAAAATTGTCCAGGAATTTGACCTGAAGAACGCCAAGGTGGAGGAAGTTAAATGAGCAGAACAAACTCTACTTTCAACATGATAAAGCTAGGATTAATCCTTGCAGCTTATGCAGTTGTATCTTGCACAGTATTGGCCCTTGTAAATAATCTGACAGCACCTGTAATCGCGCAGAACAAGATAAACAAGGCTAATCAGAGCATGAAGATTGTATTCGAGACAGCCGACAGCTTTGAAGAAGTAACAGACTATATCCCAAGTACAGATTCTTCCATAACAATAAACAACATGTATCTTGCCAAAAACGGCGGCAACGTGATTGGAGCTGTAACACAGGTAACAGGACCAACTTACGACAGAGGAACTATCATCGTCGGAGTGGATCTCAACGGAACAGTAACAGGACTCCAGATTCTTGAGTTGTCAGACTCTCCAGGATTTGGTCTCAAGGCAAACGATCCTACATTCCATGTTGCCAATGGAAACACATTTTACGGACAGTTTACAGGCCTTAGTGTAGCAGACGGATTCAAGGCAGGAGAAACATTCGATGCAATATCTGGTGCTACAATAACAAGCAATGCAATAGCAGCTCTTGTAAACCAGGGTACCTACTCTGCAGTCAAATATCTTGAAGCTTTTGGAGGTCAAGCAGCCAGCGCAGATGCGCCTAGTGCCGGAGAAAGCATAAGCATATTCAGTTTTGAAGATGCGATAAAAGATATATGCAAGGAAGACTCTGCTTTGGAACTTTCGTATGTAGACGTAAAAGGAAACATCATCCGCAGCATGCTCGTAGAAGAAGCTGCAGTAATCTATATCGACGAATCACCTGAATACGCAGCAGTGCAAGTTGCCGGTCAGACTTATAGTGAAGACGGAGGCTCTGTAGTCGTTGTAGTAGACAAGAGCAGGACAATCGTCGGAGCAAGAATTGTCCGTCTCAACGACAGTCCTAACTATGGTATGGGAACTGCCAAACCTTCGTTCTACAGCCAATTTGACAACAGAAGTGCAGACGAGAATATTCTTGCAGGCAGTTATGACTCAGTTTCTGGCGCAAGTATCTCAAGTGACTGTATTGCAGACATGGTAAAAGTCGCAGCATACAAAGCTGCAGGTATCTTGAGTACCTTTGGTGGAGACGAAGCTCCAGAAGACAGCCAGGACTACAGCCTTAATGAACACTATCTGGAGGAGTAGAAATGAGTAACAAACTTAGTATCTTTACCAAGGGATTTGTCAAGGAAAATCCTCTCTTGGTCCTTAATATCGGTCTCTGCTCATCACTTGGTGTTACCACCAGCGTATTCAATGGATTTGGTATGGGAATGAGCATGACATTTGTACTTATCATGAGTGAGCTTGTAATAAGTATTTTCCGTAAACATATTCCAAATGCAATTCGACTTCCTATTTTCATCATAATAATTGCAGCTTTTACAACTATCGTGCAGTTGGTTCTTTGGGCATACGTAGAGTCACTCTACACGGCTCTCGGAGTATTTCTTCCGCTCATAGTAGTAAACTGTATCATCATGGGTCGTGTCGAAGCTTTTGCATCCAAGAATACATTGGGAGACTCTTTCCTTGATGCTCTTGGCATGGGATTAGGATATACCCTGGTCCTTGTAATCATCTCTCTTTTTAGGGAAGTATTGGGAGCCGGAACCCTCTTTGCAGGAACAGCAATCAAGATTGACCTGATTCCAGAAGCATACAGGATTGGTATACTGAACAGTGCCCCTGGAGGATTCCTTGTATTTGGATTCCTGGGAGCAGCAGTACAAGCTTTCAGAAACGCAAAAGAAAACAAGGAGGCTAAATAATGAGTGACCTTCTTTCCATTTTTATCAAGTCAGCAATCGTTGACAACGTCGTATTCATACAGTATCTGGCTATATGTCCATTTATCGGTATGACAAGCGAAACTGGAAAAGCAACAGGAATGGGACTTGCTACCAGTTTTGTAATCATACTTGCGACAGCAGTAACATGGCCCCTTTACAATATTGTAATGGTACACTATAACCTGGAATTTCTTCAGACATTATTCTTCATTCTTGTAATAGCATCACTAGTACAGCTGGTAGAGTTCTACCTCAAGAAATCAGCACCAGGGTTATACAGTTCAATGGGTATCTATCTTTCCCTGATTACAACTAACTGTGCAGTCCTTGGTGTTACAATCAACTGCATCAGCAAGGGTTATAACTATGGCGAAAGCATTGTATATGCAATAGGTTCTGCTGCAGGATTTCTTCTGAGTATGGTCATAATGTCAGGAGTCCGTAGCCGTCTTGCCGTTGCCAAAGTTCCAAAGGCATTCAAAGGAACACCTATCCTCTATGTTGCCGCAGGTCTTCTGTCACTGGCATTCTTAGGCTTCAAGGGCCTTATAAAATAGGAGGACAGAAGAAGATGAGAATTATTATTGCAACAGCAGTTGTAGCCCTTATCCTGTCATTTCTGCTAGGACTCTTATTGGGCTTGTTCAAGAAGATATTTGAAGTCAAGGTTGACCCTAAGGTAGCAGAAATCCGTGAAGCACTTTCTGGTGCTAACTGTGGAGGATGTGGCTACGCAGGATGTGATGCTTATGCACAGGCTGTAGCAGCAGGAACAGCTCCTGCCAACGGATGTACAGCAGGAGGAGCTGCAACAACAGCCCTCATTGCCAAGATTCTTGGAATCGAAGCTACAGATGCAGCCAAAAAGGTAACATTCCTTGCCTGTAAGGGAACTGAAGACTGCGCCAAAAGAAAGGGTATATACAACGGAGTCCAGACTTGTAATGCAGCCCAGATGAGTATCAACGGAACAAAGGTTTGTTCATTTGGCTGTATTGGTCTTGGCGACTGTGTGGAAGTATGTCCTTTTGATGCCCTCAAGATGGGCAAGGACGGTATCCCTGTTGTTGACCATGAGAAATGTACAGGATGCGGCAAATGCGTAAGCAAGTGTCCTAAGAAACTCTTTAGCCTGGTAGACAGCACTACAAAGGGAAGTATCGCACAATGCTCCAACCGTAGTGATAACAAGCCACAGATCAAGAAGGATTGTTCTGTAGGATGCTTCAAATGTGGCCTCTGTGCCAAGAAATGTCCTGAACAGTGCATACAGTTGATAAACGGAATACCGCAAGTTGACTATACAAAATGTACAAGCTGTAAGGAATGTATAAACGCATGTCCTGACCACGTACTGACATTATTGCAGGATATAATAAAGTAAGTAAAAAAAGGCCAGCTTCGTGTAAAGAAAGCTGGCCTTTTTATAAGTTTTATGAATATCGGCGATGTAAAAAAAGAATATCGTCGATGTAAATTTAAAATCTCGTCGATGTAAAAAATGAATACTGTCGATGTAAAAAAAATTTCACAGTAACTATCAGACAGTTTATCAGTGCATTTCCAAGACTTTTACTATGACTTTCGAAAACATTTCCTTAGGATTTTGACAAGTTTCTCCTTAACTTTTAAGAAGTTTCTCAGCAAGTAATGTGCACATGTTTACACCATCCATGGCAGAACTTACTATGCCACCAGAATACCCGGCACCTTCTCCCGTAGGATATAGGTTACTAAGTGATACACATTCACCTGTGTCCTTATTACGTACAATACGTACAGGAGTACTTGTCCTAGTCTCAACTCCAATCATCAAAGCCTTGTCTGTGACGTAGCCCTTCATGTTCCTGTCAAACTCAAAGAAAGCATTATGTATCCTGTCAGCAACTTGAGGCGGTAGCCACTGGTCCAACCTGCTGGAGACTAATCCCGGAGTGTAGCTCGAAGCAGGAATGACAGATGTCTTTGTATGAGCCATAAAGTCAGTAACAGTCTGACAAGGAGCTTTCTGTCCATCTCCATTCTGATATGCAAGATTTTCGAGCCATTGTCTCCAGTACAGACCTGCAAGACTTTTGGCTCCATTAGATTCTGCCTTGGCGACAAATTCCTCAGGGATATCCTCTGGACGTGTCTCAACAACTATCGCAGCGTTACTCCACTTACTGTTACGGCCTGCCGCAGACATACCGTTTACTACTATTTCATCAGGTCCTGTTGCACTTGGAACAACAAAACCTCCAGGACACATACAGAAACTATAAACTCCACGACCGTCCTGCTGGCATACTAACCTGTACTCGGCAGCACCCAGTCCCTCGTGCTTCTTACCATGATACTGGATATTATCAATAAGTTCCCTAGGATGCTCAACTCTTACACCTACAGCAAAGGTCTTGGCCTCAAGACTCTCAGGCGAAATACGGGCAAGCATCTCATATATATCAGAAGCAGAGTGACCTGTAGCAAGGAGAACAGCATCTGCACTGAATATTTTTTCTTCGCCTGTCCTGGTATTTACAGCCTTTACACCCTTTACACTAAGAGCCTTGTCCTCCTTTGAAGTAACAAGGTCCACCACCTTAGTATCAAAGTATACTTCCCCACCGAGCTCTATGATCTTATTCCGCATGGAATTGATGATTGAAGGAAGCTTGTCTGTACCTATGTGAGGATGAGCATCTGTCGTTATTTTTTTATCAGCACCAAAGTAATGGAACAAGAGCAATATGCTGTCAATGCTACCTCGTTTATTACTTCTAGTATAAAGTTTACCATCACTGAAAGTTCCAGCTCCTCCTTCCCCAAAGCAATAATTGGAGTTCTCCCCAACAAGTCCCTGAGTACTTATGGAAGCAATATCTCTCTTTCGCTGGCTAGTTACAGAACCTCTCTCAATGATTATAGGCTTTATTCCATATTCAAGGAGCTTTAAGGCACCAAAAAGCCCCGCAGGACCTGATCCTACTATGATAACGGATTTATTTCCGTCAGCTTTCTTCCAATCTGGTATCTTGCTCATTGCATCTTCAGGAGATTCCCCAATATACACTCGATAACGTAATACAAGCTTAACCTTTCCATGCCTGGCGTCCACAGATTTCTTTATAAAGACAGGATTAACTTCTTCACCTTTTACATATTGTCCTTTGTCCTGCAAAGTTCTTATTATTTCGCTTCTGATGTATGACTGATTCTTTTCCTTATCAGGTGTAACTGTAATACTTATTTCTGTAACCATAAAAACAAAACCTCAAAAATATCCTGAACACAGGTAAACATAACAAAGAAGTCCCGGCACACGAAGCCTTACATGCATCATGTGTCAGGACTTTATAGTTTATCCTACTATATACCCTATATCACATTAAAAATCAATCAAATCTTGAACAGAGATATGGCATCTTTAAGCTTATCGACAGTGGCATGATTCTGCTTGGACGATATGGAAGTCATATTGGTAACCCTGTTTATTTCAGCTGCACACTTGGAAACATCATTCATTATTACATTGAAATTTTCTGTCTCCCTGGCAAGGACAGCCATGTCACGGTCAATGACCTTGCTTCTGTCCATCATTGTATGTGAGCCTTCCTTTACAAGACCTGTAACTTCAGTAATTTCCTTTACTGTCTGCAATACCTGCTCGCTGCTCTCATACTGCTCATCCATATTAACCTTGATATCATCTTCCTGCTTCTTGACCTGGCTGGAAAGACCAAATATGTTGTTGAAGCTGGACTGAACTTCTCCCGTAACTGCACTGATTTCCTTGATTGACTCCTGCAATGCTGTAAGGCTATCAGTTATTACTTTTCCCTGCTTGTTGGAATCTTCTGCCAGCTTACGGATTTCACTGGCAACAACAGCAAAACCTCTTCCTGTCTCTCCTGCATGAGCTGCTTCGATTGCAGCATTCATTGCAAGAAGATTGGTCTGTTCCGCAATATTCATTATGACAGCACTGGCTTCAACAAGGCCTGCACTATCCTTCAGTATCTTATCAGCAGACTTTACGCTTGCAATTATTTTGTCCTTACCTTCTGAAGCTGCGTCTTCCAGGGATTTTACGGTTACACTGTTACGATTAAGGATTTCGTTTACATTACGGATATTCTGTACAAGCCCTTCAATTGCCGTGCTTGACTGCTCTACAGAAGCTGACTGACGCTCGATATTTTCATTAAGAGAATGTATGGCTTGAGTCATTGCGTCACTAGCCTCACCTATCTTATGGAATGCTTCTGTCTCGGAACTTACGCTTTCATTCATTGCATCCGTACTGGCAATTATCTTGTTTACTGCAATAATGGAATCATCTGCCTGTTTTTCAAGGGAACTGGCAATATCAAAAGTCTCGCTGGAGCTGGATTTGATTTCCCCAATAAGTTTTCGGGAAGACTCTATGAGACTTTCTACAGAAGCTGTAATGATACCTATCTCTTCCCTTGTCACTGCTATAGGAGGATCAATAGTATAATCTCCTAAAACAAGCTTACGCATCATTGCAGAAAGTTTCTTGATTTGTCGTGCACTTACCCTAAACTGAGTGACTATTGTCGTGACAGAAAAGAGAGCTGTTATGGCAAGTGTTGGAACCAAATACCTTAAGGTTGCACTTCTTATGTCTATTCCCTTGTCCAACCATCCAAGGATAATCGCAGCTACAATAAATATATTGGAAACTGTAGTTATAAGTGCAACAACAACACCACGCTCGGTATTTCCCATATGGATCTGAGAGTCTGGAGTAAACTTTATCAGCTTACAGGCCCATTTTTCAAATACTGAAACATATATGGTATTTGCAAAGCTACCTTCCACAGCAGCAACACCGATATATGCACAGATAAGGACAAAAGGATTTACAGGGATTCCGTATTTTTTGATTATAGATATGATTACCGGTATGACAAGGAGAACAGAAACTCCCTCTACAATCAAAGGCATTCGGGTCATAACAGATACCGAAAGATTACCTCTCTTACGGGCTACAGGATCATCTGAATGAACCCTGTGACCTACGATTGTCTGCATACTAACTGCATACCACAAAAAAAGAACCAGATACTTAATCAGAACATAAGTAATATATATTGGATTGGTAAGGAGCCTTGTCAATTCTTTTATTTCAAGGATGTGGTTAAAACTGATAGGCACCCAATATGTAAAATCAACTAGCAGATAGATAAGGAAAAAAACTTATTGTAACTTCTCTTGGTAATCTTTTAAGTTCCGAAAAATTATTATCTTCCACAAAATCACCTCTACCACAACTATAATGCAAAAGTATAAAAAAAGCATACTTCCCGAGAATAAATCCAAGGAAGTATGCAAATGTGAGTAGAAAGATGTTTATGTATACGGAAGTCCTATTACAATGGCTTCCGCAAGATACATATTTTACTTATTGATTGGAGTTCTTTCAAGATGCCAGATATCACGTACGTATTCTTCGATTGTACGGTCACTTGAGAACTTGCCTGAGTTGGCAATGTTGATAAGTGCCATCTGAGCCCACTTCTTCTTGTCCTGGTAAAGAGTTGCAAGCTTTTCCTGAGCCTTAACATAAGAGTCAAAGTCTGCAAGAAGGAAGTATACATCAGGACGCTGACCTTCTACACCGTATACGATGGAGTTATAGAGTTCCTGGAAGAGACTTCCTGTTGGATCATATGTTCCGTCAACAAGCTGATTGAGAACCTTGGCAAGCTGAGGATTACGATCCATAAAGTGCTGTGGGTTATAGCTGTGCTCGTTATTCATCTTGATAACATCATCAGCTGTAAGACCAAAGATTACAGCGTTATCCTTTCCGGCAGATTCTACGATTTCGATATTAGCTCCATCAAGGGTACCAAGAGTAATGGCACCGTTCATCATGAACTTCATGTTAGAA
Organism: Treponema sp.; assembly: GCA_045616545.1. Lineage (GTDB taxonomy): Bacteria > Spirochaetota > Spirochaetia > Treponematales > Treponemataceae > Treponema_D. The sequence goes on along the minus strand of JAZLGX010000036.1, from coordinate 62,870 downwards.
GTTCCGGAAGCTTCGTATCCGGCAGTACTGATCTGCTCTGATACATCAGAAGCAGGAATAATCTTTTCTGCAACAGATACACGATAGTTTTCTACGAATACTACACGAAGCTTACCTCTTACACGGCGGTCATTGTTTACTCTGTCAGCTACTGTATTGATAAGCTTGATGATGCTCTTGGCACGACGATAACCTGAAGCAGCCTTAGCACCAAAGATAAATGTACGTGCAGGAGGATTGAATGTAGGGTCCTCAATGATCCTATTATAGAGATACATGATATGGAACACATTAAGGAGCTGTCTCTTGTATTCATGAAGACGCTTGACCTGTGTATCAAAAATACTCTCTGGATCAAGGAATTCATTCTGTGAATGCTTGAGATATTCAGCAAGCTTCTGCTTGTTATGGAGCTTGATTTCTGCAAGTTCATTGAGAGATGCTTCATCGTCCACAAACTTTTCAAGTCCCTTGAGCTTATCAAGATCCTTTACCCATCCGTCCCCGATGCGCTTTGTAATAAAGTCTGAGAGCTCAGGGTTAGATGTCAAAAGCCAACGGCGCTGTGTAACACCGTTTGTCTTGTTATTGAACTTATCAGGATAAAGAGTTACCCAATCCTTGAAAGATTCTTCCTTGAGGATCTTTGTATGAAGCTCAGCAACACCGTTTACACTGAAACCTGCATGGATGGCAAGCCAGCCCATGTAAACCTTACCGTCATGGATAATGGCAAGATGATTCTGCTTGTCATAGTCCCCAGGGAACTTTTCACGTAGCTCAAACATAAAGCGACGGTTTATTTCTTCTACAATCTGGTAGATTCTTGGGAGAAGTCTCTGGAAGATTTCGATTGGCCACTTTTCGAGAGCTTCTGCAAGAATTGTATGGTTTGTATAGGCGAATGTCTTTGTAACAACATCCCATGCATCATCCCAACCTACATTGTATTCATCCATGAGGATACGCATAAGTTCAGGGATAGCTACTACTGGGTGAGTATCATTGAGCTGGATAACATGGTATTTAGGGAACTTAGAGAAGTCTGTACCAAAGTTAGCAACAAAGTGATGAATAAGATCCTGCAAAGAAGCAGATGTAAAGAAGTACTGCTGACGCAGACGGAGTTCCTTTCCACTTGGACCTGAGTCATTAGGATAAAGAACACGGCTGATGTTTTCGGCATCATTCTGTCTTTCAACAGCACGGTTATACTGCATATCATTAAAGAGCTGGAGGTCAAATCCGTTAGGACTAGAAGCCTGCCAAAGTCTCAATGTATTTACTGTATTGTTGTCATAACCTACAACAGGAACATCGTAAGGAGTAGCTGTTACTTCCTCTGCGTTTTCGATATAGAAACGATCCTGACCGTCCGGAGTCTTTCCGTACTTGATCTGTCCGCCAAATCTGACTGTAACAGCAAGGTCTGATCTCTTTACTTCCCAAGGATCACGATGGCGTAGCCATACATCAGGATACTCTACCTGATAACCGTTTTCGATACGCTGCTCAAACATACCGTATTCATAACGGATACCATAACCATGTCCTGGATACTCCAACGTTGCAATACTATCAAGGAAACATGCTGCAAGACGACCAAGACCTCCGTTACCAAGACCTGCATCAGGTTCTTCGTCTTCTACGAGGTCATACTCAATGGATAATTCCTTTAAAACTTCCTCTACCTGCTTTTTGATACCAGCATTACTGAGGTTATTGCTCAAAGCACGACCCATCAAAAACTCAGCACTCAAATAGTACAACTGCTTTGTAGGCTTTGCCTCATAAGTACGGCGAGTCTCCATCCAGTTAGGCATTATGATTTCAAGAGCACTTGCGCTTACAGCATCAAAAAGATCATGCTTTGTGGCCTGTGAAATGTCCTTACCATACTGTCTTCTCAAACGAGCTGTAAGATTGGCTTTGAATTCTTCTGCATCAAATACCATCTGTTGTTCCTCCTAGAACATTTTATTGTTTTATTTTGCAATTAATATAATCAACGAACTTGCAGGTATGATATAACGACCTTGAGTCCGAAGTTGTTCTTCCCGTCCTATTGGTGTAATTGCATCATCTGCATCAATGGACGTATCTGCAATCCTGAACCATTTTCTGCCCGTTTCAGGAGTAGGCAAAGTTACGGTGATATCATGGATATCTGTATTTGCAGCAATATAGAAGTTGTTGCCACTGCCTCCAAGCTTGAATGCCAGGAAGTGAGTTAGCTTGTTCCAGTCAGGTGTCGTACCATCAAAGTTATACCACCTGATATCAGGATTACTTCCACTACGTTCGCCTACAAAGAATTCCCTTCTCCTCAATTCAGGGTATGCTTTACGGAGATTAATCGCCCTTGATACAAAAGTAACAAGGCGATCATTATCCTTGACAAGGCTCCAGTCAAAGTAACTCAACTCGTTATCCTGACAATAAGCATTGTTGTTACCCATTTGGGTTCTCCTGAACTCATCGCCGGCTAAAAGCATCGGTGTACCCTGAGAAACCAAAAGTGTAAGGATAAAATTCTTTATCTGCTTTATACGGCGACGCTCAATAGTCGGATTGGCAGTAGGACCTTCATATCCGTAATTGTAACTGACATTGTTGTCCGTACCGTCACGGTTATCCTCTCCATTCTGCTCATTGTGCTTGCCGTTGTAACTTACAAGATCATTAAGTGTAAAACCATCATGACACGTAACAAAATTGATTCCATGCCATGGCTTGCGTCCTGACCAGCCGAATATATCGCTGGAACCACTGACTCTTGTCGCAGCTCCTGTAGAAGCATAGTCATCACCTCGCCAGAACTTACGAATGTCATCTCTATAGCGGTCATTCCACTCTGCCCACCTTCCTCCAGGGAAGTTTCCAAGGAGATATCCACCTCCGGCATCCCAAGGTTCTGCTATAATCTTGGTACTGGCAAGGACAGGGTCCTCTGATATTCTGTTGGTAAGAGGAGGGAACCTGATGATATCTCCTTCCTGGCTACGAGCAAGGACCGGAGCCAAATCAAAACGGAACCCATCTATATGATATTCCAGAACCCAGTAACGGAGACAGTCTACGATGTAATCCCGGACTACAGGATGGTTACAGTTGACAGTGTTACCACATCCACTGAAGTTCAGATAATACTGAGGCTGGGTCTTCACAAGGGAATAATATACAGTGTTGTCAAAGCCACGGAAATTAAGAGTAAGACCGTGCTCATTACCTTCTGCAGTATGATTGAATACAACATCAAGGATAACTTCGATGCCAGCCTTATGAAGCTCCCGTACCAAAAGCTTGAACTCATTGACACAACCACCAGGAGTCCTGTCAGCAGCATACGAAGCCTTAGGAGCAAAGAAGTCTATCGTGGAATATCCCCAATAGTTCTTCATCCTGTCCCCGGTACGAGGATTTATATTACAGTTTTCGTTTTCGTCAAACTCAAATATAGGCAATAGCTCTACGGCGGTCATACCGAGGCGCTTAAGATAATCAATCTTTTCTACCATGCCAAGGTATGTTCCAGGATGCTGGACACCGCTGTTATCACTGGCAGTAAAACCTTTGAGATGAGTCTCGTAGATGATGCTTTCAGACAAAGGTCGATTTATAGGCTTGTCACCCTGCCAGTCAAAGTTATTGTCATCAATTACGACGCACTTAGGAAACTTAAAGTCATGGTTAAAATTGGCACGAATCAAGTCACCTTTATCCAACGCACTGACATGGTCACTGGGAGTATTCAGAAAGACAGAAACATCTGTTATAGCCTTGGCATAAGGATCCAAAAGATACTGCTCTACATCAAAGCGATGGCCCTGATCTATATCAAAAGGTCCATCTACCTGGTAAAGATACAAAGCACCAGGTTTGAGATCCTTGACAAATATATGCCATAAATCTCCGGTGCGGTTTTTTTCGGGATCCAGTTCCAATGAAGCGTAAGGCACAGTATCTTCACTTGTACCAAACAAATTGAGGATAACTCGTGTGCCGTTCCTGCTGAATACAGAAAAGTTTACACCATCAGCATAGACATGAGCTCCAAGAGGCATAGGTTTTCCGGATAACGTCACAATTTGTTCCATACAAAAAAAGTATAACAACAAACGCTTCATTTATCCACAAATTCTTTTTAAATCTGTATATTTTAAGATTATTGAAACTATAAATATTACTTTTATCATATTTTATTATTTTTTATGGTTAATTTTAAGATTATGTTATACAATCATAGCCTATGAATAACACAAACAATACAGGTACTTTCACCCAAAATGAAGATTTTGTACAGGGTGAAAATGATTACGAAGATGATCTTCCACCAGTTGGACCAAAAACAGCCTTAGTTTCTATCATAGGGCGACCTTCTGCTGGAAAATCCACATTCCTTAACACGGCATCAGGCGAAAAGATAAGTATTGTCTCTGCAATTCCGCAGACAACCCGCAATGCAATCAAAGGTATCGTAAACACATCATTAGGACAGTTGGTATTTGTCGATACTCCAGGTCTGCACTTAAGCGAGAAGAAGCTGAATCTTAAATTGACCCAGATAGCACAGGAACAGATAAATGATTCTGATGCAATCCTCTATATACTGGACAGTACAAGAGACCATGGTGAGGAAGAATCATTGATTGCAAACATGGCTCTCCCTCATAAGGACAAGATTGTCATTGCCATCAACAAGACAGAATCTCCTCAATCCAAGGCAAAAGCATCAAGGGAATTCATAAAGAGTATCTTTACTGACCTTGATGACAGCCGTATCATAGATATAAGCGCCAAGGAAGACACAAACATAAATGATGTCCTGAAGGCTCTCTATGACCTTGCCCCGGAAGCGCCTCACCTATACCCGGAAGAATATTACACAGACCAGGAAGTAAACTTCCGCATTGCAGAAATCATACGAGAAGAAGCCATCAACCGTCTGCAGCAGGAACTTCCTCACTGCATTTATGTTGACATCGAAGATATGGTTATGGCCAAAGCCAACCTCCTTAAGGTAAGGGCTGCCATCTGTGTAGAGCGGGAAAGCCAGAAAGGCATCGTCATCGGAAAAGGTGCCAGCATGATCAAGACTATCAGAGTAGAATCTATCAAAGCATGCCGTAAGATATTCCCTTACCGTGTAGACATTGATCTGCAGGTAAAAGTGGACAAAAACTGGAGACAAAAAGACTTTACACTGAATAAGATACTTAAATAGGAAAAATAAAAAGGTCCTGAACCCCATTCAGGACCTTTTTATTATCATCTCCAACTTTGCGAAGCTAGTTGCACTCACGTAGTTAGTTGCATTTGCGAAGCCAGTTGCACTCACTTTGTTAGTTGCACTTGCGAAGCTAGTTGCAAATATTGCCAGAACGCTGGATCTTCCTGACCGATACGCCAGAAACCAAGGTTTTTGACTCCCGACTCCTGATACAATCTGCTTAGGTTGACAGCAGAATAAGCATCATTGAAATATCCGGTAACATTTACTGTAGTAGAATACTTGAACTTTGGAATGTCATTTTCGTATACAACTTCCATATTCTTGTTTTCGTTAAGAACTCTGTTTACACCATTAAAGGTATACGCTGTGGACGTAGTCTTATCTCCCCATGCCCTTCCATAAAAAGGGATTCCCATGATAAGTTTTTCTGCAGGTACTGACCTGAGTCCGTAATCCATGACCTTGCGGCACCAGTCAACAGAAGCTACAGGTCCTGCAGCAGATGTAGACCAGTGTTCATCATAAGCCATGACAAATATCCTGTCACATAGAGATGCCAGTTCTGCATAGGGATGAAGGTCTTCGGACAGCAGACGGAATCGGGCTGGTACACACAGACTGAATATCTTGTCAGGTATCTTGGAACGAAGTATCCTTATAAACTCAATATAGTTACGGCGATCTCGGGCAGGTATATACTCAAAGTCAAGCTGTATCCCGTCAAAATCTTTTCCTGCCTTGACAATATCATCTATCATCCTGTCTCGTATACCATATTGAGGATCAAGTACAAAATGCGAAAGAGACCTGGAATCACATACAAAGACAAGATGACATCTGGCCTTGCCTACATTTATGATTTTGCGGGAAGGCACTGAAGTAAGTTCACCATAGCTGTTGACTTCAGCAGCAAAAAGGCAGACATCACTTACCGGAAGATTCTTGTTATAATCTCCCAGCCTGTTCTGCATTACATACCCCCAGGTCTCTGTAAAAGTAACAGGCCCACCTGTCACCTCTCGGGAGGAATAAGGAACTATCACAGGCTCCGGAACTTCATCTTGCTCTGTTTCGGCTTCTATCTGGGAGCTTCCCCTATCTTCGCTTACAGCGGATGTGGTGGCACATCCCTGACAACTTGTAAAAAACATAAAAAGCAGGCTGACTAAAAAAGCAGTATAAAAAATATCTCTCTTCACTCTTAGATTATCGATAGAATATTTTAATTCTTGATATTGTTTAGGAAATCTCTAGTACAACTGCCTTTATACCTTTTGTCATCTCCCAAAAAAAATGCAGAAATTTTACAGAAACACTTGACAAATTGGGGGGGGATTAAAATTATATTAAATCTTATATATCAAGGAGAGATGTTTTATGAAAAAACTCTTTAAAGTCGTAGCTTTGCTACTTGTTTCTGCAATTGCCGCCGTTGCTCTTGCCAGCTGTAATCCTAATTCCGCAGATGAATCTATCGTTGGTTACTGGCAAACTGAATCGGTAAATCCATATACCAATTATGTTAGTAAACACGGTCTAAATTTTAAGGATGATGGATCTGTTGACATGTATATGGGCGATGAAACAGGCTGGGAGTATGCACCTACAGGCAAATATACATTCGCATCTGATACTTTGACAATATCAGATGCTCCAGCTATAAATTCCAATATGGAAGGAAGTTATCCATGTACTATAAGCGGTAACACAATGACAATGGATTTAGGGGATGGAGATATGACTTTTACAAAGACAGCCCTCCCTCAGGGAGCAACTCTTTATACTGGTAACTAACCTTCTGTCTTAGTACAACAAAGGGCTTTGCAATAACTGCAAAGCCCTTTGTCTTTTTTACCATTTATTATTAGATATGACCTGATTACTTAAGGATAGAGAATCCGAGATCCTTGATATCCTTTGCAAATGTAAGAACTGTGTTCTTTGATCCTTCCATAGGTGTTCCACCCATACCAGGAATCTTAGCAAGAACTGAATTAGGAACTGTGATGATATCACACTTGATACGGTCAGCTTCAACAATGTTGAAGAGTTCACGAGTAGAAGCCCAAAGACTCATTGTACCAGGCTTGCTCTTACAAATCTTAACAGTCTTTCTCATTACAGGAATTGGATCGATACCAACATCAGCAAGACGACCAGCAAATACAGAAACAATGTTCTTGCTACCAGGCTTGAATGCATTAACTGCAGCCTTAACCTGAGCTACTGTAAAGATAGCTGTTACGTTAAGCTGGATACCCTGTTCGCTGAGTTTCTTGATGAGAGGAGCTGTAGAAGTTCCGTCTGTAAGCATGATAGGAATCTTTACAAATACATTCTTTCCAAGAGCAGCAATAACCTTTGCTTCTTTTTCCATTGTATCGAAATCATCACCAAATACTTCAAAGCTAAGTGGAAGATCAGGAATAGCAGCACAAACTTCCTTTGCAAAAGATACATAGTCTGTAACGCCAGCTTTCTTCATCAAAGAAGGATTTGTTGTAAAACCTGTTACATATCCTTTCTTGTATTCAGCGATCATTGCGTCCTTATCAGCACCGTCAGCATAAACGGCGATTCTCAACTGTTTGAATGTCATTTTGTGTTCACCCCATAAAATATGATATATATCTATAATAGTTGATTAATGCAAAAATAGTCAACATAAATAATGCTTATTTAGTATTAAATATTGCCTTTTTTTGAATACTTAATTCTTGCAATTCAAGAAGATGTTGTATATTGGCAGACCTACAACTCAAATACCAACACACAAAGCACCATGCAGTAGAAGTGCCCTCATATACATGATATAATCCTAAAATGTAACTTAAAAACAGGAGTGAAATAATGTTATCTTTATCCCTATTTGTAGCTTTTATGGCTCTAAGCATCGTACTGTACAGACTAACAAGCTTCATGAATATGCAGTATCTGCCAGTAGTATTCAAGTGTCTTGCAAGCTTAAGCTTTACCCTTACAGGTATTGTTCAATATAAAAATAACAAGAACCACAGCAAGATTGAAAGACATGTAGCCAGGTTAATTCTTGTAGGACTTGTACTATCACTGTGTGCAGATGTCACCATATACTTTAATTTCATGGCAGGTTTTGCAGTTTTTTTGGTAGTACAAACGATCTATCTTTTTGCCTACGGCAATATGATCAAAAAAGAACCTAAGTTTTTTATTTATTCACTTGTCTTTACTGTATTAATTGCAATTTCACTCTTTGCTTATCCTTTTATCAAGCTGGGATCTCTCCTTATCCCTGTAATGATTTATCTTTGCATAATAAGCTTTGTTACAATAAGTGCTATTTTCGGTCTCAATAACAAGACCATCGGATCTAAGTTTGTGGCATTAGGTGCAGTTATGTTTTTTGTTTCAGACTATGTCCTTATGTTTACAGTCTCAGGAGTATCATTTCTCCCGGATTCTCTTAAGTTTATATTCCATTCCCTTAATAGTTTGTTATACTTTCCTGCCCAGATGTTTACAGCCTGTGCATTAAGACATCCTCTATTAAAATCAAGAGAAATAGAAAGTATCAATGCAGCATCAGATCTTAATTCTGATGTAATCGGATATTAAACGACATAAACCTATTGAACTGCACGGCAAAAAAGTTGCATTGTATTTCGTGTAATTGTATAAATCTATTAAAAGATATATAGTAGAAAACACCTCAGCTCCATTTTTGCCGGGGGGTTCCAAAATCTTATCTTAATTGAATATAGGAATATATATGAAACTTACATGCGGTATCGTAGGTTTGCCAAACGTCGGTAAGTCTACAATCTTTAGTGCCTTGACAAAGGCTCCAGCCTCTGCAGAAAATTATCCGTTCTGTACTATCGACCCAAACGTTGGTGTTGTAGATTTACCTGACGAACGTCTTGATTTTATGGCAAGTATCTTCAACCCTAAAAAGAAGATTCCAGCTTCCGTAGACTTTACAGACATTGCAGGTCTTATCAAGGGAGCTTCCAAAGGTGAAGGTCTTGGAAACAAGTTTTTGGCTAATATCCGCGAGTGTACAGTTATTGCTCATGTAGTACGCTGTTTTGACAATCCGGACATTCAGCACGTACGCGAAGATGCCAAGACAGATGCATCCATCGACCCAGAAAGCGATATCCTTACAATAAATTACGAACTTGCTCAGGCTGACCTGGACACTATCGAAAAGAGACAGGAAAAGATCACAAAGCAGATTCGTGCCCTTGGCAAGGAAGAAGAAAAGAAACTTGCCCACTACTTCAGCGCTATCGAAAAGATCAAGCCTCTTCTCATTGACGGTAAATCTGCCCGCATTGCAGACCTTACTGATGACGAAAAGGCAGCTGTATATGACTTGCACCTTTTGACAATCAAACCACAGGTATTTGTATGTAACATCGATGAAGATACTATCGATGCCGGTACAAATGACTATGTAGAGACAGTTAAGAGAATCGCTGAGGAAGAAAAAAGCGGTTACGTTGTTATCTGCGGTAAGTTTGAAGCAGACCTTTCAGAGATTACAGACGAAAACGACCGCAAGGAGTTCATGGAATCCGTAGGACTAAAGGAATCAGGCCTTACAGTTCTTAGTCGCCATGTTTACCACCTTATGGGACTTCGTACCTTCTTTACAGGAGGAGAAGATGAATGCCGTGCATGGACAATCCACGAAGGTGACAAAGCTCCTCAGGCAGCCGGTGTTATCCACACAGACTTTGAAAAAGGCTTTATCAAGGCTGAGGCTTACACTGTTGATGACCTCCGTCAGTATGGCAGCGAAGCCAAGATCAAGGAAGCCGGAAAGTACCGTCAGGAAGGAAAAGAATATGTTGTTCAGGACGGTGACGTACTGTTCTTCAAGTTCAACGTAACAAAGTAATCTTACTTAAGGGAGCTCTAAGCTCCCTTGAGCAAACACAGCTTCTATCTTGTCAGTTCAAAGTATTTGGCATAGACACCATTCAGTTCCAAAAGCTCATCATGGGTACCACGTTCTTGAATGCCATTGTTACCGATGACAAGGATTTCGTCAGCATTCTTTATTGTACTTAGACGATGAGCAATAGTTATAGTCGTACGGTTACGGCTAAGCTCATCAAGGCTCTTCTGTATATAGCGCTCACTCTCATTATCCAACGCACTAGTTGCTTCATCAAGTATAAGAATCGGAGGATTCTTGAGAAATACCCTGGCAATAGAAATACGTTGTTTCTGTCCACCGGAAAGTCTTACTCCACGCTCCCCTGCGTAAGTATCATATCCCTCAGGCAGACTCATGATAAAGTCATGAATATTAGCTTTCTTGGCAGCTTGGATAACTTCTTCCATAGTTGCATCTTTTTTGCCATAAGCAATATTTTCTTTAAGTGTTCCCCCAAAGAGATACACGTCCTGCTGCACAATGCCAATACTGCTTCTGAGACTCTTTAACTTGATGTCTCTTATGTCCTGACCATCAATAGTTATTGCTCCCTTAGTAACATCGTAGAACCTTGGCAGAAGGGAACATATAGTAGTCTTACCTCCCCCACTTGGACCTACGAGAGCAATTGATTTTCCAGCTTTTATCTCGAAACTTACATTATCAAGAACAGTTTCATCCTTATCATAAAAGAATCCTACATCATTGAACTTGATATCCCCCTGAGGATTCTTGATTTCAACAGCATCATCTCTGTCCTTTATTTCAACAGGAGTTTCGATGATATCAATAAATCTATTGAAACCGCTAAAACCTTTTTGGATAAGCTCTGTTAGTTCTACAAGCATGGATATAGGACTTACAAAAATACCGATATAAAGAGCAAACATAGCAAGATCAGCCGCACTCATCTGACCATATCCAATAAGGAGTCCTCCCACAGCAAGAGTTACAGCATACATCATACCCAAAAAGAAAGTATTTCCTGCCTGGAATATCCCCATGGTAATATAGTTTTCTTTCTTACTCTTGAGGAACTCCTGATTACCTTTATCAAACTTTGCCTGTTCTATATCTTCGTTGGCAAAAGCCTGTACAATACGGATTCCACTAAAGCTATCCTGAAGGATTCCATTGATATTTCCTATCTTCACACGGTTATCCCGGAATGTAGCAAGCATACGCTTACGCTGTGTGATGCTGAAAATACACATAACGACAGCAACAAATACAAGACACAGAGTAAGCTTGAGGTTTATAAGAGCCAAAAAAACAAAACTTCCTACAGCTTTTATTACTGCTATGAAGAGATTCTCTGGACCGTGATGTGCCATCTCAGAAATATCAAATAGATCCGAAATCATACGACTCATCATCTGCCCCGTATTGTTTCTGTCATAATAACTGAAGCTCAGTGACTCATAGTGTTCAAAAAGTTCCCGTCTCATATCCCGCTCCATGAGGGCACCCATAACATGTCCTTGGCAACCTACATAATACTTACAGGCAGCTTGAATGAGATATGCACCCAAAAGACATAATGCCATCAAAGGGATTACATGCAAAAAAGATTCCTGCGTAAAAACAGTCTTTGTAAAGTATCTTAAAATCTGCGGATATGCCACATCAATGGCACTTATAACAGTAGCACAGAAAAGATCAAAGTAAAAAGTCTTTCTGTACGGCTTATAATATGGAATAAACTTCTTTAATGTACTCATAACCAGTGAGTTTATTGGATTTATTTATAATTTTCCAGCACAATTTGCATATTTATTTCTTATAGTAAATAATCATTTGTATATATTGCAAAGAAAATGCAAAAGATTATAATGAAAAGCACTTTTTTCATCGGACCTTTTATACATAATAAAGGCTCAACAAGGATAATCAAAATGAATAACCCTTATTCACCAAAATTCTTTGAAGCAATGAAGACTTACACCCCGGCCCAGTTTGCCAAGGATGTTGTCGCTGGTATTATCGTTGCAATCATTGCACTGCCACTTTCCATTGCTTTGGCACTTGCTTCAGGTGTAGGACCTGAACAAGGTATCTACACAGCCATCTTTGCAGGTTTTGTTATCTCCTTCTTAGGAGGAAGCCTTGTACAGATTGCAGGACCAACAGCCGCCTTTGCTACAATTGTAGCTGGTATCGTTGCCGAAAAAGGCATGGACGGTCTTGTCACTGCCACTATCATGGCTGGTATTATCCTTATCATCATGGGATTCTGTCGTTTTGGTAGTCTTATCAAGTTTATTCCATATACTATTACATGTGGCTTTACTTTTGGTATTGCAGTTACTATCGTAATCGGCCAGATCAAGGACTTTCTAGGACTTACTTTTGTAAACAGCCCTATCGAATCACTAGACAAACTTGCTGAGTGCGTACGCTGTATCGGTACATTCAACTGGCAGGCTCTTGTTGTTGGACTTATAAGTCTTGCAATTCTTATCTTCTGGCCAAAAAAGCTCGAAAAGGTACCAGCTTCCCTTATTGCAGTTGTTGTATCTATCCTTATGGTCAAGCTCTTCCATATGAACGTAAAGACAATCGGTGACTTGTATACAATAAGCAACAAACTTCCAGCTCCTGCACTTCCACACTTTGATATAAACATTGCTAGAGACCTTTTGCCTAATGCCTTTACCATTGCAGTTCTTGCAGGTATCGAATCTCTCCTTAGCTGCGTAGTTTCTGACGGAATGATTGGTAGCCGACACAAACCTAATGCTGAACTTATAGCTCAGGGTGCCGGTAACGTTGTATCAGCTCTCTTTGGCGGTATTCCTGCTACAGGTGCAATTGCACGTACAGCTGCCAACATCAAGAACGGCGGAAGATCTCCTGTTGCTGGAATGGTACACTCCATTACACTTTTGTTGATTCTTGTTGTACTTATGCCTTTGGCAGCATGGATCCCTATGCCTGCTATTGCGGCTATCCTCTTTATGGTAGCCTACAACATGAGCGGATGGAAGACATGTGTTCAGCTTCTCAAAGTATCACCTAAGAGTGATATTATTGTTGTAGTTCTTACTTTTGTACTTACAGTAGTATTTGATCTTGTTGTAGCTATCGAGATTGGATTTGCCATTGCAGTACTCCTGTTCTTGTTCCGTATGTCCAACGAAACTAAAGTTATTCAGTGGGATGCTCTAGCCGAAGACCCAGACGCTGTCATTCACCAGAGAGTTCCTGTAAATACAAAGATCTACGAAGTAACAGGGCCTATGTTCTTTGCCGTAGCAGACAAAATCATGGATATTGAAGCAGCACAAGGTATTGAGACTGTTATCATACGTATGCGTTCTGTTCCTGCCATGGATATCTCTGCCCTCAAGCAACTCAGAAACCTATGGCTTTTGTGTCAGCGCAAAGGTATAACACTCATCTTGTCTCATGTCAATGAACAACCTCGTCACATGATGGAAAAAGCCGGTTTTGTGAAGGAAGTTGGCGAAAATAACTTCTGTCCAAACATAGATGCAGCTTTGAGCCGCGCAATCTTCATCAACAAGAACTGATTTTCATTCTAACACATAATTAAACTAAACTTACGGCACCTCAGCTACTTGAGGTGCTTTTCTGCACCTTGCTTTTTTGTTTTTTTATTTTTTGGATTATAATTTAAAACAATGCTGGCTCTTAGGAACAACATTGTAATAGGAGTTATTTACATATGAAAATAAAACTACAGTACAAAATCATTGGTCCAATTTCCATTTTATTCCTTTTGGCTATCATGATAGCTTTCTGGAGAGTCAGAGCAAGATCCCAGGAAATGCTTGAATTCCAGATAAAAGATCATGTAGTAACACTTACAGAATCAGTCTCTACTGCAATCAAAACACAGAACGAGCTTGAACTAAGAGGATTAGACACAATTGCCTGCATTCCTCAAATCAAAAGTCTAGATAAAACTTTTAGAGAAAAAACAGACATTATTGATGGTATAGTAACAGATTGTATCGCAACATATTATGACATGGGTATCATAGATTCCCAGGGAAAATCTATTCTCTACCATTCGGAAAAGACACGCTCCTTTGCAGACAATATATTCTTTAAGGAGGCCCTAAGGGGCAAAGCTTATATTTCAGATCCGTACAATGATCCTTCATATGGAACAAAGTATGTAATGAGCTATGGTTATCCTGTAAAAGCTATTGACGACAGTGTTATTGCAGTAGTTTTTTCTACAATAGACGGTTTTAAGATTTCTGAAATTGCAGCAGAACAGCAGATTAGTGAACATACAGATATCTCCGTATTCAATAGAGAAACAGGTTATGTCATCGGGAATCAGAATCAGGATAATGTTGACTATAGCACCCACAACATAAAAGATATTTCTTTGGACATGAACAAAAAAGTTCCTGAATTCTCAAAGGTACTTAATGATGCCTTATTGGGTAATGCCGACAGCCATTTCTGCAAGATTGATGGACACGAAGTTATTGTCGCCTACGCTCCGATAGAAGGAACTAACTGGTCCGTATTAGTACAAGCTCCATATGAAGATTTTAATGCAAGAGAAGTTGCCCTTGTAAATGTACTTATCCGCATCTTTGCTCTCATGCTTTTAGGTCTTATTGTTGTAGGACTTCTTATAATCAGGGAAACATTACGGCCACTCAAGAAAGTTAAGCTTGCTGTAGAGGATTTGGCTTCTGGAAATGCTGACTTGACCAAACGTATATCAAATCACACCCACGATGAGATCGGAGATGTTGTATCTGGATTCAATGTCTTTACGGAAAAACTCCATCAAATCATGGCAAAAATAAAAGATAACCGCGTGGAACTTACTTCTGAAGGCCAAAGCCTCACAGATATATCTGTCCAGAATGCAAATAACGTCAAGAGAATCCTACAGAACATCAATGAAGTAAACGACCAGATTATTAACCAGAGTTCCAGCGTAGAACAGACTGCAGGAGCTGTAAATGAGATTGCTTCAAACATTGCCAGTCTCGAAAAGATGATTGAAAATCAGACTATGCAAGTAAGCGGAGCAAGTGCCGCTGTAGAAGAAATGATTGGGAACATCAACAGTGTAAATCAATCGGTAGAAATGATGGTAACTTCGTTCAATGAACTTGAAAATACAGCACAAACCGGTAGTGATAAACAGAGCGACGTAAACGAAAAGATTCACGAAATAGAACTTCAGAGTGAAACATTGCAAGATGCAAACCAAGCAATTGCATCCATTGCCCATCAGACTAACCTTCTTGCTATGAATGCCGCTATCGAGGCTGCCCATGCAGGAGAAGCCGGTAAAGGATTTAGCGTAGTTGCCGACGAAATCCGCAAACTATCTGAGACATCAAGCAGCGAATCCAAGACAATCGGGGATCAGCTCAAGAAGATCCAAAATCTTATTATGGCTGTAGTAAGTGCATCAGGTCAATCTGCAGAAGCATTTGTTGCCGTTACTGACAAAATCAAAGAAACAGATAACTTTGTAAAGCAAATAAAGAGTGCAATGGCAGAACAAACCGAAGGCAGTAAACAAATCAACCAGTCACTCCAGTCAATGAATGACAGTACTTTGGAAGTAAGATCTGCATCTACAGAGATGGCTGAAGGAAACCAGGCTATTCTCGAAGAAGTCAAGAGACTTCAGGAAGCTACACACGAAATGAAATCTAGTGTAAACCAAATGAAAGATGGGGCTGAGGAGGTACGCAACTCAGAAGTTACTCTTACCCAGACTGTAGACAAGATGTATCAATCTATAGAACAGATTGGTACACAAATTGATCAGTTCAAAGTATAATAAAAAAGGCCAGAGAATGAATTGCATCTTATTCTCTGGCCTTTTCATTAATTATTCTCCGACAACAGCTTTTGCAAGCTGGTCTGCGCAACTTGTAGGCTTACGTCCACAAAGATTTCCCTTAAGGACTTCATTGATATAAGATGCAGGCTTCCCTTCACAAAGTTTTGCAATAGCTTTAAGATTACCATTGCATCCACCTGTAAAGACAATGTTACGTATAACATCACCATCCTTATCAAAATCAATAACGCTTGCACAAGTTCCGTTTGTCTTGTATGTTACGTGTTCCATAGCAATAATATATTATCTTTATACAAGTTAGCGTAACACAATTAGTTATTACACTCCTTATATCCAGCTCCAATTCTGTTCATTACATCAAAGAACTCTGGGAAACTTACTGCACAACATTCTGCATCCTTTATTTTTACAGACTCTCCAGCAGGAAGTCCAAGGCCAAGACAAGCAAAGGACATGGCAATTCGATGATCATCATAACTTTCTACTTCACCACCGTGAATCTTAAACAAGGGGTTTACTTCTCCAGCACAAGTTACAGGCGAATGGCCATGAATGATAAGTCGATCTTCCTCTTCCTCAACATCGGCCCCAAGAAGAGTCAAATTTTCATTGAGAACTTTAAGGCGATCAGTTTCCTTTCGTCTGCATACAGCAGCATCTTCGATTACTGTAGTCCCTTCTATGAAGCATGCAACACAAGCTATAGCACATACTGCATCCGGAAATCCAGAAATGTTTACATGGAGTTCCTTACCAGGTAAGTTTTCTGTAGAAAGACGCTTACCACCTGTTACAGTAAGAGTACAGTCATCCCTATTCCACTTAATGTCAGCTCCCACAGACTGTAAAATCTCAACGATTTTGTCATCGCCTTGGGTTCCACTTCCGTCAATATTATCTATTATAATAGAAGATTTTGTTATCAAAGCCGCAATGAGAGGAAAAGCAACTCCTTCCCAATCACTTGGTATTGCCTTGTCAAAAGCCTTTATTTCAGCAGGGCCTGTCACTTTTATATGTTTATAGTCCTCACTGATATAACAATCAACACCGACACTCTCCATCCACTTTTGAGTCATTGTAAGATATGGAGTTTCTTTTGGATCTGTCAGTTCTATTTCCAGAGTTCCATCCATAAGCATTCCTGCCATCATAAGCCCTGAAATATACTGACTTGATACGCTACCTTCAGTGATAACCTTATTCTTTGCTGAGACAGGACCTGTAACAACCATTGGACAGCTTTTGCTACCAGGTATAGTTGTAAAAGCATTGGCACCAAGCTGCTTAAGTACATCTACTACATGATATACTGGACGACGACGAATGCTATCATCTCCTGTAAAAACACTTGTACCTTCAAAAGTAGCTGCAATTGGAGATAAAAAGTAAAGAAGACTCCCGCTGTCCCCTACATTCACAACATCAGTAGGGAGATGAATATTCTTACCTGCTCCTGTAACAGTCCACACATCTTTCCCAAGATTTACTTCAGCACCAATCAAAGGGATAGCTTTACTGGTACTGATACAGTCTGCACTTGGCAACGGATTAGAAATATGACTGACACCTTCTGCCATTGTTGCAAGAAGAAGTGCCCTTATTGTATGGGATTTTGAACCAGGGACAGTAATATGACCCGATAATTTTGAACTAGAAGCTATTATTTTCATATGTAAATACTAACATAAATGTTTTTTACAGTATAGCCGATAATTAGCTTAGGTTGCTAATATTACATAATTTTGTTACTATGAGAGCCACACTATCAATACTAAGGGGATAAAAATGATTTATTATCTGGGTGGATTACTCAAAGACACATTTGGTCCAGCCCGCCTTTTACAATCCTATGCCGTACTTATCGGTGTAGCCCTGTATGCAGGTTTTTTCTTATCACAAAAACTACTTCCTAAATTCTATAATATCTTACCACATGACAGAGGACGTGAGTTCACACCTGGTAAAGAAGCTGCCAAGGGCAAACCTACAGGTTCCGGCGTAGTATTCATTACAATGTATGTAATACTATGTTTTCTTGTCATTCCAATGGATATTCTTCAGATTGGGATACTTATTCTGACTTGGCTCATGATGCTTACAGGATATCTTGATGATCGCAGTGAGAATGGTTGGGGAGAATACATAAAGGCTCTCTTGGATCTGATCATATCTGTCGCAGCAGCTTCGCTCATGGCTTACTTTATGTCAAAAGATTCTGCAGACGGAAATCTTTATTTCTGGCTCCCATTTGTAAGCCATCCAATCAAAGTGGCTACATGGCTCTATATTCTCATTACTACAATTATGTTGTGGGCTTCAGTAAATACGACCAACTGTACAGACGGCGTTGATGGGCTAAGTTCATCACTTGTACTCTTTGCCCTTATCATCATGGGAGCTATTTTCTACGTAGTACTGGGCCATGTTGATATCTCATCATATCTTTTGGTTCCTCACCTCAACGACGGTGCAGCTTGGGCTGTCATGATATTTGCTCTGGCAGGTGTACTTATGGGATATTTATGGCATAATGCTTTCCCATCAAATGTATTGATGGGTGATGCAGGTTCCCGTGCACTCGGATTCTTCCTCGGTGTATGTGTAATGCTTACCGGTAACCCATTCATGTTCCTTGTAACATCTTCCATCATATTCATAAACGGAGGTATGGGATTACTTAAGGTAGCACTCAAGAGATTCCTCCACATATGTATATTTGAAAACATAAGGTTCCCACTTCATGACCACATGCGCAAGAATCATGGCTGGTCACCAACACAAGTACTTATCAAGTTTCTGCTTATACAGGTATTAATCTCAGTAGCAATGCTTGGTCTGTTCTTCAAGGTAAGATAAAAATCTTTATATCATAAAAAAGGGCTGTCCACTCATTTGGAACAGCCCTTTTCTTTGCTTAATCAGCTATTAGCACTCACTATACTTCTTGATGACAATACAGCCATTATGGCCACCAAAACCAAGAGATGCACTGGCAGCAGCTGTAATCTCTGCTGAAACACCCTTGTTTGGAGTATAATCAAGGTCACAACCACCTTCTATATCCTGGTTGTCAAGATTGATAGTTGGAGGAACAAAACTATCATTGATAGCCTTTACACAGAATAGAGCTTCAATTGCTCCAGCTGCTCCTACCAGATGTCCTGTCATACTCTTTGTACTAGATACGTGCAGCTTGTATGCATGATCTCCAAAAGCAAGCTTAAGCATTGCTGTCTCACCTACATCGTTAGCATGAGTAGAAGTACCATGAGCATTATAGTACTGGATATCCTCTGGATTTAATCCTGCATCTTCGATAGCTTCCTTAACAGCAAGGGCAGCTCCACTACCATCAGGCAAAGGAGCTGTAATATGATAAGCATCACAACTAGAACCAAATCCTGCAATTTCTGCATAAATTTTAGCACCACGGGCCTTAGCGTGTTCAAGTTCTTCCAACATGAACATTGCACTTCCTTCTGCGAGAACAAAACCGCACCTATCCTTATCAAAAGGACGACTGGCTTTTGTAGGTTCATCGTTAAAGTTTTTGCTAAGAGCCTGGAGAGCCTCAAAACTTGCAATGCTGAATTCTGTGATTGCAGCTTCTGTACCACCAGAAAGACAAACATCTGTACGGCCAGAACGAATCATATCTACAGCAAGACCAATGGCATCAGTACCAGAAGCGCAGGCAGTTCCCAAAGCCCAACTAGGACCTTTAAGTCCATAGTATATGCTTACATTGGCAGCAGCTTCATTAGTAATCATAAGAGGTGTTGTCAAAGGAGGCATACGGTCAGGACCAGCTGCAGGATCATCCAACTTCTTGAATGCATCGCTTATGGCATCCATACCACCAATACAACAACCAACTATAACTCCGACCTTTTCACTCTGGAGCGATTCTTTTGTATATCCCGAATCATTGATAGCCTGAGCACTAGCAGCAAGACAAAACTTACTGAATCTTGCCATCTTGCGGGTTGCGCGGCTAGACAACCCATAATCCTCTACATTAAGGTCCTTAACTTCTGCTGCAACCTTAACATTAACTCGACTAGCATCAAAAAGACTGATAGGGCCAATACCACTTACACCGTTCTTAACGTTATTCCATGCTGTCTCTACATTGTTACCAACAGGGGACACAACGCCCATACCTGTAATAACTACTCTTCTTTTCTGCATATATTTAACTCCACCAGAGTATTTTACTTTCTTAACAAGCCTGATTCAAGGTCTTTGAGAGCTTTTATCTTTATTTGGAAGTGTTGCTTCTTACCAGTAGCAGTCTTTGGAATCTCATTGATAAAAGAAAAGAATCTAGGTCTCTTGTAACGGCTAAGAAGAGGACTCTTGGCACAGAATTCACTCATTTCTTCGACAGTAATATTTGCATCATCCTTGGCTTTGACATAGGCAACGACAGCCTGGCCACGGACTTTATCTGGAACAGAAGTTACTATACAGTCATCAACAGCAGGATGAGCAAGAATAGCTTCCTCAATCTGTGCAGGATAGATATTCTCACCAGAAACAACCATCATATCGTCTTTACGACCTGCAACTGTTACAAGGGAACTACTGTCCCATGTACCAGTATCTCCTGTATACATCCATCCTTTATAGAACTTCTCTGCACTCATCTCTTCGTTATGATAGTATGTGTATGTGGTCTTTCCTGGAGAACGAATGATAATTTCACCTTGGGTACACCCATCATTTGGAACCATGTCATCAGGTTCTGCTTTATGGTCTTCGTACACCTGTACAACACGTACATCATCATCAGTACAGCTTCTTCCGACAGAACCTGCCCCATCAGGAAGATCATAAGGTCTCAGGAACGAGTTCCAGAAAGTTTCTGTAGTTCCATAGCCATTGAAAATATTTGGTGACAAGGTCTCCATATATTTTACAGCATCAGTGCGGGACAATGGAGCACCCATAGTTACAATTCCTCGTAATGAAGACAAATCTCTTGGAGTACGACTCTGACTCCGGGCAAGCATCTCTAGATTAGCAGGAGCACCCATCATAAAAGTAATATTATAGCGACTTACCCAGTCAAGTGAGTTCTGTGGCTGGAATGTACGCATTACGATAACACAGGCACCAGCATAAAAACTTGGACACAAACCACCGGAATGACAACCACCTCTATGGAACCACGGTGTCATGTTGAGAGTAACATCATTATGATTCATTGGATAATGCATTATAACATCATGGGCAGATAAAACTTCATTTATATCATTTATAGGAACACTCTTTGGCATAGCTGTAGTACCACTCGTACACAGTCTGAGAACCTCATCATAAATGTGAGGTCTAAAATCAACTTCAGGCTCAGTTTTGGCTACACCACGGATATAATCACTGTACTCTATATGACCTACAGGAACTTCTATTTTCTCGACATTGTCAGCCATAATAAAGCGTACAGGCTTCCACAGACATATATTGCTGGCTTCAACCATTACGTCGCGTATATTTGCAGAATAAATAACAACTTTAGGCTTATTGTGGTTAATAAGCAAAGCCATCTCTCCAGCTGCCAGGTTAAAATTAGCTGCAAGGAAAATAGCCCCAACCTTACGAGGTCCAACATAAGTAAACGCAAAAGCCGGACTATTACGGATAGCACCCATTACAACATCGTTCTTACCTATACCATCACGCTTAAGAGCATTTGCCAGCATATTTGACTCTTCGTCAAGCTGCTTGTAAGTCCATGTAGAATCTGTCTCAGGATCAATTATAGCAGGCTGGTCGCCAAAACGCATAACATTGCGTCTAAAACCATTAAGCCAAGTATATTCATGTTCAAAAGTATCACGGAACATTGTATCGTCATAAGTTCGATCCATAATTTTCCTCATTCTCTGTAATAGTTACTACTCTCAGTAAATTAGACACAGACAATCTACTTTTGTTGCAGAATTCCAAGGATTTTTATCAAAAAAAGATATACTATTACAGACATGCATATACTTTTTTACGCAACATCTTCAGCAGCCTTTGAGCCTGAAAAATACAAAATCACTCAATATCCTTCTTGCCTTGATAACTGGACAAAAATCTGCAGGCAATACCCGGCCCATAAATTTACAGTAGTAACACAACTTCCAGCAGCTTTCATTGCAGACTATGATGGAAACACAATATTAAAAAATACCGAAGGACCAGACTTCATACTTATGGACCAGATTGCAACTGTGGAAGATGCAGTTACTGTCATCAGACAGCAGAAGCCCGATATAGCAGTATCCCTAAGTTTTTGGGTTAATCCATATGACTGGCTTAACATAAAGGATTCTCTCATTGCCCAAAAACTAAGAAATGACGGCATCAAGACCATCTGCCACAGCACTGATACATGTCTCAAATGCTTTAACAAGTGGGAGACTCATATGTTATTGGAATCCAAAGGATTTAACGTTGCAAAGGCTGTATTCGTAAATCACAGTTTGTACTTCAATGCTGACAGCAAAAAAGAAATACTCGAGAACGTATACAAAAAAGCTGTATTGAACCAGATAGCAAACATGAACTATCCGCTGATTATCAAGGATACATTTGGACTTAGCAGCGTAGGGATGGATGTAGTAAATACATATGACGAAGCGGTCAAGTATCTGGAAAGCAAAAAGAACTGTTCTGACCGTATTGTAGAAGAATATATAGCAGGAACCCAGGCCGGAGTCGAAATCTATGGCTCAAAGGGAAACTACACAATTACACCTCCCCTTGTATTCAGCGTAAATAAGTACGGTATTACAAGTCCTAAACAAAGCGTAAAATTTGGTCCCATAGAAGATTCCAAATACAATGGAACTGAACTTACAGAAACCCTTGCACATCTAGCAGACGTACTTGACCTTGAAGGAATAGCACAGGTAGACCTCGTATACAGTAACAATAAATGGTACATAATCGAAGTAAACCCAAGACTATCTGGCATGACACTGACCTATTCAGCATTATATGACACATCTCCATATAATCTTGTCCTTGACAAGATACTCAAGACAAAGTCAGACTCTCAGAACCAAACATCAAATCAGCCCCAATGCAAAGTCCTTAACATAAAGTTTCCTATACTGTCACAATCAAATATGGAAAAGCTAAAGTATTCCGAAGGAGTCAGATATATAAGACAAATAGATAATCTGGGAGCAAAACAGGAACGTGAGCGAGGTTTCTGCGAGGTAATTCTTGTTTCCAAATTGGGCACAGAAGACCTCATAAAAAAACTTGATAATCTCAAAGACAAATTCAGTGACTGCATGGAAATGAGTTTTTATGATAAAGCTGTACAGCTGATACAGTCAAACCTGTAAAATCAAGCTGTACAATTTTACTCAATAATACTAAAGATCTTCCACATCCAGAACCTTTATTCCAGAAGCAGCAAGAAGAGAAGCAAAGATTCCTTTACCGGGAATCTTTGTTCCTGTAAAGGTACCATCATATACTTCCTTTACACCGCAGCTTGGACTTCGGGACTGAAGAATCACAAGGTCAACTTTATTTTCCACAGCAATTTTCAAAGCCATCTCTGCACCATTCCGGAACTCCTCATCACAACTGATTCCATCTTTATTAGTCACAACCCCATTGACAATTTCGCAGGGAACACGAGGGACCGGAAGACCTCCCATAACTTCAGGGCAAACAGCAATAACTTCATGTCCCTTTACGTACTCCATAACCTTAGCTGAATAATTGTTTCCACCTGTGTACTTACAGTTCTCTCCCATAAGACAGGCACTCACCATGATAATCATGTATTTACCACTCTATAAATCAAATATTTTCTTTAGTTCTGTCGCAACTCCATCTTCGTCATGGCGACCAACAACATAATCTGAATGAGCCATACACTCTGGAGTAGCATTACCAACGGCAATACCCAAACCTGCAATATCAAGCATCTCAATATCATTATTGCCATCTCCAAAAGCAATGACTTCTTCTTTGGATAGCCCCATAATATTGCAATATCTTATAAGACCATTATGCTTACCACAGTTTACATTTGAAATTTCAATGAGAAATCGCTCCGAGTTAGTCACGTACACACCATCAAGCTTATCCTTTAACAAGGCAAATATCTCAGCACATTCATCAGGATGAGCAATAACTTCGACACTACCTATGCAATCCTTATGCTCCAGGATAAAACCCTTGATATCTTCTACACCTATACGCGTCCGCTGAAGATATTCAGGTCTAAAAGTCCTGCAGCCAAGTATAAACGGATCATTTACATATGTTTTGGAAGCATATCCCTGTCCGTCAATAAAGCATTCAAATTCTACATTCCTGTTCCCAACAATCTCCATCAATCTTGAAGGAATCACTTCTGGAACTAAAACATAATCAATAGATTTTTTGTTGACAAAATCATCAATGGACACACCGTTGGATGTAACTGTATACTTCAATCCTCTTACACCAGATAATTCTACCGGAAGGGAATTAAAAGCTCTTCCACTGCAAGGAACAAAATCAATTCCCTTATCCAGAAGTTTTTCTATGATATCTTTGGAATACGAGGACAACTTTCCATCAGCATCTAGTAATGTCTTATCGAGGTCACAAAATACACTTTTATATTTCATATCATATACCATAGTTTACTGCCGCAATGCAGAAAACATATCATCAATTTCATTCCAAGACTTACACCGACTTGAGTTTTCCTCAAGTTGCACAGTCTGATTCCAAGGTCTGTCATAGACAGCAACTTTACAACCTTCTATACGCTTTAGATGCTCAAGTCCTAAAGGAGAATCTTCCACCGCAAAATCATAATGCAACTTTGCAAACTCATCTACAGTAAGAGCACACTCAATGTCTCCCCTGGACAATGGCTGTTCCCGTCCATACTTGTCCACATGAATGACCTTAAGATTCTTGAGGCCATGATTGTTAAGCCATAACTTTGTAGCTCGAGCAGAACTGAACGGCCTGCCTGTAACAATTTCTACAGTATGCCCATCACTTATCCATTTGTTGAGTATTACAGAAGCCCCTTCTGTCTCTTTGTAAGATGCAAGCTCCTCATCTCTATGGGCAACTTCCATCATATACTCATACTCACTATCTGTCAGATCAAAAGACTTCTGGAGATTAAAGAATCTTATATCATCATAAGAAATATCCTTACCAAAAAGTCTCTTTACAAGAAAAGTAAAATATAATGCTGTCTCAGAAATAACATCATCAAAATCTACATAAATACGCATATTATAACCCATATCACAAAAGGCCAGCCATGCAACAAATCACTCTGCATCAAATATGGCTTTTTTTTCTATATACTTAGAAAACTCTTCTTTCCAGGTATGATGAGGGATACTTTCATCATAATCTGGGAGAGAATTCTTATCCATTTGTATGACAATCATAAGATCATATCTGTTGGACCTGTCTATGCAGTTTCTTACAAGCTTGAATGACTCTACCCCCCTCACTTCGAGGACACCTCTGAATATTTCTTCTATACGACCAATCATGTCATCTAATCTTGGTGCATCTTCCTTAAATTTAACGATAATATAATGTTTCATGAATAATTTCTCCTATATAAGAATAACACATGTAGTCTCTAAAATTTGCAATTTTTAGAGATGCCCTACAATATACGATTATCTATAACCTGCTATACAGCATATACATCTGCAGTATAGCACAGTTCCAGACCTCGGGTAAATCTTTTGAGAACTCACCCAAAACTTTACAGAAAATCTCTATTATTCATAATTGCGGAATCAGTTTTCCTGCTTTATAATATACTGTGTTCGGGACTGCATGTAACAAAAATTGGAGGATTATATATGCAGAAGAACATTATGCTTATTGTATGCGCTGTCACTGTTGTGGCTGTAACAGGTATTTTCTTTCAAAGTTCATCTAAGAGAGGACTTACTTTCAATATGACCACACAAGAGTTCTCTCTTTACTTATCAACAACTGCTGAAAAGTAGTGAACAGGCAGACTCCACCTAAGAGTCCCAGAACCCGCCGTACCTGATTTCAGGTTAAACTGGCGGCAATTTGAAGAATATTTATTTTACATAGTAGAGAGCATCAGATACGACTCAAAGATCGTAACTGATGCTTTTTTTTACTCTTATTCCCCACATAACTAGCTCAGCATAAAGTATCTTATTTCACAGTAACTTTTGACAAAGAGTACAGTAGCTTATTGCATAAAAGCTACTGTGAAATCGATAAAAGTAAACAGTTGTTTAAAAATTTTACTGGATACTTTTTCAAAAAATACTGGATACTTTTTCAAAAAATACTGGATACTTTTTTAAAAGAACTGGGTACTTTTTATCAGAGCTCACAGGGAAAAAGCAAAATTATCCCTAGCAAACAACCAAAAGCTCACTAGCTATTACATATAAATAAGCGCAAAAAAAAAGAGGAATCTTTTGTAACAAAGATTCCTCCTAATATTGCATGTAATATTTATAGGTGCATTTTACTGTTCACAAGCCATATATGCTATTGTTATTGCATCAAGCCCGATGTTTTTGATAATTGCATATTCATTAGGCTGATGGCATGTTTCATCCAGGGTAGACCATACGACAGCATCTCTTCCAAGATTACGAAGTTCAGCAGCAACAGTACCACCTCCAATACCTACAGTTCTTGGCTCAATACCATGCACATTACGGATTGCATCAGCAAGTTTTACAACAACAGGAGCATTTACATCTGTAGCACGGCTCTCTGCAGCCTGAGCCTCAGTAACTTCTATGGTAACACCATATTTTTCTTCCACGGCTTTGACACGTTTATTAAGTTCAGCCCTAACTTCATCAAGGGAATAGCATGGGTTAATGCGACAGTCTGCACAGAATACATCATCTCCAGGAATAAAGTTAATACCATCTACATTCTTAAGATGCATTGTTGGCTGGAAAGTTGAATAAGGAGGCTCAAACTTATCATCGGTCTTGTTAAAGAAGTTTTCGAGATCATTAACACGCAAAGCAAGGTCACTTGCAGCAAGCATTGCATTACGTCCAAGATCAGGACGGCTTCCGTGGCTCTGTTTTCCTACTGTATGGAAGCGGAACCACGCAATGTTCTTTTCTGCAACTTCGATTGTCTTACCCTCAGGGTCTCCTCCATCTGGTATAAGGATAAGATCATTTTCCTTGAACATATCAAGATGATGCTCTGTAAGATAGATCATACCATACTTAGAGCCTACTTCTTCATCTGCCATAAACAAAAGTTTGATTGTGTGCTCAGGAAGAATATGCTGCTTAACAAAAGAGAGAGCTGCAAGTACACCACTGACAAGCCCCTGCTGATTGTCTTCAACACCACGGCCAAAAATCTTCCCGTCCTTTTCTACAACAGTCCAAGGATCACTATCCCACATGCTCATTTCCCCAAGAGGAACAACATCAAGGTGGGCACAAACCCATATTGAATAATCATCTTTGTTACCTGGTATTGTTGCAACAAAGTTAGGTCGTTTACCACCTGTTACACGATCATCAGGTGCATCAAAATGTTCTATATTCTTGATTCCGTTATTTTTGAGCCAATTTTCGAGGGCTTCAGCCTTTTTCCACTCACCGTCACCTCCATTTTCAGGTGCCAGAGCTGGAATTGCTGTAAGCATTGATTCAAGCTCTACCATATCGTGTGTATGTTCATCAATCCACTGTCTGATCTGGTCAAATTCCTGTGACATAATTACTCCTGTCTTCTTAATATTACTTATATTTTCAGACTTTATTATACAATAAAAGTAACATTAATACTATGTATGCCATAAATTATGCTCTGCATCCATTAAATAAACTGAAAAAACAAATAATCTACTATTGAATATATTGAAAAAAAAATATCATTACCCCATACTATAGGGTACGGGGCTAGTTGTGCTCAAATTAATTTTTTTACCCTAAAACCAGGAGAAGTTATGAAAAAATCACTAAAATCTAAATTATCAGCAATTCTTATCGCTGTAGCGGGAATCTTTAGCATGGGACTTACAGCCTGTGCTTCTACAAAAGTATCCCGTGTAGATGCTGAAAAAGTAATAGATCTTGACGGATATTGGAATGATGCAGACATCCGCATAGTATGCAACCAGATGATCAAGGAATGCATACAGGCTCCTCGTGTACAGAAGTTTGAAGATCAGAATGGACGCGCACCAATTGTAGTAGTCGGAAAGATAAAGAATGAAAGCAGCGAACGTATTGATACATCTATCGTTGCAAAACGTCTCCAGACTGCTATCTTGAATAGTGGAGTAATGGAATTTGTTGCTTCTGCTGATGAACGTGACGAACTTGATGAAGAACTTATTTATCAGGATCAGCACGCCAATGTTGAACAGGCCAAGACTATGGATAATTCTGATGCTGCAGACTTTATGCTTACAGGTTCAGTAAAAACACAGGTTCAAAAAGATGGTAATACCAGCGTACGAACATATTTCGTTTATATCACACTTACAGATGTAGAAACCCACAGAATCATATGGCAAGGTGAAAACGATGAAATCAAAAAAGTCATAAAATCAAAAAAAGCTAAATTCTAAATGACTATTTACTCTGATCAAGGAGAGAGCATGACTGGATTAAAGTTTATGCAAATAAAATCTTTGATATTGGCTATAGGATTGTGCTGTACACTTCTGTTATCCTGCAGCACAACCCAACAGGTTGATATCTATCCAAAATGGATTACGTCTCCATACAAAGTTTATTCTGAAAATCAATATATGGTAGCAGTTGGAGAAGGTCCTACTCTCAAAAAAGCTGAACTCCAGGCAATAGAGGCTTTGGCGGCACAATTTGGAAGAAACATAAGCTCTTCTACAAGTGCTGCATCCAAGATGAGCAGCAGGATTGCTGATGGAAAAGTTGAAACAGGTGTATCCAGCAGTTTATCCCAGGACATTACGCAAAAAGTTTCTGTTGAAAATCTTGTAGGCGTTGAAATAAAAGAACAGTTCAATGAGAATGACCAGAAGTTTTACGCTCTTGCTGTACTTGATAAAGAAAAGACTCAGACAATCATTGAGTCCTCTGTCAAACATAATGAACTGACTGTCAAAGAGTCTATTTCCTATAGCGGAACTTTTACTTTTGATTCAGTATCAAACTTGTTTTTTGCAAAAGAGTTGGCTGAGATAAACGAACGCTATATCGCCAAGCTCAAGGTAATCAATCCAGATGCAGGAGCAGCTCTGGAAAAAAAGATTACAACATCAAGTTCTGTAAAACAGCTTTTGGCAGAAGAAGCAAAAATGATACCTATATGTATCACTGTCGAAAATGACAGCAAAGACCAGGTTAAGACTTCTTTTTCCAAAATGCTTAAGGATTGTGGATTCAATACATCTGTTTTTGAGGACGAAAGATACCAAATCAAAGCAACAGTATCTCTTGAGAGAAAGACTTCTGCAGATGGTAAATCTCTTCAGTGCTATTATAAGTTTTATGGTAATTTTTATGATAACATTCTTGGAGAATCCATTGTTCCGTTCTCTGCCCAAGGTAGAGAGACAGCGACGGAATATTCAAAGGCAGAAGCAAGATGCTACAATAAGATTGTTACAAATATTGAAACAAAGGTAAAAGAAGCACTGCTTAATTATTTGTACTCCATTTAAGACAAAGCCACACTAAAGCAAGTGTGGCTTATTCTACATTTACAGGTTATTTATGAACAAAAGAATAAGACTGGCATTATTGTATTGCAGCTGCATTGGATTCTTGATGTCCTGTGCAACAACAAATAATGTAAAAAATCCTGAAAAATATGCAAAAGCCAATATCAAGGGAGACTATGGTACTGTCGTAAAGATGGTCGAAGAAGTAAGTAAGCCTGATATCGCCAAGCAGATAGACTTAGGAATGGCACAGCATTTTACAAAAAACTTTGATGCGGCTTCACAATCCATGGAAAGAGCAACAAGAGCAATTGACGAAGCATTCACCAAATCAATTTTAAGTGAAATCGGAGCTGCAACCATAAGTGAAGGTCTTGCTGATTATTCAGGGAATGTTTACGAATACCTACTTGTAGATACATTCAATGCACTCAACTACTATAACTTGGGAGATTTAAACTCAGCCTATTCCAGACTTATCAGAGTCGGTGACAAGCAAAGAGAGTATATTGTAAAGTATGGTGAACTAGCATTGGACACAGACAGCAACAACAAAGCTGAACTAAACAAAGCGTTGGGCAACGCAAATAACAACGGATTTGATGTATCAAATCCCTTTGACTACATAAGTTCCAATATACCAGATGAACCTTCAGAATACAATTTATATAAAACTTCTCCGACAGCTGATTATCTGCAAATTGTCATGGCATCCATAAACAGGTCCAATCTGGATGATTATATCGTAAGGGAGCTTAATTCTATTGCACCTCAAGTTGACACATCCATTGCAGATGGAATCCATGGGAACTATGGACGTATTGAAGTTCTTGCCTTAGGTGGAACAATATCACAAAGACAGGAATTTGCTTTTTATACTCCAGATGTCATGTTCATTCCATACATAGGATATTTTGGATTTAAGTATGTATGGCCGGTTTATAGGGATAATGGCAACAAAACAAGAGCTATAATGGTATCCTTAGACAACGGAGAATCAAAAGAAACTGTACTGCTCGAAGACTTCGATGAAGCAGTACGTGACAATGTAGCTCTTACAGCTTATAAGGCCTATAATAGAAGTGTAATAAGATCTACGACAACAAAGTTAACTGCAGCAATATCCGCAGCCATTGCAGTCAATGCCGCATATAAGAATAGCGGTGATTTAGCTGCATTGACAGTAGCCATTGTAGCTAAGCCAACCATAGAGGCATTGGATCTTAAAGAAGTTGCAGATATAAGACAAGCCTATGCTTTTCCAAATAATGCATACTGTACAAACTTTACAGTAGAACCTGGTACATATACTGTAACAGTGGACTACTCAGATGGCTCACAAGAAGTCATCAAGAATGTCGAAGTACGAGCAGGGAAAGCTATTCTAGTAGAAAGTACTTCAGCATGGGCTAAGTAAACTTAGCCCAGTTTACTCAGCTAATGCAAGAAGATATACCTTCCCCTTTTATAGTACTGTAACCAGAACCCGCTATAGGTTCAATGCGTATCTGTTGCGGGAACTCCTTTATGACATCATCAACATGAGTAATTATACCTATTGTCTTTCCGCTTTGCTGGAGAGTCTTGAGGGTATCAATTACTTTATCCTTGATGGTATGGTCCAAAGTTCCAAAACCTTCGTCAATAAAAAGAGAATCAACTTTAACACTTGAACTTGCAAACTTTGCAATTCCCAAGGCAAGGGCAAGGCTTACCTGGAAGCTTTCCCCTCCCGAGATATTGGAAACAGAACGTGGATTAAGATAATTAGTATCCATGAGCTCAAAGTCAAGCGTCATACTGTCTTTCTGGCACAAAGAATAACGAGGAGAAATATACTCAAGATAACTGTTGGCACATCTGATCAATGCAGGGAATGCAAGACTTTGTACATAAACACTAAAAGCTTTGCCGTCTTTATCACCGATCCAGTTTTTTACGGTCTCCCACTTCTTAAAAATTTCACTTTGAGTCTTATAGCTTTCCAGGATCTTAACCACAGATTCCTTATTCTCATCATTCTGACTAAGCCTAATACTTATGGAAACCCGATCCTTGGATAAGATATCATACTTAGACTCAGTATCACTAATGGCAGAAATTATATTTTCTTCCGGTTCAGGAGAGGTTTCCTGAGCCTTAATATCTTCGTAAACCTTCTGTGCAGCATCATAAGATGCCTTTGCCTCTACACAATCAGTATTAATTTTATTGATCAGTGATTCCAAACTCTGACGATCTTCAAGAGTCAGCACACTCTTACAGTAATCTGCTTCATCTGTAAATCCGTTTTCAATAATCCTACTGTCAAACTTTTCCTTATTCTGCGTAACAGCCTTCTCGTGGTTCATGAGGTTTTCTTCCAGAGTTTTTATCTGACCTTCCCTCATATTCTTTTCCTGAGCCTTATCATGTTCTTTAACAGAATACTGCTCATACAAAGACGTTTCACTTTCAATGCCAGACTTGAGAAGTGATTCTTCCTTGACAGGATCCTTATCACCAAAAACAGTAAATCTTTGCCCACTAAGTTCCTGATAGTTCTTATCACAATCACTGAAGGATTCTGTTTTTATCCTAAAGCTTTCCTCATCATCACAAAGGACTTTTTCCTTTTCTTGTATTACGGAATCAAGCCTATTGAGTTCATTGGATGCACTGTCATAAATCTCTCTGTTTTGTTGATAATCAGCTCCCCTCTTACTGAGAATCTTATGAACATCCTTAAAGGCATCTATTTTTTCCTGGCTCAACTCTTTTACATCATCAAAGCCAGAATCTGTCATATACTTTGCTATGATAGATTGAACCTCAGCAAAAACTGTAATCCAGGAGTCCCTGTTCTTTGCTATATTTTCCCTGCTCATATCAATAGAAGACTCAAGTAATTTAAGCTCACCTTCCAAAGCTGTAAGTTTTTCACTTGATTCTAAGACACTCTGTTCAACATCTTTATATGCAAAAGAGATCTTATTTAATTCAACCAAAGTGATATCCGTACCCCAAGGCAATAAAGCTAAAGATCTTTCTTCAGCATAGTCCTTTACTTTCTTTTGTATTTCTTCCATGACAAGAGTACGGTCAGTTGCAATATTCTTTTCAGCTATTATCTTTTGTTCCAGCTCCTTTATTTGTAAATGAATAGTGTTTATCCTGTCAGATGCATCAGTAATTCTTTTGGCGGCATCAGCAGATGCATTGACATCTACGTTTACTGCTGTTGAATTATCAGAACAACTTGGGTGATTCAAGGACCCGCATACAGGACACGGTTGATTCTCCTGTAGCAGTTTACGAAGCACACCAGCAACTATCGCACCGTTTTTTTGAGCTACTACCTTATATTCTTCCTCTGCCTTCAAAAGCTCTGATTGTTTTTGCTGTACTTCCTTATCAAGGGTTTCTATAACCTGCTCTATTTCTTTAAGCTCTACACAAACCTTATCAAGGGATTCAAGATTATTGTTATTCTGACGCTCTCGCTCAGTCCAGATAGCAATGATACTGTCCAGATTTTTATCTCTACTATAGTCCGTAAGATATTGCTTATCTTTCTCCAGTGATTTTTTTATAGGCTCCATGGATAAAGACTTACTTTCATGATCTGCAATATATCCGTCAAGCTTTTTTTTGTTGGAAACATAATCAGCATATATAGAGTTAAGGTTTTTATGATAAGCATCAAATGAAGCTGTAGTTTCAACAATATCAGCATCTACAACGTTCAGATCAAGATAGGACTTTGCCTTTGTCATTTTGACAGAACACATATCTTTATTCTGTTTTTCTGTCTGCAGTTCCTCTCTGGCAAGTTTTATTTTCTTTTGGAATGACTCACAGTCTTCCTGAAGTTTTTTCCTCTGCTCATATACTGATGCAATGTTACTGTCCAAAAGCTTTACTTGGCTCCAGACAGCACGTTGTGCTTCAAACTCAGCTTCAAGCTTCAGCTTACTTTCCTTTGACTTTGTAAGTTTGGAAAGTATATCTGCATAATCTTCTTGCAATGAGGATACTTCTTCTTTGAGACTACTGAGAGAAGCTTTACAGGATTCCAGCTCGCTCTTGCTCTTTATGTATATATCATATTCACTTTGGCATTCTAGAGCTTTATTTCCTCTTTCCAACCTAAGCTTATCCTCTGAAGATTCCAAAAATTTCTTTTCACAGGTGTCTTTTCTTATCTCTGCTTCACTAAGATTTTTGGACGCAGCATTAAGGTTATCATACCAATTCTTCAGTTTATTGAGATTGTTCCTCTTATTTTCCAGTTCCTTTAACTGTTTTTCTATCTTTGCATAATCTGCTCTGAGAGCCTTTTCATCATCATCAGATATGATCTTACCTTTATAAGTATCTGACTCTTTTTGGAGGGCCTCCAGTTTGGATTTTTCTACAGTAAAGCGCTCATGAAGTTTTTCCGCAAACTTCCTGTACTTTTCTGTCCCTGTAAGCTTTTCCAGGATTAGAGCTCTCTCGTTTGGTTCACTCTTAAGAAACTTGCTAAAATCTCCCTGAGCCAGCATTATTGACCTTAGGAACTGCTCATAGGATAATCCGATTATTCTTTCTGTCTCTTTCTCAAAAGTTCTTAGGGATCCTGATGATACTATCTTATCTGACGTAACATCTGTGATACTATACTCTGCATCCTGTAAGTTTCCAGAAGGATTGTTTCTTGCTCTTCTCTGAACAAACTCCGAAGTATAAATACCTTTGCTGCAGCTGTATGTAACTCTAGAAAAACACACTGCAGTTCCATAAGACATTACTTCATTACCAGCATTTCCTTTATTTATTAAACTCTGGCGAGGAGTCTTACCATAAAGACCTAGACTTATGGCATCAAGTATTGATGTTTTACCAGAGCCTGTCGGACCACATATTACAAAGAGATTGTGATTATCACTGAATGACTTGTCAGTAAAATCTATAGTCCACTGACCTTTCAATGAATTGATGTTTTCAAATTCAACTTTAAGTACACGCATTAATCTAGTTCTCCATAGATCTCGTTAAACAGAGGAAGATACTCATCAAGTATATTTTTGGCTTCCTGAGAATCTGCATCATAACCGCACTTGGAAAGAATCAGATGCTTAAAGACAAATTCCTCATCGATACTGTTCATTTCTTTTATATCAAGGTCTTCTGCCATAACATTACTACTGGCATTGTGCCTATAGTTAGGTTTCCAGCTGACAATTTTATATTTGAGATCAGACAGCATAGTGTCTATTTCTGCATGTATACTTTCTCCAGGAACAACATCATAATACAATTCTACATATAACGGCTCTGTGATTTCATGCTTATTAAGTTCTATCAGCGCATCCTTTATCTCGCTTACAGTTCCCTGCACTCTCTTGAATCTGATGAACTCTGGTACAACAAGCTTTGTCACGACAGGCTTATTAGTCTCATCAAAATCTACGGCAAGTACATGATGAGGTCTAGACGATTCATCAAAGCCAAGGACAAAAGGGGAACCAGAATATCTTATCTCATTATGTCCTGCAACTTTTGTTGTGTAATGTATATGCCCCAAGGCAACATAATCATAATAACTGCCAAAGACTTCAGTACTGATTCTTCCTAAATTACCAGTAATATCTATATTGCGGGTGCCATCATCAACTTTAGCTAAGTCATCATAACTACTGTACCTGCCTTCAAGATCATTGGCAAACAAATGTCCCATAGCAATTACTGGTATTTTTCTGCCATTTTTTATACGGTTACAAGCTTCTCCTATTTGCCGGTACAACTCTTTATGGGTATTCTCCATAAAATTGTCACTCTCGCAATCTGTCTTATATGATCTAAGGTCTACTTCCCTTGCATATGGGACAGCAGCACATATACCTATAATGTTGGAGTTCTTATCCTTAAGTTCAAATATCATATCTTCCACAGACCGTTCAACAATACTTCCAACTACATGGATATTCAGCGCACTAAGGATATCTGCAGGTGCATCTATCATATTGGCTGAATCATGATTACCGCCAGTTATTATTATATTGGTACACTCTGTATCTATAAGGCTTGCCAAGAACTTAAAATATTTAGCTCGGGCAGAAACAGGAGGATTTGTAGTATCAAATATATCTCCTGACACAATCAGTACCTGTGCATGTTCTTTTTCTATTGTGGATTTGAGCCAATCAAAAAAACTGTCTAATTCCTTTGTCCTGTCTATATTAAACAAACTGTTACCAAGATGCCAGTCAGCTGTATGTATTATCTTCATCGTATCTCCAAAAAAAAGCCCCCATCTAGTACGATGAGGGCTTCCTGCTCAAAAATAATTTTTATTTATTTTCAGAGTAATATTTTGTATAAGCCTTATATGTTGAATCAATGAGAGTATCAACATCAGAATACTTTGGTTCCCATCCAAGTACTTCCTTAGCATGAGCACTTGTTGCTGTAAGCTGGGCAGGATCACCTGCACGGCGGCCTACATATTCTGCCTTTATATCCTTACCTGTAATCTTACGTGTAGCCTCAAGCATCTCTGTTACTGTCACTCCGTTACCTGTTCCCAAGTTAAGAGTGAGACTCTCATTATTCTTGGCAATGTATTCAAGAGCCATAACATGAGCTGTTGCAAGATCAGATACATGAATATAATCACGGATACAAGTACCATCTCTTGTAGGATAATCATTACCAAAGATAGATACCTTTTCTCTTTTGCCACAAGCAACTTCCATAATTACAGGAAGAAGGTTTGCAGGATTGCGTTCGAGACCATAAAGTACGCCTTCTGGATCATATCCTGCAGCATTAAAGTAACGCAGAGCAGCAAACTTCAATCCCTTAATCTTTTCATACCAGCCCATGAACTCTTCTATCTTGAGTTTTGTAAATCCATAGTAGTTTTCTGGATTCTTAGGATGACCTTCGTCAATAGGAAGATACTGAGGTTCTCCAAATACAGCAGCACTGGAAGAAAATACCATAATCTTACAGTTATGATTTACTGCAGAGTTAAGGATATTAAGAGTACCATTAATATTGTTGATACTGTATTTTTCAGGTTTAATCATAGATTCACCGGCAGCCTTGAATGCTGCAAGGTGGATGAATGCATCAAATCCCCTTTCAAAAGCTGCATCCAAATCTTCAGGATGAAGAATATTTCCTGCAATAAAATCGTTTTCAGGGAAAAGGTTCTGAATAAGCCCACTTGAAAGATTATCAAATACTGTAACTTTATGACCCTTTGCCATAAGTTCCTTGACAACGTGGCTTCCGATATAACCAGCTCCTCCAATAACTAATACTTTCATCTATAATTCCTCCAAACTGATAGTATCGCTATCATTAGTATATAATATAAGCTCAATTTTGTAAACAAAAGATCAGAGCTTCATTGCTTCCTCTTCCCACTTTTCGTTAAGGGCATCAAGTTCTGCAACGATATCATCTATCTGCTTTTGCACAGCCTTTGCCTTTTCGCCGTTGGAATATACATCTGGGTTTCCCATCTGGGTTTCCAATTCAGATTTTTTCTCTTCCGCCTTGGCAATGGCTTCTTCAAGTCGTTTTACTTCCCGCTCTATTTTACGGCGCTCAGCATCAAGTTTTTTCTGTTCTTCCCAGTTAAGCTTGTTTGCGCTGGCCTTTTCTTCCACAGGAGCTGCTTTAGAAGATTGACTGCTGCTTCCTGTCGCCCCGGATACAAAGCTGTCCACTACGCCATTGGCTTCATCTTCAAGCCTCTGCATATAATATTTATAGTCACCAGGGAAATTACGATAACTTCCGTGCTGAAGTTCCAGTACACGGGTACTCAAATCTTCTATGAATCCACGGTCATGACTTACAAAGATTACAGTTCCTCCGTAGTCTTTGAGGGCATCCAAGAGAACATCTTTGGAATGCATATCAAGGTGGTTTGTAGGTTCGTCAAGAATCAGGAGATTTACAGGACGTAATAAAAGTTCCAGCAAAGCAATACGGCTCTTTTCTCCACCAGACAACACGTTAATGCTTTTGAATACATCATCTCCACGGAATAAGAAAGCCCCAAGCATATCACGCATTTTAGGAACAAGTTCAAGAGGAGCCCGACTTTCCATATATTCAAGAATAGATTCATTGCCAGTAATCTTTTCTGCACTATCCTGGGAGAAGTATCCTATAGCAACCCCACTTCCAAGTTTTACAGTTCCGGTAAAATCAGGATCCACTCCAGCTATGACTCTCAACAATGTTGATTTACCGGCACCATTACGGCCGGCAACTACAAGTCGCTCGCCTTTTTCCAGCACAAAATCCAGATTGTTTACAATATTGTTTGTCCCATCGTAACTCTTGCAAATCTTATCCAAAGTAAGGACAAGCTGTCCTGAATGAGGAGCTTCTGGAAATGTAAAGTGAATCTTCTTGAGACTCTCAGGAATTTCAATTTTGTTCTCAAGGATCTTATCCAACATCTTCTGCCGTTCCTGAGCCTGAGCAGCCTTAGTTGCTTTATAACCAAAGCGTGTTATAAAATCCTGCAGATGCTGTATTTCCTGCTGCTGCATTTCATACTGCTGTATAAGAGTCTCCAGTTCCACCTTGCGAACTGCTTCATAATGAGTAAAGTTTCCCGGATACCGCTTGAGGTCTCCTCCAAAAAGCTCATAAACTTCATTGATAGTGTGATCAAGGAAGTATCTGTCGTGACTTACAAGCAGGAATGCACCATGAAAATCTCCAAGGAACTTTTCCAGCCAGTTGCGGGCTTCAATATCAAGATAGTTTGTAGGTTCGTCCAAAAGAAGAATATCAGGACCACACATAAGAGCCTTTGCAAGGGCAATTCGCATCTGCCAACCACCACTGAACTCTTCAGTTTGCCTTGCAAAATCCTCCCGGCTAAAACCGAGACCAACAAGAACCTGTTCAGCCTGAACATCACGCCGATACCAGCCGGACTCTTCCAGCTTTGTCAGTAGCTCACTATGCCTTATTGTAAGCTTATCTGCATTAGGTGGATTGTGCTTAAGTTGGTCACCTATATCATCAATCTCTTTTTGCAGTTCATATCCCCAGTCAAAAGCCTTATCAGCTTCTTCCTTTAAAGAACAGCCACGATGCACAAGACCACTCTGTGGAAGATATGCGATACGAGCATCTTTTTGAGCGATACGTTCACCACTATCAGGCTCCACAAGTCCTGCCATAATCTTGATAAGAGTTGACTTACCTGCTCCATTGGCTCCTGTCAAAGCTGCCTTTGTTCCGGACATAAGATTAACACTTACATCCTTCAATATATCACGATCCCCAAATGCCAGGGATACCTTAGAAAATTGTACAAATGCCATTAATGTACTCCTATAGAAAACCTGCTTTCTTTACTTCTGAAAGAAAATAACAACGGAATTGGCAGGCAAAGAAACTGTACTAGTACTTCTAACATCACCACCGCTTGAAGAAACATTGGCAACAGCAAGACGCAGTCCGTTGGACTCCTTTTTGTACAGAAAGTTGACTTCCTCTTTGGTATTGTCAAATATAAAGGTAACAACACCATCCCATGTACCCTTGAGATTCTTAGGAAGGAAATATTTAACAGCAACTGAACCACTTGATCCTGCTGACTTAGAAATAACAGAAGGAACAAGAAGATTATATTTATTCCAGCTGAAAGTTGAATTCTCACTAAAGGAAAGAGTTCCATAATTACTACTGATAAACTCAGGACCAAATCTATAAAGTGAATTAAAGACATCAGCCCTTCGGTCTTTTTCATCAGAAATAATCTTGGAAATATCAGTACCACTACCAAGGCGCACAAAGTTATAGGACTTTGGCATACCCTTTTCGTCTGTATACTGAACAATAATAGAATTATTGCTACGAATCGTTACCTGGAAAGGTGCATCATTAAATTTATATACACCATCGCTGACTTTGGTAACCCCGGAATAAGGAGCTTGAGCACTTATATTTCCAAGGTACATACCTACATTACCACTAACACTTCCTGTATCAAAGCCATATTCAGGACTAATACTTGCAAGGTCAATGTTACCGGAATTAATCATAGAAGCATAATAGTCAGGATACCACTTAGACTCCAGCATCTCGTTCATTACTTCGTCGATTTCAATAACTTCTGCTTCTTCAGCACCAATACCCATAGTACCATCAGCATACATCTCAAAAAGTCTAAGGTTATAGCTAAAGCACCACCCCTGTACTCCACTCGATGTAAGAACACGAAGCCATTCTCCATCGAGGTTTGCAATACCATTTGTAGGAATCTCGCCAGAGCCTTTGTATAAAACCCTTATTACCTCATCCTTACGAAGACGGTATACCTGTTTGGATGTATTGACAGGATCCTGCCTTATAGGGAGTCCATCCAGGATACACTTGGCATACTGGTGCTGATAGGCACGATATTTTTCTGCCAATACCTTGTTCTTGCTCCTGGACTCAGGTTCCGTAAGCTTCCAGATAGGGACTTCCACCTTCTGTCCATTATATGGCAGACCTATTACATATACGTGAGAAATATTCGATTTAATATAAACTTTAACTTCTGTACCATCTGCCAGGCTATATTCAGGAATATTCCACAGGAGAATACTGTAACCCAATGTTTTGGAACAAGAAGTACATACTAATATAATAGAAGAAACTAAAACTGTTGTAACGATTTTAACAAAGCTTTTCATGCTAGTAATCTTACTAGAAAACAGCTTTAAATTCTATTACCATTAAATGCTATATCTTGTTGATTAATTACTTTAATAGTGATAAAGTTTCTGTAAGAATAATAAATACAAGTGAGGTATAGTCTATGAGCAAAAAAGATCTCGATTGGGCAAATCTTTCTTTTGGATACATTAAGACTGACAAAAGATTTGTTGCAAACTACAAAAACGGTGCATGGGACGAAGGAGTCTTGACTTCTGACGATACAGTGCAGATCAGTGAGTGTGCCGGCGTGCTTCAGTATGCTCAGACTTGTTTTGAAGGCCTAAAAGCATATACAACAAAAGATGGCAGAATCGTTACATTCCGCCCAGATTTGAACGCAAAACGCATGGCAGACAGTTGTCGTCGCCTTGAAATGCCTGTATTCCCTGAAGATAAGTGGATTAAAGCATGTATCGATACAATCAAAGCAAACATTGACTGGGTTCCTCCATTTGGAAGCGGAGCAACACTCTACGTACGTCCATATATGTTTGGCTCAAGTCCTGTAATCGGTGTAAAACCTGCTGAAGAGTACCAGTTCCGTATCCTTGTTACTCCAGTAGGACCTTATTTCAAAGGTGGAGTCAAGCCTATCAAAGTAAGGTTAAGTGACCTTGACCGTGCCGCACCACATGGAACAGGAGACATCAAAGCAGGCCTTAACTATGCTATGTCCCTTTACAACATTGTTGATGCCCACAAGGCAGGTTATGCAGAAAATATGTATACAGATCCTGCAACACATACATATATAGAAGAAACTGGCGGAGCAAACATTCTCTTTGTAACCAAGGATGGAAAGCTTGTTACACCAAAATCCAACAGTATTCTTCCATCAATCACACGTCGTTCTCTTATTACAGTAGCAAAAGACTACCTCCATATGGAAGTAGAAGAACGCCCTGTACACAAAGATGAACTGAAGGACTTTGTAGAATGCGGTCTTTGTGGAACAGCTGCTGTAATCAGTCCTATCGGTCAGATTGATGATCACGGAACATCCATAATGCTTCCAAGCGGAATGGAAAACTGTGGCCCTGTAATGCAGAAACTTAGAGAGACTCTTACAGGTATCCAGATGGGAGAACTTCCTGCTCCTGAGAGATGGATCTACGAAATCAAATAGACTTTGATTTTTAACATAAAGGACTGCATTTGAAGTAGAAGCCAAAAGTTGGAGACAATTTTTGGCCTTCACTCCAAATGCAGTCTTTTTTTTTATTTTTACTTGTGATATTGTAGGTTCCATGAGTAAAGATACTATTGTGTTAAGGAAAGATGTACCCGCAAGTGATAAGTGGGATCTTACTACAATCTACAAGACAGACGATGACTGGGAAGCAGCTCTCAAGACTCTCCCAGAGTTATCACAGAAAATTGTTGCTTTCAAGGGAAGAATCGGCGAAAGCAAAGAAACATTACTTGAATCCCTCAAAGCTGAAGAAGCTTTTGACAGAACAATAGAAGATGTTTTCCATTATGCTTCTCTCCAGACTTCGGCAGACCAGGGTGACTCTGTAGCACAGGACAGATACAACCGTGTAACAATGGCTTACACAAAGTGCAGTGCTGAACAGAGCTTTATCTTACCAGAATACATGGCTATCGAAGATGCAAAAATCAACGAATGGATCAAAGACCCAGCTTTTGATGACTACAGAGTTTGCATCCAGAAGCGTCTCCATGCAAAACCACACACTTTAAGCGAAAAGGAAGAACGACTCATCGCCCTTTCAAGTGAAGCCAGCGAAACTGCAGATAACGCTTTCTCTATGCTTAATGATGTAGACATGGAATACGGAACAGTTACAGTTGATGGTGTAGAAAAACCTCTTACCCACGGAACTTGGATTGAATTCCTTGAAAACAAAGACCGTAACATCCGTAAGGAAGCTTACACTAAGTTCTACGGACAGTACAATAAGCATGCCAATACACTTGCTGCTCTCTACGCTGGTAGCGTAAACAATGACATTTTCTATGCAAGAGCCAAGAACTACAAGTCATGTTTGGATGCC
This sequence comes from Treponema sp., assembly GCA_045616545.1. Taxonomy (GTDB): domain Bacteria; phylum Spirochaetota; class Spirochaetia; order Treponematales; family Treponemataceae; genus Treponema_D. The sequence continues at coordinate 20,495 of JAZLGX010000036.1, read as the reverse complement.
GCACTCTACAATCTTGAAGTACCAGAAAGCGTTTACCGTAACCTCGTTGACACAGTACACAAGAACTTTGACGCACTCCACAAGTACTACTCTATCCGCCGTCGTGTCCTTGGAGTAGAAAAGCTTGCTCACTACGATGTTTATGTTCCACTTGTATCAAGTGTTGAGACAAAGATCAAGTACGAAGAAGCTGTAGAAATCTGTCGCAAAGCCCTTGCACCTCTTGGTAAGGAATACACAGATACTCTCTGTGGAGGACTCCTCAACGGTTGGTGTGATCGTTACGAAAACAAAGGTAAGCGCTCAGGAGCATTCTCTTCTGGATGCTACAATGGTTACCCATATATCCTTCTTAACTACAACGAAAACTCTATCGGAAGCCTCTATACAATGGCTCATGAGGGCGGACACTCTATGCACTCATGGAACAGCGTAAGAAACAATCCATTTATGAGCTATGACTATACTCTCTTTGAAGCAGAAGTTGCTTCTACATTCAACGAAGACTTGATCTTTAAGTATCTTCTCAAGGATGCAGAAGAAAAAGGCGATATAGAAATGCAGAAGTTCCTCATTGCAGACAAAGTAGATTCTATCATCGGTACTCTTTACCGCCAGACTATGTTTGCTGAGTTTGAGCTCAAGGCACATGAATCTGTAGAAAACGGAACACCTCTTACACTGGAAACAATCCGCAAGATTTACAAGGATCTTTTGGTTCAGTATTTTGGTCCTGAAGTTGAGTTTGAAGAGACATCTGACCTTGAGTGTCTCCGTATACCTCATTTCTACAGAGCATTCTATGTATATCAGTATGCTACTGGCATCTCTGCTTCTCTCGCACTTTCCAAGAGAGTTACAGAAGGTGGCGAAAAGGAACTCAATGATTACTTTAACTTCCTTAAGTCAGGAGGTTCACGTTACCCTATCGATGCTCTCCGTGTAGGTGGAGTTGATATGGCAAGTACAGAACCTGTACAGGCAGCTCTTGATACATTCAGAACTCTCGTAGAAAAACTCGAGAAGGTAATGTTCTAGTAAAAACCTTATGAAGCAAAAAAGCACTGGAGGACTCCAGTGCTTTTTTTTGTATTACAAATGAGATATTATAAGATAAACGAGTATAAATTAAAATTGTAACTTCCACAGACAGACATTCTTACTATATTTAAACAAAAAACATTCTGTTCTATCCAACATCCTTTGCAAAAAACTAAATACATAAAATAAGTAATTATCTATTTTTCATGATAATATTTACTGAAAAGTAAGGCATCAAATTTGATACCTTACTTTTTGTTTAATCATCACTGAAATCAATAATTTTTTTTATATCTGTTATTTCCAAAGCTTCTGCAATCTTTGATATATGTTCAAAATTTATTACTGTTCTAGATCCTCTAACAATATCACTTACAGTTGATTCTCTTAAGCCTGCAATTTCTGCAAGTTTTTTTTGGGTTATATTCAACTCTTCTAATAATTCTTTTACTTTTAATTTAACCTTATACCCCATTTTAATCCTCCGAAGATGCATATATCAATACTGTCATATAAGCAAGTGCCCAAGTATTAGAATCCTTACCAACAGAATTTGGATTATCTCCTATAGAAGCTGCAAAATTCATTATCTTTCCTGTAATATCTGCTTTGCACTTTTCCCATACTTCAATAGGATTTTGTTTCCATTCGTATTTTTCTGATGCCTCATTATATTTTACAAGACACCGAAAGGCTCCTACTGTAGGATACATAAATCCATCTGGTATTTTATATTTTATCGGATTACATTCGAATTTTGTGTAACCAACTTCTTTATCATCCTTATATCCAGAATATCTTTTTCGACCATACCGACCTCCAATAGAATTATATGCTTCAGCAAATTCTATCTCAATTTGTTCATATAAGTCAAAAATATCTGGTATAATATTTACATATTTTCCATACTCCGTATAACTTTCAAGATATTCATTTAACATTTTTGCTTTTGAAGAATAAGCAGCAATCGGAGCATCCTTTTTTCCATACTTCGAGATATTAAACATACTTATAATTGAAACAATTTCTCTAGCATCGATCATCTTAGATTTTTTCAATGTTACAGGATCTATGTATTCTTGATTTTGTTTAAATGCAATTCTTTTATAAAATGACAAACCTTCAATTGCTTCTTTTATAGGATCAAATTTATTTTCCAATTCTGCCATAGATTTTTCATCAACCTGTACAGACGTATTTCTAGCTTCTGCTAGTTGCTCAATAATATCTTCTACCCCTGTCATAACTTCAAACTGTACGAATTGTTCTATATTCTGTCCTTTATGTTCAAGTATTATCTTATATGTATGCCCACCATCTATGTTTCCATGATACGCTGTATCATCAAACTCTATAATAACCTCTTGTTTTTTATTATTGTAATTTACTTTACCAGCCGATAAAACAACACCACGATTTTTCAAGTGAAAATAACCATCATTACTTTCCAAAGATTCTTCTATCTTTTTTGCTACAGACGAAGTCAATTTCTGATCACGAGGGTTTGTGGCCATTGGTATTCCTTCAGGTACTTCATCGACTTTAACATAAAAAACATACTTTTTTGATTTACCATTCTCAAAAGGATCATCCAACTTTCTAAAAGAATTTTCCTTTACTACCATTGTTTTTGTACATACCATAATGTTACTCCTTCTACTTAGTCCCATAGAACTAACAGAATAATTAAGATTACGAAATCACATATTTCGTAATCTTAATATAACGCTATTGCGTTATATTGTCAACTTTTTTTTCAATTATTTTACTCTTTCCATAATTTTTACAGATCCGAAGATTTTCAAAAAACCATATCTTTGAAAAATTACTTGACCAAACATCTCGCAATATATTTTATATTCCTTACAAATCATAAAACTAGGATATAAGTTATTAAAGATTTATCCTTTATTTATGGCTAATAACATTTCGACACACAAAGATAAGTTTTTTTTTGAACTGAAACCTGATACTGTAATTGGTAAGCAGGGAAAAGCATGTCTTGTTACTCTTGATGACAGAAAAAGCAGATTCTTGATAATGGAGAAATCTTTAAAGAAACAGGCCAAGAGTGTCAGCAAGGTTATGATCAAGGCATTAGAAGGTGTACCAGTAAAGACTATAACTCCGGACAGGGGAAAAGAATTTACAGATCATGCATCCGTGACAAAAGCCCTTGGCGGAAAGCAGTTTTACTTTCCAAAACCTCACCAGCCCTGACAGCGGGGAACAAATGAGAATACTAACGGACTTATACGTGAATATATTCCCAAGGGTTATGATATAGAAAATCTAAACAATAAGCAGATAAAGGCTATTGCTGATAAAATAAATAAGAGACCAAGAAAGTGTCTTGGATGGAAAACTCCATTTGAAGTATTTTACGGCGTTTCGTTGCACTTAGCTTGACAATTCAAGAGGAAAAAACTTATCAGAAACAATTTCTGACAAGGATTCATTCGTATGTATAAACAGCGTCTTGCTTGCTTGCTTTACATTGCTTTATGGAAACCAATTGTTATGAAGATTGTGTCTTAATGGCAGCTAATAAAGGTGGAAATACAGCTGCGACAACAGCAATTGCAGGAAGTTTTTCAGGTTTGTATTACAATACAACTTCAGATAGCTGGTTTGGACAACTTCTTGAATCTGAAAGAAAATATATCATAGATACTATAGATTCGATATCTGCTCTTTCTTAAACCTATATAGAAGTCTAATTGTTCCCCTCAAAGATAAATATTTATCTTTCCTTTTTGTAAAATTTTATTATCTTTTACTTATGGCTATTAACATTTCTACACGCAAAGACAACCTTAGTAATGATGGTGACAAGTATTTCTTTACAAGCACAAATACACCAATGAGCAAAGATGAGTTCATTGACTACATAACCAAACACACCAACCTAAAAGCCCGCGCAGACGCCTCAAGGGCACTGCTGGCACTGGAAGAAGCAACCGTTTGTGCGCTTAAAAGTGGATATAGAGTACCTCTTATTCTAGGAGATTTATATATTGCAGCAAAAGGTACTTGTTCTACAGAAGATGCTCCGTTTACGCCGACTTTTACCACAAGCCATGATCATCACTTTGAACTGAGATTCAGTCACGACCCTAAGGACTACAGGGATTTGTATACAGACATCCAGTATCAGCGTATAAGATACCACAAAAACTCTATCCACGATCCAAAGGTCAAATCCATTACATTCATAAATGAAACTACAATGTTGATAGAAGGAAATGCCCTACGACATGACATATTGGACAAAGATTGCGGATTATTCCTGATAAATGAAGGCGGTCGCTACAGGCAAAGAAGCAGTAATGTCGGAAAAAAGGATTTTTTTGCTACATTAGACCAGTCGACTCCAGACGGATTATACAGGATACAGTTTGTGACCAAGCGGTCTAAAGGCAGTGAACTCCTGATTCATACCTCAGATTATATGCTGAAAGTCGGTGATGGGACCATTATCCAGTACTACTACGACAAGATAAATGAACAAAATCAATCAAAATAGAACAAGTTTTTGAATACTATTGATGTAAAAATAGAATATCGGCGATGTAAATTTTGAATATCGCCGATGTAAAAAATAAATCTCGTCGATGTAAAAAAAATATCTCCCATACTTTGCACAAGTTTGTCCTACACTTTAATACACTTTTCCTAAGAGTTTGCTGTACTTTCTCCTTGAGAAACCTACCAAAAGTCAAGGAACTTTTGGACCAAAGTATGCTTACTTATGGACAGTCTCCAGATTACTTTATTTAGAAAACTTCTTAAATTGCGATTTTTAGTGATACCCTTTACTATTGAAAGTTTATATAGTATAAGTATATTTTAAGGAGATCAAAAAAATGAATCAACCTTCCCGTAATCTAAAAGAAGTCATAAAGGCTTTTTTGGGATTTATCTCAAGCCAAAAGACAATCTTTATCTTTTCTGTTGTTTCTGCAATTTTTGGCTGCATGTATTGCCTAGACATTGGTGATGAGGCATTTTTCCGTAATCTGTGGTTGTCACTGCTATTCTCCACGCTTTGTCTCTTTTCAGGCAGTTACCTGACAGATAAGTTACCTTCCTATAAAAAGTATTTGATACAAAGTATACTAGGTGTCGCTACGGCAACCATGATGATGATGATTTTTCATTTTACAGATGAAGAGTCTTACAAGTGGATGTATTACCTTGGATTCTGTTTTGCCATAACATGCTGGACAATTTTTATTTTCCAACCAAAAAAAAATAATCAAAGCTACTATGCAAATATCCTGAAATATTTTTTATTTTGTGGCCTTGTATCTTTAGTCGGATTTCTTGGGGGAATTCTCCTTGTCTATGCATTCAGCAATCTTCTTCACGAAATAAATAAAATCGATAAAATCATTGGATGCATCGCAATAATCTTCTTTGAAGTTTTCTACATAAACTTTTTTGTTTTTCATCTTTTTGAAAAAAGGACAGAACCATCAGGCAAGGCATTTAAAACCATATTTATGTATATCGTGCTTCCTGTTTATTTTCTGCTGATCGTCCTTTTGTATGCTTATTTAATAAAAGCACTTTGTATGATGAAACTTCCTCAAGGTCAGATTAACTGGTTTGTATCCTTTGCGTCTGCTATTTTTCTTGTATTGTATTTTATTCTCGAAGAATATAAGGAAGCAAAGGCTCTTAAACTTTTTTACCGGTTTGGGGCATTGATTCTTGTACCTTTGATGATGGTACAATTTCCAGCTTTCTTTATCCGTGTAAAGGCATACGGTTATACAGGATGGCGCTATTCAAGCCTTTTGTTCAATATCTTTTCGCTATGTTTTGTTGTCTTTACTTTTATCAAAAAAGGCCGGTATGTAAAGTTTTCTTTGCCTGTTCTTGGGATAATTATTTTAGTATCTTCCGTTACTCCTCTTAACATAATAAACGTTGCATTCAACAGTCAGTACAATATACTCTGTTCAGTTCTTGATAAATATGGAATGTTAAATGCAGATCGTACTGCGCTTACAGATTACGATGCAACCAAAATCGCTGAAGATATGAGTTATGAAGATAAGAATTTCCTTTTTGAAAGCTGGGCTTATATAAGATGGACTTCTGAACACAAAAAACCTGTATGGATGGATAAAAACCTAGGTTATTCTGAGCAATTTGGAATCTCTGTATCAGGTTATAGCATACAGTACATAAATTTGCTGTTTGAATGTTCAGAAATAAATATTGAAGGATATAAGTCTTTATCTAGAATAAGTCTTGAAAAAAGTACAGATGACGAAGAAATACCTCCTGTAATACAGGAAATCGGTTATAATCTCAGAAACGATATCCTTGAATGTCTGGATAAAGATTCGACAGAACTTTTTGAAAAAGTCATAGACGACAGGAACAAAGTAATACTTACTAAAATCTATGCCAGATACAATCGCTCTGCTGATGTCATTGAATATTATGATATTTCTGGATATTTACTGAGCAAATAGCCAGTATAGACAAGCAGATAAGCACTGGAGGATTCCAGTGCTTTTTTTTAGTTGTTCCCATATTTTTTTCTTGACCCATTTGTTTTTTAGGCATACAGTAAAAACATGGAAAAAGTCAGAGATTACATTTACACCCACTTCTGCATCATCACTGCAGTTTTGTCGGCTATACTTTCTGTATTGTACATATGGAAAGGCTATAAGGAACACTTTACTATCGACAGCTGGATAATAATCGCCTTGAATCTTACGTATTGTCCTCTAGTCTTTATTTTCAAGAAAAACTTCTTTGTATACCATAACCTGGTGTATGCCATAGTGTTTGCCTTTGTTTTAGCTTTTACCAAGACATATCTTTATAATAACTGTACAGCCTTATTCCTGATTTGCATTGTCTGCACAATAAATCCCAACCTCAAGAAAATTGCCTATCCTCTTTACTTTACCACTGTAAGCATCGCCTTTGCCATCAATGAAGAAACCATCTATCATTTCTTTATACACATAACCAGAAGTTTATGGTATATCAGTGTCATTGAATCTATAACCTACGCCCAGGTACCACAGCAAAAACTTATTCTCTATGAAGACGAGATAAAAATACTGACTCAGTTATCCCAGGGAAACATCTATCAGAAAGAAGTCGAAGGATTCAGCGAGAATACTGTTTACCGAAAGATCAAATCCGCCAGGGAACGTAACGGAAACATCTCAAAGGACGAGCTGATGGACAGATTCAAAAAAGAATTTTCACATTTATGGAGCTAAATCGATGAGGTGACCGTATGGTGACATATTGGTGACTGTCTGTCAGCGATTAGATAACACAAAGACCCCTTCTTGTAATATGCTTTGGGTATCTACAAGGAGGCTCTTATGCTTAATCAAAAAGTCAAAGACCTGCTGAATACTCAGATTCAAAAAGAATTTGAATCAGCATATCTCTATCTCGAAATGGCTAACTATTACAAGTTGTCTGGCTTGGAAGGTTATGCACATTGGTTTATGAAGCAGTCGGAAGAAGAACTTTATCATGGACGAATGATTATTGATTATCTTCTTGACTGTAACTCTTCTGTCAAACTTCTGGATATTTCTATTTCACCCCGTAATTACATTGATTTTATCCAACCTCTGGACGAAGCTCTAAGTCACGAAAAATACGTTACTTCACTGATCATTGACATCTATCGAAGTTGTATCGAAGCAGGTGACTATCGTACTCAAAACTTTCTCCAGTGGTTCATAAAAGAACAGAAGGAAGAAGAAGTATCAGCACAGCGACTGGCTGACCAGATGAGAATGTTTGGTATAAATGCGGAAGGCCTATACGCCTTGGACAAAGAAGCCGGAGAACGGAAATAAATAAGGAGGATTTTTTATGGAAGTCAAGTTTTATCACTGCAAACATTGTGGAAAGGTCATCATGATTTTGAATGACGCAACAACTCCCACAGTATGCTGTGGAGATCAGATGACATTGCTCAAAAGCGGAATAACAGATGGTGACACTGAAAAGCACGTTCCTGTCGTCACGGTAAGCGACAATACAGCAACTGTCAATATTGGCAGCAAAGACCATCCCATGACCAAAGAGCACTATATACAGTGGATATGCCTTGTTACCACAAAAAGTGTTTACTTCCGATATCTTACTCCGGACTGTAAACCTCATGCAGTTTTTGGACTCTGCCCTGATGAAAAAGTTGTAGAGTGTTACGAATTCTGTAACATTCACAAACTATTCAAGTGCATGAAAAAAGACTCTTGAGAGTGCATCAGGTAAAAAACTGTATTTAAAAATGTAAGGTATTTTTAGAGATACCCGTAAGTTTTATCTGACAGCCTGTCATCAAAGTTATGATAGCTGTCAGATAATTTATCACCAATAATAAATAAGGAGACAAAGATTATATGTCTGATATCCATCATACTACATCCCCAGTAAAATATGACTATCGTAATGCATGTACAGAGCATGGATTAAACAAATTGAAGATTCTTTATCGCCTGAAGTTTGGAGACTTTTGCGAAAACTATCTGCTTTTTATATTGTACTTCAATATAGGACAATATAAAAAAACGATAGAGCACAGGATAATCCATAACTTCAAAACTAATTCCAATGTTAGAGAGACTTTCAGTTTATTGCAGGAAATCGGCGGAAGGTCGGACTCTAGCCTTAAACTAGGCACATTGTTTGACTGCTTTACCAACATTGACTGGAAGATTTATCATCAGCAGATTCTTGATGCCTTTATCCTTCAGATTGGAAACGTACCATTCAATAAAAAACTGAAATATCCTACAGCTTATGTAATCTACAAAGACTTCATCAACAATAGAATTGATGATAGTCATATTCCTGACAAGAAAGATCTTTTGAATTATATATTCTATCAGGCACTGCTTTATACTCAGCTACGGACTGCGCTTTATTGTCTTGCTACAAAGGAACAGCTGATGAAGGACCTTGATAAAAGCGATCTTGATTATCTCAGGATGGATATGTCTTACATCTGTACTTTCTGGTATCCCAAAAACTGACTGGAGGTAGTTGCAGCAATACAAAATATCTCCTAAACTCCTTTAGTATGAAAGATACTACTGATGAATCAAAGACGAATAAAGCTTTTGACCGGCTATATGGCATTGTAAAAACACTGAGAAGCCCCGAAGGTTGTCCATGGGATAAAGAGCAGACTCCTTACAGCCTAAGGCATGATCTTATGGAAGAATGCTTTGAAGCAATAGATGCCATCACCCAGAATGATATTCCTCATACGAGAGAAGAACTAGGAGATCTTTTGTTTGTTGCACTGTTGATTGCTTCGATATATGAAGAATCAGGGGATTTTACGATGGATCAGGTATTTGACGAAGTTTCTGACAAGCTTGTAAGGCGTCACCCTCACGTATTTGCAGAAAGTCAGGCAAAGGATTTTGTTGATGATAAGATAGATACATCTCTTAAAGTATTGGAGCAGTGGGACCGCATAAAGGAAAATCTTGAGGGACGAAAAGCAGAATGTGTACTCGATACTATTCCTCAAGGTTTTCCGCCGTTATTAAAGTCCTATAAGATGCTGAGTAAAGCTGCAAAAAAAGGATTTGAATGGAGTTCCATAAGCGAAGTACAAGGCAAAGTCACAGAAGAATGGGAAGAAGTTCTGGAAGCCCAAAAGGATGTAGAGGACAATCCTTGCTGCAAGAACGAATCCTCCCCTCAAAAACTACACCTGGAAGAGGAAATTGGTGATATGTTCTTATCCCTGGTTAACTATTCAAGATGGTGCGGTATAGATCCTTCAATCGCGGTGGACAGAGCTAACAGAAAGTTTTACAACCGTTACAGCTACGTAGAAAAATCCATGAAAGAAAATGATATTGCAATGGATAAAGCCCATCTGCAAAACATGATGGACTTTTGGAAACAAGCAAAAAATTGATTGAAATATTTAATTTATGAGTTATATTTTTGGTATGAGTATATTACTAGTTTTAGCTTTTTTATTTGCAGCCGGCAGTATGATTGGCTGGTGTATTGAAGTTGTATGGAGAAAATGGTTCTCAAAAGGGAACCCAAATCACGTGTGGATTAACCCTGGTTTCTTGACAGGACCATATTTACCTCTGTACGGATTTTGTCTTATACTTTTATTCAGTCTTACTTACATTAATGTAAGTTTTATCGCAAACCCTATCCTGAAGGATTGTGTCCTTTTTGTATTCATGGCGATCAGTATCACCATATTTGAATACATTGCCGGACTTATCTTTATCAAAGGGATGAAGATTGCACTTTGGGATTACTCAAACATGTGGGGTAACATACAGGGTATTATATGTCCTCTGTATACATTCTTCTGGTATATACTGAGTGCTGTATATTATTTCCTGATTCATCCCCATATCAAGGCATGGCTCTTCTGGTTTACCAATCACCTGACTTTTGCATTCTTTGTAGGATTCTTTTATGGTGTCATCTTTATTGACTTGTGCTACACATTAAAGATTATGTCTAAAGTACGAGCCTTTGCAAAGGAAAACAAGACTGTCATCAAGCTTGATCATCTTAAACATCATATTCAGGATGTCAACAATGCCAACAAGCAGAAAGTTCACTTTTGGCTTACTCTTAAATCTGAAGAGCTAGGATTTAACGAAAACCTCAGAAAGCTAAAAGAAAAGCTTCCTCTCAAATAACAAAAAAAAGGGTTCCATCAAGGAACCCTTTTTGTATCATGTTACTATCTCAGATATACCATCAAAAGCATTATGTCTGAAGTACGGATACCACTTATTCGGCTTGCTTGTCCTAATGTAAGCGGACGGATCTTTTCAAGTTTCAGCCTGCTCTCTGAGCTCAATGCTACAACCTTGGAATAGTCAAAGTTAGCTGGAATACGAGCGTTTTCCATCTTATGCATCTTTGCTACACGGGCATCTTGCTTTTGGATGTAGTATTTATACTTGTAGTCTTCCTGCGCCTCTGTCCATTCTATATCACTGAACTGTCCTGGATTTTCAGCAGAAGGATGTTTTGATATATATTCTACAGCTTCGTCTACCTTTACATATTTATCTATCGTAGCTTTCATCTGGCTTTCTGATATCAGGCCTACATCATATCCTTTCTGACGGAGACGACGGTCTGCCGTGTCATGACGCAGTTTAAGACGATATTCTGCACGGGCTGTAAACATTCTGTATGGTTCCTTTGTACCAAGGGTCACAAGATCATCAACAAGTACACCGATATAGCCTTCATCTCTACCAATGATCAGAGGTTCATACTGCGGGATGGAAGCATAGTTATTGAAACCAGCTTTCTCCTGAGTTTCTTTGAGTTTTTTGCCTAAGGCAGCAGTTTGTCTCTCTGATATTTCAGCAAAGAACTTGAGGTCATCTGCATTAAATACAGGCTTTGGCATAAAGTGTCCGGCTTCCGCACTGGAAGGACTTTGTCCCATCAGGCTATCAGGAAGGCATAAAGGCCCACAAACCTTGATATGTTCTCTTGCATAAAGACCTGCATTTATACCGGCAATAAGACCTTGTCCTGCAGCTTCTTCGTATCCAGAGGTTCCATTTATCTGCCCGGCATCAAAAAGTCCTGCAACTCTCTTTGTCTCAAGGCTTGGAAACAACTGAGTAGGCTCTACATAATCGTATTCTACAGCATATCCAGGACGAGCCACTGTACAATTTTCAAAGCCTGGCATTGTACGAAGGAATGCATCCTGCACTTCTTCTGGTAATGATGAACTTAAGCCATTGATGTAAATCTCATCTGTATCAAGTCCTTCTGGCTCAACAAAAAGCTGATGGCGTTCACGCTCAGTAAAGCGCATTACCTTATCCTCGATACTTGGACAATAACGAGGACCTACTCCGCTTATTTTACCGGAATATAATGGAGAGCGTCCGATATTGGCCCGAATTATTTCGTGAGTCTTCTCGTTTGTATATACAAGATGGCATGGAACCATAGGACGTTCCACTTTTTCTGTATCAAAGCTAAATGGTATGACTTCGGTATCTCCTTCCTGCAGTTCCATCTGACTGAAGTCTACTGTATGACGGAGGATACGAGGAGGAGTTCCAGTCTTTAATCTTCCCGTAGTAAATCCTAGGCGGTTAAGACTTTCTGTAAGTCCAAAGGCACCGCCTTCACCGATACGGCCACAAGGTGCATCGTATTCACCGATAAATATGCGTCCACCAAGGAATGTACCTGTAGTCAATACTACAGAGCGACAAGGAATAATGCGCCCTCGCTCTGTTACAACGCCGATTACCTTCTGTCTCATGCCGCTTTTGCATGCAGCAGTTGCATTTGGATATCCAGAACCACCGCGTTTTTCACCAGGAATAGATCCTATCTCCGCCTGGCTTTCGCTTCCCTCTGGCAAAGGTGTATCAGATGCTATCGTAAGTACATCAAGAACTGTATCCATAAGGGTACTTAAATTAGGTGTAGTTTCCAGTGTTTTACGAGCCAACATAGAATACACAAGCTTGTCTGCCTGACTACGAGGAGCCTGTACAGCAGGTCCTCGGCTCTTGTTAAGCATACGGAACTGTATCATGGAATGGTCTATAAGCTTTCCCATCTCTCCACCGAGAGCATCAATTTCCCTTACGATATTACCTTTAGCAATACCACCAATAGAAGGGTTACAGCTCATACGACCGATAGAATCAATGGTCTGAGTAATCAATATGGTTTTGAGCCCCATTCTGGCACAGGCAAGGCTTGCCTCAATACCTGCGTGTCCGCCGCCACAAACGGCTACGTCAAACGAATCATAAAAAGACATAGTGCCATGAGTATAATGAATTTCTTATTGTTTTACAAGAAAATAGATATAACTTTTGGAAAGCATCAAATAGTTAAGGGCATCCCTAAAAAAAATACTTTCTAGAGATGCCCTTATATAAATATTAATTGTAGTAGTACTCGTTAATAATGGAAGCTATACGGCGATTATTCCCGGTAAAAGCAAAATCATCTGGATCAACAAAATCCAGCCTGTATCCGTTTTTGGTCTGAACCATTACTGGTACATAATCGTTATAACCTTTTTCATTCATGAACCACATCTGCAGATATACAAATTTATCGTTGACTGTGTACAACTGGTTACGGGCTAGTATCGAAGATATAGTAAATGAGCTGACTCTTGTTGTCGTGTCACCCATCCTGTCATTAAGGTCAAGCATAGCCTTATACATATCATAAGCTTTGACAAGAGCATCCTGGTCCTGTTCAGTCTGAATGGACTGAGGCTCAATATATTCCTGATAAATCCGTATAACTTTATCCTTGTAAGTAACGGCTGATTCTTTGATTACCTGCTTAATGAGATGATCCTGAGACTTTATTTCAATACTTTCGTCAGTACTTTCAGTATAACGCTTGAGTTTCTTTTCAAAATTTCTGAAAGCATTTACTTTGTCTTCAGGACTAAACATAAACTATCTCCTTAGAGGCAGTACTCCTCCAGGTATAAACTCCCCTTTTAGAGCACCAAAAAGCGCATCAAATGAATATGAAGAGTAACTGTATCCGCACAAAATCACATCAACCCAGTCAAAATCTTCAAGGACAGGTACAGGTGTCAAAATAGAAAGAATTATTACTTTCTTTCCCATACCTTTGAGTCGCTTGGCTATTCGAGCCGAGTGAGTATCATATACATTTACAATTATAGTATCGTATTTACGTGCTGTCCACACAAGATTGACTGCATTCCACTCATCAAGATTGCTTTCATCCGAGTTAAGGCTATAGCTCACGTGGAATGTAGTACAGTCAGGATATCGCTTACGGCCTTCGTTGTATAAGGAATTAAATGGTCCTACGATAAGAACTTTTTCGTCTTCTGCAGGTATATATGGAATCTTATCCCCACCCTTTAGCACTGTGATGGATCTACAAGCTTGCTCTGTGAAGAAAGCCTGACCTTCCTTATTTGGTATATAGTCATGTATTGTGTTTTCGTCCGGAAACAGAGGTGCTGCATTGTCACTTTTAAAGTACTTGAGCTTTGCAAGAATTACCCTATAACAGGCATTCTGAACCCGTGCCTTAAACTCCGGGCGGGACTTCATATACTCAATATTCTTTGTCCACATCTTATCATTAAGATTAGCGGTTGTGGAGGAAATTACTATGTCATTACCAGCTTCTATAGCCATAGTAATAGCTTTTTGGAATGAACCTGCAAACATTGTTGCACCATTCATCATCATATCATCAGTAATGATAAGGCCCTCATATCCCATCTCACCACGGAGTATATCAGTAAGCCATTTCTTTGATAAACTGGATGGAGTTCCGTCACTTTCAATAGCAGGAAATGACAAATGACCACTCATTATTGCAGGAATATTTGTACTGATCAGGCTTTTGAACGGCACCAGCTCACGGTCCATGAGAGTTTCGTAATCTGCATCTATCTCAGGCAGACGACCGTGACTATCAAGACTTGTATCTCCATGTCCAGGGAAATGCTTGGCTGTCGGTATAACCCCAGCATCCATAGAGCCTTTAGCAAAGGCTACTCCAAGGATTCCGGCATTGATAGGATCAGCCCCAAAAGATCTTGGGCCTATAACTGATGATTCTAGATTTGTATAAAGATCGACTGTAGGAGCAAAATTCATATTTATTCCGAGAGTCCAGATTTCTTTGTTTATATAATATCCAGACCAATAGGCATCCATAGGATATCCGGAAGCTCCTATCGCCATATTTCCAGGAGTATCACTCGTTTCTCCCTTAACATGACGTATCCAACCGCCTTCCTGGTCAGTTGCAACAAATAATGGTATCTGGAATCTTCGGCTCAAAGCTTCTGTCTGAAGCTGACATACTGATTTTGCAACATTTCTGATATCATCTGTATTCCAACCGAATACTTTGACTGAACCAAGGCCACGATTCGTAACCCAGGCATTGAGAAGATCACTCGGAGTCTGACCTGCCCAGCCGAACATAAGTATCTGGGCAAGAAGTTCTTCGTCAGACATGCGGTTTACAAGCTCATCAGCGAGGATTTCATCCGGGATATCACTCCAGAAAGTTATCTCTGCTTCTGAGGTTTGAGCGGAAGCCGTAACAATTGCAAAACCCAAACAGATAATCGACCACAGCTTCCACTTTATTTTCATCTTATTTATAAACCTCGTTTTTAAGTTTGCGAATATATTCTGCAGCCTGATTTGCTGCTATGGCTCCATCACTGGCTGCTGTCACTATCTGTCTGAAGCTCTTGCTTCTGACATCTCCGGCAGCATAAAGACCTGTAACAGATGTTTCCATGTTTTCGTTAGTAATAATATATCCGCTTTCGTCTTTTTCTAGTGTTTCCATAAGGGCGGTACGTGGCAACATACCAACAAAGATAAAGACTGCATCCACTTCAAGCTCACTCTTCTGACCTGTAACAGTATCTGTCAATTCTACGGATTTTACTTTTGTATCACCCTTAATTTCTGTTACTTCACTATTAAATACAGCAGTTATCTTTGGATTTCCAAGAATTCTATCAGCTACAGCCCTCTGAGCACGGAATTGCCCCTTACGATGAACGATGTACACTGTATCAGTAAGAGTTGCAAGATACTCAGCTTCAGTACAAGCGCTGTCTCCACCTCCAACAACAAGAATCTTCTTGTTACGGAAGAAAGGTCCATCACAAGTAGCACAATAGCTTACGCCTCTTCCTTCAAATTCTTTTTCACCCTTTGCTCCAAGCTTTCGATGTTCTGCACCGGTCGCAATAAGGAGCGCATGAGAAGTATACTCTACTTTTGAAGTATTAACAACATAATTTTCCCCGGAGTGTTCAATACCATTTATGGTAGCCTGAACAAATTCAGCTCCAAAGGATTCTGCCTGCTTCTTCATATTCATGCAGAATGTGAAACCATCTACAGCAGGATATACACCTGGATAATTTTCCAGCTTGAATATCTGAGTTACCTGGCCACCTGGGAGCCCCATATCAATAACAAGAGTCTTAAGATTAGCTCTAGCCGCATACTGGGCTGCACTTAAACCTGCAGGACCAGCTCCTATAATGATAAAATCGTACTGTTTCGTTTCCATGATTTGAAGTATAACAAGAAAACAAATTATGGTCAATTAATTGGATACAATTTAATAATAAATATTTTTCACAATATTCTGAATATTTATATGTTCCCTACAAAAAGTTTCCAATTGTATGGATAAAAGAAAATCAATAATTCAAAAAAAAAGCATCTGATATTCATCAGATGCTCATATATAATTATCAGACTGCAGCTTTGCTAGAACAGTCTGGAAGAAACGAAAAAGAGGACTGAAATAATTCAGTCCTCTTTTTCGTTACAAAGGCGTCTCTCGGAATCGAACCGAGGCATAGTGGTTTTGCAGACCAGTCCCTTACCACTTGGGTAAGACGCCTTGAATGACTGTAATATATCAAATATAAATATTTATGTCCAGTACTTTTCCTCAAAAAATCCAAAACTTTTAATCTTTTTTATTAATATCCTGCAATCTATCTCTTAATGTAATATATTCTCCTAAAACACCACACCCACAAACTGCAATCAAGGCATATGTATTCAATGGAATGAGCAGAGGTAACAATATAAGTATGGCAGAAAGAACAAAAACAAGATAAAACTGCTGGGAAGGCTTTAATACTATTTTAGGTGCAGCGTTATACTTTGCCTTCTTTATTTTGAATATAAAAACAACCAGTATTATTATATACAACAGTAAACTTGATAGACAGACTATCAGATCAATCTTCATATAAAACTCCAATATGTCAATGTAAACATCCAAAAAGGCTGCTTTCTTATAAGATAATTTTGTTTGCAGGTAATGTCAATTAAATAAATCATGTTGAATATCATAGAAAATTGGAGTATATTTTAATCGAAATTAAAAGGTTTTAAGCTGATTGCCTAACCTGTAGACTGTTTGTTACGTTGTAATGGATACAGTCTTTAATTTACATATTCACAGGAGTCTTTCGTATGACAGTTAGTGACATTAAAAATGCCAAAATTAAGGCATGGGTAGAAGAATGCGTTAAGATGTGCGAACCAGACAACGTAGTTGTTTGTGATGGTTCAAACGCAGAATATGACCGCTTGATGCAGAAATGTGTTGATGCAGGTCTTGCTACACCACTTGCAAAGAAGCCTCACAGCTTCCTTTTCCGCTCTCTTCCATCAGACGTAGCACGTGTAGAAGCTCGTACATTTATCTCTTCAGTAAAGGAAGAAGATGCTGGTCCAACAAACCACTGGATTGATCCAAAAGAACTCAAGGCAACAATGACAGGACTTTATACAGGATGTATGCATGGTCGTACAATGTATGTAATTCCTTTCTGTATGGGTCCTCTTGGTTCACCAATCGCTAAATACGGTGTTGAACTTACAGACTCTGAATACGTAGTACTCAACATGGACATCATGACACGTGCCGGAGAAAAGGTATGGCAGTACCTTGATGACAACTTCGTTCCATGTCTCCACTCTGTTGGTAAGCCTCTTAACAATGGCGAAACAGACGGTGGAATCTGGCCATGTGCTGATGTAGAACACAAGTATATTTCACAGTTCCCAGAAGAACACCTCATCTGGTCTTATGGATCAGGATACGGTGGAAACGCTCTTCTCGGAAAGAAATGTTTCGCTCTCCGTATTGCAACAGTTATCGCTCGTGATGAGGGATGGCTTGCTGAACACATGCTTATTCTTAAGCTTACAAATCCACAGGGTGAAGTTAAGTACGTAACTGGTGCATTCCCATCAGCTTGTGGAAAGACAAACCTCGCTATGCTTATTCCTACAATTCCTGGATGGAAGGTAGAAACAGTTGGTGATGATATTGCTTGGATGAAGTTTGGTAAGGACGGACGTCTCTACGCTATCAACCCAGAAGCAGGATTCTTCGGAGTTGCTCCAGGAACATCTGCAGAAAGCAACAAGAACGCTCTTATTTCTGCTGAAAAGAACACAATTTATACAAACTGTGCTCTTACAGAAGACGGTGACGTTTGGTGGGAAGGTATCGGATACCCAGCTAAAGGAAAGCTCGTTGACTGGAAGGGACAGACTAGAGATGCACTTCCAAAGGATAAAGCTCCTAAGGGTGAAGAAATGGCACATCCAAACGCACGCTTTACAGCACCTGCTAACCAGTGTCCATGTATCGCATCTGACTGGGAATCTCCAGAAGGTGTACCTATCTCTGCTATCCTCTTTGGTGGACGCCGCCCATCAACTGTACCTCTCGTACATCAGGCTCGTTCTTGGAACCACGGTGTATTCCTCGGATCTATCGTAGGTTCTGAAATCACAGCTGCTTCTACAATCAACGCTGCAGAAGTTGGTAAGATTCGTCGTGACCCATTTGCTATTCTCCCATTCTGTGGATATAACATGGGTGACTACTTCAAGCACTGGATTGATGTTGGTAACGCAGCTCAGGACAAAGATAAGCTTCCTAAGATTTTCTACGTTAACTGGTTCCGCAAGGACGAAAATAACGCTGATCTTCCAGGTGGATTCATGTGGCCAGGATACGGTGACAATAGCCGTGTACTCGCTTGGATCTTTGACCGCTGTAATGGAGTTGACAATGCAGTTGAAACTCCTATCGGTCTTATGCCAAAAGAAGGAGCTCTTAACACAGAAGGTCTCGCTGAATGCTATCAGAAGACTCTCCCAGAAATCCTCAAGGTTGACGTTGAAGGATGGAAGAAGGAAGTTAAGGACATTCGTGAAAACCACTATCCAAAGTTTGGATCACACCTTCCAAAGGAACTCACAGAGACTCTCGACGACCTCGAAGCACGTCTCTCAAAGTAAGTTAGCAGCATAAGCTGTAATAAAAAAGGTGAGCATTAAATGCTCACCTTTTTTATTACTCACCACGGCATTTACCTTTTTTCTTATTATCACCACCATAAAACGGATATTCCAAATCCAGTAACCTGTCGTACCTTTCATGATAAAATAACAGATGATCCACAGAATCTCGGTCCAGTCCATCCAAAGAATACATTATACGATGTGTACTATCCCAGTGCATCTTGCGAATTCTATTTTTATCATCAAAAGCTATTGCATTCAGCTGATCAGTCTTAATGGTATAATCAAAATCAAGGTTTGGATTCCATAACCTGATTACTTCGCGTCGTATTCTATCCCTAGAAAAGATCATATTTATTCCATTTCTGAATTCTTCAAATTCGTTAATTCGTTTTTCCTTTATTTCAGTAAGACATGTCGGTATATGCAAATATAATTCTAATGCATTAACTCTATCAGAAGGGTCTGTCATATTAAAATACTCACATATAGCTGCTTTCAGTGATAATTCGTGGCCTCGTCCTTTTATCTTGAATTTTACGTCAAGAGCAGATGAAAATTCATCCATAGCACTTCTTACATTTTTTTCACTTATCCTCTTTGTAAAGATCTTAGATTCCAAGTTTGATATTGCATCAGCTATTCTTTTATTTGAAACACTGCTTTTTAGATCATGTTCTCTTCGAAAATCATCAAAAGAATATCTGGTTTCAGGTCGTCTACAGATAATATTCGTAGAATAATATGTCATATATCCTTCACAAAAGGCTGTCTTTATAAGCTTAAAACACTCTTCTAGCATTTTATCAATATAACCATAAAAATTGTAAAACAACTGAGGATTGTTTTTGAACATGGATATATCACTTTTCTTGTCAAGCTTTACAAATACAAAAGAAAATCCGTCATTTCTAGAATTAATTACTATTTCACCTTTTGGGTAGTTTTTATTTTCGAGTCTTAATACTGTTTTGTCTTTTAGAGTAACAAATTTTTCACGTGTCTTATTATACATAATGAATCCTTTAGAATAGAACTATTATATATCAAGAATAACCAAAAAAGATTAATAAAATCAAAAAAAATCAAACTTTTTTTATCCCTTATTTGTGGTAAGACTTGTACCGTTTTCTTTTAAAGTGTGTCCGTCAATTTTGGGCCCCCTGGGGAGCTATCCAGACACCTTGGGGTTCAAAAGATGTGATTTTTATGTTCCAAGGCAATAATTTTTTCCAGTCATCTTCGGTCCAGCTATCAGTATCAGCGGCTTGTTCAAAAAATACAACGAAGATAATCTTCTGGATTTATGTTATGAATTTTAGCACATTCAGTCAATGTAAACAAGACACAACTTGAACGGGCTCCATCTTCTGATCCGGCAAACAGTCAGTTCTTGCGTCCAAGTACAAATGGTTTGATGGATCTTTCTGCACCTGAACTATCAAGATATATGTACGGACATTCAATGTAATTCAAAATATGCTGCCATGAATTTAATGCATAATTAATGGCTCTTCCTAATTTTAATTCCGGAACTACAACAGGCTGGATTGAAACCATCCAGTCATGAAACTC
>JAZLGX010000035.1:0-10181 GCA_045616545.1 Treponema sp. | reverse complement strand
TACTGATGATTTTACATCCCGACGTGGATGTGGGTTTGTGATGATTTCTGGTAATACAAAGTCGTTATCATTTGTTGTCTCTGCCATAAAAAAGCCTCCACATAAATATATGTCTTCGACTTTTACAAATGACAAAAAACTGTCTCGTTTTCTTTAAGAAACTTGCTTTCTTTAAGAAACTTGCTTTCTTTAAATAAGTCCTATAATTTTTATTCAAACTATAATTTTTTGTAAGACAAATCTCTAAAAAAGTAATATAATTAACATTAAACTTAAGGACATCTCTAAAAAGTTATCGGTCAAGATTTCCTTTAAGATGTATCTTTAAGATGTATCTTCAAGATGTATCTTTATGATGCTTCTTTATGATACTTCTTTTTTATTAAATATAGTGAGAAAATTTTATGAATGAACAGTTATGCGTCCTTATAATTGATTCTGACAAAGGAAACAGAAATAGCTACAAAAAACTTGTAGACTGGGAAAAACTAGACTGCTACATAGCCTGTGAGGCAGAAACTGCAGAAGATGCACTGGAAAAAATCCGCCTGTTCCGTCCAAATCTCGTCGTTACCAACACAACCATATCCAACAAAGATGACGGTATAGACATCATAAGACAAGTCATGATGGATTCCTCTACATTCAGGTCCAGACCTCATTTTTTGGCTGTAACAGAAGACAGGTCATTTGAGACAGCACAGAAAGTCCTGGCAGCCGGTGCAAAAGGAATCCTGGCCCTACCACTGTCATTAAATTCAGACATAAACAGCATCATCGTCAACATCATCAACTACTACCGCAGCTATATTCAGGGATACCGTTGCTATGTACTTAGCCAGGAAGAGCAAAAGATGGAGTCATTAAGGCAGATGTTCATCAACAATGCCATAACAGATGCAACCTATAAGGAACTTATAGACAGCAATGACCATCAGATTATCCTCATTTCGCCGGTATTGTGTGGTTACAAGTCCAATCTCAAGGATTTTGAGAGATATACGGAACAGATGCTGATGCCTCTCCATTACCACAGGACATCTATTGATTCCATATATATATACGTGTTCATAAATGAAGATGAGGACATAATACAGCGATACGTCTCCAAGATGTTTGAAAAACTCAGAAAACCAGACAGTGCCTGCGGTATTGTAATCGGAGGAAAACATCATGGAATGGAAGGTGCTCTCAGAAGCTATAACGAAGCAAGGGCAATTTCGGGATATACAACATACTTTAAGGAAAGGACTTTCCTTAACTCCCAGATTATCCTTGAAGGATTCGAGGACAAGTCCATTACCCAGATATCACCAGTTGTAGAAGATATTCCTGCCGAGATTTACAGATCTTTCATGGAACCTATAACACAGTTCATCCAGTTTGTAGAGATATATGACTTGGACCGCGTAAACTCTGTTTTGGAAGACAGAGCCAAAGTTTTGCAGACTTACGATCTCAGCATAGAGGCACTCCGCAAGATTTGTATAGCTTTTGTAATACAGGCACAGGACTCTATCCACAAGAGACATCCCGAAAAGGTATTCCAGCCAATAGATACACTCAACTTTGTCAGTAAGATTTATTCCAGGTATTACTTTACGGACATAATAGAAATACTTAAGGAATTTACAAGCAAACTGGCAGAGGCTTTTGCAAATGTAGCCAATGACAGCAAGATTCTTAAAATTGTCCAGTATGTAAGGGACAACTTTAACACTGATATCAAGCTGGAATCTATTGCTACGCTATTTGATTGCAACAGCGCATATCTCGGAAAGAAGTTCCATGAGTTTACGGGAGTATCCTTCAATACATTCCTGGATGACCTTCGCATAGCCAAGGCCAAGGAATATCTCAAAGAAAATAAATATAAGATCTACGAGATATCAGGAATGCTTGGATACTCCAACACGGACTACTTCTATCTTAAATTCAAAAAAGCAACAGGAATGACTCCAAAGGAATTCCAGAAAGAAAACCCATAATTACAGATTTGTAATTACATTGAACACATCAAGTTTTCCATCGTACAAAGGTGCTTCGTATGTCTTGTCCTGATAATGCAGAATAAGGTTCGAAGCACATATTGTACCAGGCTCGCTGTATATCTTTCCGACAGTTAGCTCCCCATCATCCCATGCAAGATCCATCTTGAGATTACCTTTGAGACATACTCCTGTAAGACTTCCTTTCTTAAGCTCTGAAGGAAGACATGGGAGGATATCTACATCTACAGCTTCCTCTGAAACCATGTCACTTTGCACAACAAAACGCGTAATTGCTGTCATTGCTCCAAAGTTTCCGTCAATCTGGAACGGAGGATGATTATCCAAAAGATTATCCAGAGTCGAATGGTCAAAGAGGTTTTCCAGGGACTTCCATGCATTGTCCCGATTGTGGAGAGTTGCCCAGAAATTCATGATCCATGCCTGAGACCAGCCTGTATGACCACCTCCAGCTGCAAGGCGCTTGTTTATAGTAGATTCCGCTGCAGCGCAAAGTTCCTTTTGATTGTAGTAGCGGATTTCATGCCCTGGGAACAGGCCATAAAGATGGCTCATGTGCCTGTGACCAGGTTCTGCCTCACTGCATTCTACAGGCCACTCCCTGATAGTTCCATCTTTGGTAACAACCGGCGGCTGTATCTGGGACTGGATTTGACTAATCTTCTGTAAGAGACCACTCTTCTTACCCAATATTCCGGCAGCCCTGAGGGTTGACTCAAAAAGATGACCCAAAATCCTGTTATCCATATCAGAACCTTCAGACAGGCTTGCTCTCTGCCCGTTAGGAAGAATATAAGTGTTTTCTGGGCTGACACTTGGACTTACGATATAATATTTTCCTTCCAGGTCCTTTACCATATAGTCCACAAAAAACTGACAGGCATCTTCCAGAAGATAATAATGTTTCTTGAGGAATTTCTTGTCCAAAGTATATGTATAATGTTCCCAGATATGGGTACAAAGCCAGGCCGCCCCCAGCACCCAGAAGCTTCCTGGAAGCCACTTATCCTGAGGAGCTGTATCACCCCAGATATCCGTATTGTGATGACATACCCAGCCTCGGCATCCGTACATCTGTCGGCTTGTAACAACACCTTTCTTGTAGGCATTCTTTATAAGATAGAAAAGATTCTTCTCGGTATCTGCAAGACCATTCATGCAGGCACCCCAATAATTCATCTGGGTATTGATGTTGACTGTAAAGCGACTTCCCCAGCTTGGAGTCATTGATTCATTCCATAATCCCTGGAGATTAGCAGGCAGTTTACCCGGCTGACGGCTGGAACTCAGCAACAGATACCTTCCATAATTCCAGTACAATTCTGCAAGGGCAGGCTTAAGGTCCCTTGAATGCAGGAGGCTGTCTGTAGCCATGTTTCTTGCTCTCTGTCTGTCTCCTTCGCTAAGAGCAGAACTCAAGTCAAGATGGATATTGTTATAGCGGGATTCCCACTCAATAAGATGCTGCTTACGGAAATCAGAGAAACTCTGCCCGCTGGCAAGACATACTTTGCGTAAAGCCTTGTCCATACATTCATAGCAGTAAGAAGAAGCCATACGGGCAACATTACCGCCTCTTGAGCGATAATGCCTGTTACGGTATGCAGTTTCGATATCAACATATAAGGTTGCCTCATCAGCACCTTCTACATCAATATATTCACCACGACTTGTGACTTTTCCACCGCTTACGGCAGCATGGACAACTATGGCAAAAGGGATTCCCTGAGTGCAGGTAACTGCAAGAGTATCTTCTTCGTTAAGGTTTGTAACGGAACTTATTCCGCCAGAGCGTTCAATGCACGCTCTAAAATATATGCTTTTTGGGGTGGAGGCTGTAAGGTGAACCACAAGGACATCACTTACCGCACTTACAAAAACTTCTCTTGTGTAAGTTACGGCACTACCCCTCTGATACCTTGCAAAATCTGCATTGCTCGGAATTATGTTCTGTGTGCTGAATGTCGTAGTGGCAGTTGCAGTCGTCAGATCAAGACTGCGTCTGTATTCATAGGAATTTGGAAAAGGATTGTCCTTGTCTGTTACAGGGCCCCTGATACCCCGTACCAAGTCAGTATAAAAATCAATATGGAGCTGTCCGGCAGTCTGATACATACTCTCATCCACAGGAGTACCAGCCATTGACTGCAATGCCAGAGCCTGAGCTTCTTCTACCCTGCTGCTCTTGAGCAATGAACGGATTTCATCCAGATAAGCAGGACAAGATTTGTTATTGCGGTTCTTATAAGGAGCAGACCACACTGATTCTTCATTAAGACTGATAACCTCGTGCTGAATTCTTCCATAAACCATTGCTCCAAGACGACCGTTACCTACAGGTACTGCCTGATTAAAATCTGATGCTTCGCTGTTATACCATATCTGATTCATAATAAAAAATCATATCATAGTTTAATGCAATCTGTCACGACAAAGAATAATCATGTAGTAACAACATGTTTTGCCGCGTTTAGTAACAACTCGTTTTGCCGCATTTAGTAACAACTCGTTTTACCGCGTTTAGTAACAAGTTGTTACACAGCGGTGTAACAACTTGTTTTACCGTCGTGTAACAACTTGTTTTGTCGTCGTGTAACGACTTGTTATTCCGTCGTGTAACAACATGCTTTGTCGTCGTGTAACGACTTGTTACTATGACACCCTGTTACTTTTCAAAAAATCTAATAATTTTAGTTTTTTTTGCAGCAAAATTAAATTGCATACTTTATAAAAAAATGATATTATCTCCAAATATGGAAGATACAATTTACGATTGCCTTAAATTGGAAAACCAACTTTGTTTTCCCCTTTATGCATGTTCAAAAGAAGTAGTCAAAAGATACAAGCCATTTCTGGATCCACTGGATTTAACCTATACCCAGTACATTACCATGATGGTTCTTTGGGAACAGAAGAAGATGAACGTCAAGGAACTAGGTAGCTATCTGTATCTGGATTCAGGAACTCTGACTCCTGTTCTTAAAAAACTTGAAGCCAAGGGATATCTTACACGTACACGTCTTGCAAGGGACGAACGCAATGTACTTATCGAAATAACTCCTGAAGGTGAAGCCCTCAAGGAAAAAGCACTTGATGTTCCAAAGAAAATGGGCAAATGCTTTGATTTTTCGCCAGACGATGCAAAAACCCTCTATCAGCTTCTTAATAAGATGATGGTTACTTTCAAAAACTCTGAAGATTCAGAGGACTAAAGAGAACAATGCTCCCTCCAGGGGAGCATATTTTTTTGTCTTGACCCATGATCGGAAGTTGCTCCAAGACTCCCGCAATATTTAGACTAAACTTAGCAATTTTTAAGGCGACCATTTATTATATTTAATTTTACAATTAACGTAAGCAGATTTATAATTGTGTAACAATTTTTACGGAGATATATAAAAATGGAATACTTAATCGGTGTTGATCTTGGTACTAGCGGAACCAAGACAGTTCTTTTTGATACAACAGGAAATGTTGTAGCATCCAAAACAATCGAATATCCACTTTACCAGCCACAGAATGGTTGGGCTGAACAGGATCCTGCAGATTGGGCTCATGCAGCATTGGATTCAATGGCTTATGTAGTAAAGACAAGCGGTATCAAGGCTGCTGATATTAAAGGTATCGGTATTTCTGGCCAGATGCACGGTCTTGTTATGCTGGACAAAGCAGGAAACATTCTCCGTAAGAGTATCATCTGGTGTGACCAGCGTACTGCCAAGGAATGTGACGAAATTACAGCAAAAGTTGGTAAGGAACGCCTTATCGAGATTACAGCTAACCCTGCTCTTACAGGATTTACTGCTTCCAAGATTCTTTGGGTACGCAACAACGAACCTGAAACTTACGAAAAATGTGCTCATATCCTTCTTCCAAAGGACTATGTACGTTATGTTCTTACTGGAGAATTTGCTACAGAAGTTTCTGATGCTTCCGGTATGCAGCTTTTGGACGTTCCTAACCGCTGCTGGTCAGACGAGGTTCTCTCTAAGCTCGGCATCGACAAGAGTCTTCTTGCCAAGGTTTATGAGTCTCCAGAAATTACAGGTACTCTCACAGCTAAGGCTGCTGAACTTACAGGTATCCCAGAAGGAACTCCTGTTGTAGGTGGAGCTGGAGACAATGCTGCTGCTGCTGTTGGTACTGGTACTGTTGTTGACGGTACAGCTTTTACTACTCTCGGTACAAGCGGTGTAGTATTTGCCCACACATCTAAAGTTAGTATCGATCCTAAGGGTCGTGTTCATACATTCTGCTGTGCTGTTCCTGGTGAATGGCATGTTATGGGTGTTACTCAGGCTGCCGGCTTGAGTCTCAAATGGTTCCGTGACAACTTCTGTTCTCCAGAGATGGTAACAGCTGCCGGAATGGGTAAGGATCCATACTATCTTATGGACAAACAGGCAGAAGCTATCCCTATCGGTGCTGACCGCCTCATTTACATGCCATATCTTATGGGTGAACGTACTCCTCACCTGGATCCTAACTGTCGTGGAGCATTCTTTGGTCTCAGTGCTATGCACACACGTCAGCACTTGCTCCGCGCTGTAATGGAAGGTGTTGTATACAGCCAGAGAGACAGCGTAGAAGTCCTCAGAAGCATGGGTGTAGATATCAAGACAATGCTTGCTTGTGGTGGTGGTGGTTCTTCTCCACTTTGGAGACAGATGCTTTCTGATACTTTCAACTGCCCTGTTGCAACAGCTGCCAGCAAGGAAGGTCCTGCTCTTGGTGTTGCAATTCTTGCAGGTGCAGGTACAGGTATCTATTCTTCTGTACAGGAAGGCTGTAAGGCTGTTATCAAGTATAACCCTGCTCAGAACCCTGTTGCAGAAAATGCTGCTAAATACCAGAAGGTATATGAGCTTTATACAAAGCTTTATCCTGCTCTTAAAGACTGCTACACAGATTTAGCAGCTCTTTAATCACGCAGTGTAAGTGTGACTATGCTGCGCTCTCGGGAAAATCTTTTCAAAGCGCATGGGCTGAACCTTCGGTTCAGAATGTGACTTTCAATGATTTTCCCCACGTTTCGCCTAGTCACAATACGCAGATGAAACACACTACAAACGAAAATGGAGAAACATATGGAAATCAAGAGTGTATTTGACAAAGAATTTGCCAGATATGGTACTGTTCTTACAGGATATGATGTAACTGATCTTCTTGCTACTTTGGAAAAGGTTTCTGAAAAACCTATGGATGCTGTAATCTATGAACCTACAGACGCTGCTCTCGAAGCTTTGCCTGTTGCAAAGGAACTCAGCACAAACGCTTATGGTGGCCAGGAAATCCAGATTGGTTATTGCAACGGTAACAACACAAAGCTTAACTGTCTCGAATATCACAGAGGTAGTGAGCTTAATATTGCTGCCAACGATATGATCCTTCTAGTTGCTTGCCTTGCTGATGTTGTTGATGGTCACATCAGTTCTGACAAGGTAGAAGCTTTCCGTGCTCCAAAGGGTTCTGTAGTTAAAGTTTACGAAACTACTCTCCACTATGCTCCTTGTACAAATGTTGTAGACGGAAAAGCAAGTGACGAAGGATTCCGTGTTATCATCGTTCTTCCAAAGGGAACAAATACAGCTAAGCCTGAGATGAAAGTTATCGACGGCGAAGACAAGCTTCTCTGGGCTCGCAACAAGTGGCTTATTGCTCACAAGGACACAAGCGAAGCTGCTCAGGGTGCTTTTGTAGGAATTGATGGTGTAAACGTTGATTTGATTGGTTAATCAAATCAATTTTGCTTGATTTTTATTAACAAATACAGATATACTATATAAGACAGTATTTATTAAGGAGAATACTTATTATGGAAAAGTTTGAAAATATTCCAAACGTAAAACTCGGTATCGTTGCCGTAAGCCGCGACTGTTTTGTAATCTCTCTTTCTGAGCGCCGCAGAGCAGACATCGTAAAAGCATTTGCTGGTAAAGGTGAACTTTATGAAGCAAAGACAACTGTAGAAAACGAAAAGGACATGCTCAAGGCTGTTGAAGAAGTTAAGGCAGCTGGATGTAATGCTCTTGTTGTATTCTTGGGTAACTTTGGTCCAGAAACACCTGAAACACAGATTGCACAGAACTTTGATGGTCCATGTATGTTCGTTGCTGCTGCTGAAGAGACACAGAAAGATCTTATCAACGGACGCGGTGATGCTTATTGTGGTATGCTCAACTGTTCTTACAACCTTAACCTCCGCAAGATTCCTGCTGTTATCCCAGAATATCCTGTTGGAACAGCTGAAGACATCGTTAAGATGATCCAGGAATTCATCCCTGTTGCACGTACAATCATTGGTCTTAAGAACCTCAAGATCATTACTTTTGGACCTCGTCCACAGGACTTCTTTGCTTGTAACGCACCTATTAAGGGTCTTTATGATATCGGTGTTGAGATTCAGGAAAACTCTGAACTTGACCTTCTCGTTGCTTACCGCGCACACAAAGACGATCCACGTATCGCTGATGTAGTAAAAGAAATGGCTGAAGAACTTGGTATGGAAGGTAACCAGTACCCAGATCTTCTCCCACGTATGGCTCAGTTTGAGATTACTCTCCTTGACTGGATCGAAGCTAACAAGGGATGCAAGAAGTATGTTACTCTCGCTGACAAGTGTTGGCCAGCATTCCCTAAGGAATTCGGTTTTGAACCTTGCTACGTAAACAGCCGCCTTGCAACTCGTGGTATCCCAGTTGCTTGTGAAGTAGATATCTTCGGTGCTCTCTCTGAATACATCGGAACTTGTGTTTCTGGTGCTCCTGTTACATTGCTCGACATCAACAACTCTGTTCCTAGCGATATGTACGAAGAAAGCATCAAGGGTAAGTTTGCTCACAACTACAAGCTCAACGATACATTCATGGCATTCCACTGTGGTAACACACCATTCTGCTGCCTCGCTAAGAGAAGTAAGCCAGCTGTTAAGTTCCAGCTTATCCAGAACCGCCTCCTCGAAAATGGTGGTACACCAGACTTCACACGTGGTACTCTCGAAGGAGATATCATGGACGGACCTATCACATTCTTCCGTCTCCAGACAACTCCAGATACAAAGCTCCAGGCTTACATCGCACAGGGTGAAATTCTCCCAGTTGCAACACAGAGCTTCGGTGGTATCGGTGTATTCGCTATCCCAGAAATGGGACGTTTCTACCGCCACGTACTCGTAGGTAAACAGTATCCACACCACGGTGCTGTTGCTTTCGGTCACTACGGAAAGGCTTTGTTCACAGTATTCAAGTACCTCGGAATTGGTGACGTAGCATTCAACCAGCCAGCTGGTATGCTCTATAAGGATGAAAATCCTTTTGCTAACTAATCTCTTTTATATTATTAAAATAGATTGACATTGACATTAAGCCCAGGTGGTCGGAGAGATTACCTGGGCTTTTTACAGTCAATTAAGAGAGCTATAGCGATGACCGGTAGCAAAGGTTTACACCATAAAAAAACACCGGCTGAGCCGATGGTTTTGATTTTATCGTAACTTCAAGATATTCCAGTTGTATTTATTGGAATCATCATGATTTATCATGATGATGGTCGAATCCATATTGTTTAATTTTTCAAAAAGTTTTTCTTCATTTTCTGAATCAAGTGCTGAAAATGGTTCATCCAAAAGAATAATCTCTTTATTTTGCACATACATTCGTATAAATTTTACAATTTGTTGTTCACCACCACTTAAAACAGTGCAATCATCACATGAAAATATTCGTAACCGTCAATTCTCGTGTATTTTCCCAAAATAAATATTTAATCTAAACTTCTACGCAAGGTGGAAGAAATTATGAGATCAAATTACAGTCGTGAAGAACGTCAGAAAATTGTTGAGGAATACATTCAGTCAGGAAAATCACAGACAGTATTCGCTCCCGAATACGGGTAAACGTAAAATTAATTTACGGATACGATTTAATTTGTGGTATAATTAGGTAAACGTAAATTTAATTTGCGGATACGCCACATTTGGCAGCGTATTCATAAGATGAAATAAAAAATATTATTTTTGGAGGTTACAAAAATGAATGGTTTTACCAAATTAACTCAGCAGTCTTTATGATTTTATGTTTATGGATTAGTAAATCCATTTACAGGAAAAATATTCTATGTTGGAAAAGCATCGTCTAATAACAGGGCATTTGATCATTTAAAGGGTAATTCAAA
>JAZLGX010000034.1:0-26986 GCA_045616545.1 Treponema sp. | reverse complement strand
TGGTGAAACTCCATTACAAGCTGCGAAAAGAGAATTATGGGAAGAAGCTGGAGCTGTTCAAGCGGATTACTATCCTCTTTATATTTATGAGATTCTGTCTGACAGAGGTTTGTCTTACGGAGTTCAGTATTTTTGTAATATTAAAGAATTAGCTGAAATCCCAGATTTTGAAATGGACAAAATTGAACTTGTAGATGAACTTCCCTTTGAAAGAATGAAGACACCTCAGTTACATTCATTATTGATAAAAGATATAAATAATATTTTGAATTACGGTATATTCTAGGTCAATACCAATTGTTTTAAATAAACTCAAGGCTTTTACGCGATTTTTTACATTACACAGACTTTGCAAAAAAAGCTAACACTTCTGCTATATTTTTAGCACATTCCTTTTTTGAGTATCTTTTTCCCGGATAACAAAAATATCATGTAATCCTAAAAAAAATACCCTGCTTTAATAAAAGCAGGGTATTTTTGATTTATTATCTCAGTACTTCTTTTGAATCAATCAAAATCAACCAAATGTTGCGATGAATACACCGGCAGCAATAGCAGTACCGATTACACCAGAAACGTTTGGTCCCATAGCGTTCATCAAAAGGAAGTTTGATGGATCGTATTCAAGTCCAACCTTATTAGATACACGTGCAGCCATTGGAACAGCTGATACACCTGCACTTCCGATAAGAGGATTAATCTTCTTATCCTTTGGAAGGAACACGTTCATAAGCTTTGCCATCATGATACCACCTGCAGTTGCAACACAGAATGCCACAAGACCAAGGAGGATGATACCAAGAGAACGACCATTGATAATCTTTTCTGGAGTCATCTGGCTACCAACACCAAGAGACAAAAGAATAGAAACAATGTTCATAAGCTCATTTTCCATTGTCTTAGAAAGACGCTCTACAACACCACACTGCTTTACAAAGTTACCAAATGCAAGCATACCAATGAGAGGTGCTGCAGTTGGTAAGAGGAGCATTGTGAGTACAAGAAGGAGTAATGGGAACAATGTCTTTTCTGTCTTGCTTACAGGACGAAGCTGATCCATCTTGATATGACGTTCCTTGTCTGTTGTAAGTGCCTTCATAATAGGAGGCTGAATCATTGGAACAAGTGCCATATAAGAGTATGCAGCAACAGCAATTACAGCCATAAGTTCTGGAGCAAGCTTAGCTGATACATAGATAGATGTTGGACCATCTGCACCACCAATAATTGCAATAGCAGCAGCCTGAAGAATGTTGTAATCAAATACACCAGGAATAAGGTTAAGCAATGCTACACCAAACAGTGTAAAGAATACACCAAGCTGAGCAGCTCCACCAAGGAGAGCCATCTTAGGGTTAGCAATAAGCGGACCAAAGTCTGTCATCGCACCGATACCCATAAAGATAAGCATTGGGAAGAATTCGTTTCCTACACCGGCATTATAAATGATGCTTAACATTCCATCAGGAGCAACACCCATGTTAGCTCCAGGGATATTTACAAGAATTGTACCAAATCCGATTGGGATAAGAAGCAAAGGTTCAAAACCTCTTGCTGCACCAAGATACACAATGAGGAATCCTACAGCAATCATCAAAAGATACTGCCAACCTGGAGCAACTGTATCAAATACATCATTACCCTTTGCCTTAGCAAGTTCTTCTGCTTCCTTTTCTGCAGCTGCTGCTGCACGTTCTTCAGCTGTAGCTGTATGAACCATCTGGTAAATACCTGTAGTATGCCAGATATTAATCATAAAGTCCTTTGCATTTATATCGTGCTTACCATTCCAGTCTTCTGTACCTGGAATTACACGTTCCATACCAGTACCAGATGAAGCAACTGGTGTGCTGTCCTTTGCAAAAGCATTCTGTGCAAAAGACAATACAGAAGCAGCAAGCATGATACTCATCATGATAAAGGCAATCTTTTTATTGTTCTGTGTCTTTGTATTAGGCATAGTTATTATTGTCCCTCAATTAACAAATCTCAGCTACTGGCTGACCGTTTGTAAGCTGTGAACCAGCTGTTGCAAGGAAATGTACCTTACCATCACAAGGAGCTTTTATTTCAAGTTCCATCTTCATTGATTCAATGATAACAACGTTGTCACCCTTCTTTACAGAAGCACCTTCTGCTACTGCTGTACGAAGGAATACACCTGCTACTGGAGCTGGAACTTTTGTTCCGTTACCGGCTGCAACAGGAGCTGCTGAGGCAGCAGGAGCTGGAGCTGGTGCTACTGGAGCTGGAGCAGCCTGTACTACACCACCGATTGTTGCAAGAACCTGTCCGTTCTGAATCTGGCTTCCTGCTGCAACGCTATATGTAATTGTTCCTTCTTCTGTAGCTTTTACTTCAAGTTCCATCTTCATTGATTCGATGATGATAACTGTCTGACCCTTTGTTACCTTTGTTCCATTAGCAACACACTGCTTAAGAAGTGTACCAGCTACAGGAGCCTTAACATCTACACCACCTGTTGCTACAGGAGCGCTAGCAGCTGCTACAGGAGCTGAACCTGCAGCACCTACAGATACATTGTAAGCAGAGCCATTAACTGTGATAGAACCAGCACCGTTAGAAGATACGTTATAAGCTGTTCCGTTAACTGTGATTGTGTAATTTCCACCCTTAGAACTTCCAGAAGCAGGAGCTGCAACTTCCTTCTTAGCAAATGTTGTAGCTGCATCAACAGGACCATTTGCACGTGTCTTGAAGAATTTTTCAGCTACCTGTGGGAACATAGCATATGTAAGAACATCTTCGTCAGATCCGTTTCCACCAGCCTTTTTAGCTTCTTCTACCATCTTGTCCCATTCTGGTTCAATCTTGTCAGCTGGACGGCATGTCATGACAGCATCCATCTTATTCTGTGCAAGAGCCTGCTTTACAACGTCTGCATTTGCATCTGTTGGGAGCTTACCAAACTTACCTGTTACGAGGTTAGCAAAGTCAGCTGTCATCTTTTCGTAACGTCCGAAGAGTACGTTAAATACAGCCTGTGTACCTACAATCTGTGATGTTGGTGTTACAAGAGGAACATAACCGGCATCCTTGTGTACGTTAGGAAGTTCTGCAAGTACTGCATCCATCTTGTCCCCTGCACCCTGCTGCTTGAGCTGGCTTTCAAGGTTAGAAAGCATACCACCTGGAACCTGAGAAAGGAGGATACGTGTATCAGCTCCAAGGAATGCAGATTCAAGTGAAGAATAGTGCTTACGTACATCACGGAAGTAAGCTGCAATTTCAAGAAGAAGTTTTGTATCGAGATCTGTATCGTACTGTGTACCCTTGAGCATCTCTACAATTGTTTCTGTAGGAGAGTGAGAAGTACCCATAGACATAGAAGAAATTGCTGTGTCAACGATATCTGCACCAGCTTCGATACCTTTGAGGAGTGAAGCTACAGAAAGACCTGTTGTAGCGTGTGAGTGAATCTCTACAGGAAGATCACAAGCCTTCTTTATTTTTGTTACCAAATCATAAGCTTCATATGGCTTTAAAAGACCTGACATATCTTTGATACAGATTGAGTCTGCACCGAATTCTGCATATGTTTTAGCAAGTTCTGCGTATTTGTCGTTTGTGTGATATGGTGTTACAGCATAAGAGATAGCCATCTGTACATCAACACCAGATTTTTTTGCTGCTTTTGTAGCACGTTCCATATTACGTGGATCGTTACAAGCATCAAAGATACGGAAACATCCGATACCATTCTTTGCTGCTGTCTCTACGAACTTATCAACTACATCATCAGCATAGTGCTTGTAACCAAGAAGGTTCTGAGCACGAAGAAGCATCATGATCTTGTTGTTTGGAAGAGCTGCGTGGAGCTTGCGGAGGCGCTCCCATGGATCTTCATTAAGGAAGCGGATACAAGAGTCATATGTTGCTCCTCCCCATCCTTCGATATATTTGTAACCAACTTTGTCAAGCTTATCACAGATAGGAAGCATATCTGCTGTAGTCATACGTGTAGCGTGAAGCGACTGATGAGCATCACGGATTGCAAGTTCGGAAATTCCAACCTTAGACATATAAATAACCTCTTAAAAAAATATACTTGTTATAGCGATTCTTTTTCGTGAACTGCGGCTGCAATTGCTGCTATTATTGCACCAGTATCCTGACTAGGAGTTGCAGGGGCAGAAGATGAAGTGCCTTTCTGTTCTGGTTCTTTATCAAGATGAAGAGCATGAACAATCACATGAAGAAGGTTCATTGCAAGAATCATTATGATAAGGAAGCTAAAAACGACACACAATCCCAGTAAAGTGAGAATTCCACTTTGACTAAGCATTTGAGCGATTGTCATATATCCTCCATGACACAATTTTTTGTGATTTTACATCAGCGTAATTATAATTAAAAAGGTGTAAATATACAATTAGAGATTAGTAAAAATCAGTCAGAAAACGCATTAAAGAGTTGATATGCATCAATTCCGTTAATGATGGTTCCTTCAGGATAAGATTTTATCAGGTTAATTTTTCCATTGGAAAGCTGATTACTAGTTATTCCATGTTTTATGGATAAATCTGCTTCCATAAGAGCTGAATAATGATCGGCAAGACGAACTGTCCTTCCATCTACGGGATAATATGTATTATAGTTATATTTAAGATTCAGATCTTCAAAACTAACGTTTTTTACACGACCTTCTTCCATAATTCTGTTGTCAAATTCATTACTTGTAAAGTACAGAATTTCGTCACGATAAAAATCATCCATAAGGGGAACAAGTTCTTTTGCAACTATCTTATCTTCAATATTTTTGACAATAGAAGGAAGACCATCTGTAGCTTGCTTGACCGGAGATATTATATCCCGTGTTACACTTTCTGGAAGATCATGGAACAGCGCACTGAAAAAATTATTATAAAATCTTCTGTTGCATATCTTTATCCCAGAATCTCTTGAAAAAAGCAACGTAAGAACAGCAACAAAATAACAATGACCTAAAACAGACGTCTTTGGTACCCTAGGAGTCTGATTCCACCTTGTTTGAAACCTAAGCTGCTCTATACGCATCAAAAACTCAAATGGTTTTTGTTTGGTCAAAAGCATCTGTAGGCCCCGTAAATCGAGATAAGATTGAATTTCACTATTCAATTGTTTTTTTATATCATAAAGTCGATGTCCTTCATTGACCGGAGACATCATTTCTAATTCACGAATTGTAGAATACTTATGGGCAGCCTTGAATATATGCTCGGTAATATCTTCGCTTTCACCATTAGATGCATTTCTTATTGTAGCCTTATCCATTATATAAGCAGAAAACTTATCAAATAACTCAGCATCATCTATTAAATCTTTATATTGATCCAAAACCCACTGACTAAGCTTAATGTATTCTTCAGGATATTCATCTCGAATTATACGCTGAACAGGACTCTTTATATCACATAGGGCAATCTTTTTGAGCATATCAAAGATGGATGCATATATCATCCACTCCCAGTTTACCCTTGTCCCTTGATTTTCTTCATACTTACCTATTATATATGCTACAACCATCTTCTCAGCATCTTTATCCATTTCAACAATCTCAAAAGGCCGTATAAGATCGTTCCATCGTTCAATAGAAAAGGCTTCGAAAATCTTTAGGGCAAATTCCTTTTTCACTTTGTCTTTCCAGCTTTTTGATCTGCGTCCATCTTAGCACGCCAGACTTCTGCCTTTTTTTTGATTTCTTCGGCTTCTTCCCTTTCTCCCAAAATCATCGCAATACGACGTTTTGCAATAAGAAGATTAATGGCTATACGCATATCATCTATACGACGCGTAGACAATTCATATTTATCACGATATTCTCCAGAACTGCGTTCTATAAGTGTACGTAAAAGGCGGACATATAGCACTGTTGTATCATAATCCGGAGAAGATGGTTCATAATAATCCTTAGAAGCCTGTTTCATATCAATAAGATTCTTCGCTACGATTGCATAGCGACCGCGAATATCAACAAAGGACCACTTCCATTTAGAATTATCACCGAAAGCTGTCCACAATAAATCTATTACAAGGCCTAGTTTTCGTACCAAGTAATAGCGCTTTTCTATTGGTGTATTCGCAATAGAAGCAAGACGAGGTTCAAGGTCTGAATACGGACAGTCTACAGTATTGGACACAATCTGTTCCAAATAGATAATAGCCTTATATATTGACTTACGAGCATCATTTAAAGCGTCGTTGTTCTTTGCTTCAAGAAGCGAAACTGACAGATTATTTATCGCAAGATACAGAGTAGCTACATATATCATCTGATCGGACAGCAAAAGCTTTTTATATTCAACTCCGGAGTTATCTTTTTGAATGAGAGCAAGCATCTCATTTTCCTTTTTCAAGTTCTCCTTAATAAGAGTTTTGATAGGTTCGCACTTTTCGATAAACTCTTTACGTGACTCTGCATTTATTGCTGGCACTATCTACCTCCAAACTTCTGGAGCATTACTGCCGCATGTTCCTTTGACTCCTGAGAAGCAGGGTCTCCTGAAAGCATCCTGGCAATTTCTTCTACACGTTCAT
Source organism: Treponema sp. (assembly GCA_045616545.1). GTDB lineage: Bacteria > Spirochaetota > Spirochaetia > Treponematales > Treponemataceae > Treponema_D. The sequence continues at coordinate 20,449 of JAZLGX010000034.1, read as the reverse complement.
CTCCAGTTATAGGATAAACATCGGTTGCCGTACTATTACCGGCAACACCTTTTTTTATCTTAATTTGATTATCGGCATAAACTGCAATGCTGGCAAGGTGTGTTATACATAAAATCTGTTTTTTTGTTGCAAGTGACTTCATATGACTTCCGACAGCAACAGCGACCTCTCCTCCGATACCTGTATCTATCTCATCAAATACAAGAGTACCAACCGTATCTCCCTCAGCTAGAACAGTTTTTATGGCAAGCATTACACGACTTATTTCACCACCAGAAGCTATTTTGGACAATGATTGCAACGGAGAGCCTGGATTTGCGCTTATAAGAAACTCTATATTATCTATACCATAGGGACCACATTTTTGTTCTGATTCATTAAGTTCTTTTGCACTTAGACTCACCTTAAATCTTGTATTCTGCATTCCAAGAGTTTTTAGTATTGCTTCTATATCTTCAGACATGCGATCAGAAGCAGCTTTTCGTTTAGAACTCAACTCCTTGGCTGCTGCATATACAATTTTTTCCAGCTCAGCAATTTCCATTTGAAGCACAGAAACATCCTGTCCTTCCCCTGTAAGAGAATCCAATTCAGCTTGCGCTTTATCCCTATAGTCTACAACTTCCTGTATTGTAGCATTTACCGACGAAGCATATTTTTTCTTAAGTTTGTAAATGAGCTCTAATCTATCCTGTACCTGAGTTAAGCGTTCCGGATCAAATACCAAACTATCCTGATAACTTCTAAATTCCTTAGATATATCATCAAGCTCATAAAAACACGATTTCAAGCGGTCATCAAGCGTTTCCAATTCTTTATCAAGAGTTGCAACATGTGGAACTATATTCACAAGTCTTCTAAATGCTGAAATCAACCCTCCAACACCATCTCCACCCTCGAAGATTCCATTGATTTCATCAATTTCCCCATACAATCGCTCAAAAGAAGCAAGTCGATTTTCTTCTGATTCTAATTCAACATCCTCATCTTTTTTAAGTTTTGCCTCATCAATCTCATTTATAGCAAATGAAAGCAAATCTATATTTTTTAATCTATCACTTTCATTATTCGTCAGATCATCTAACTTACGTCTTTTTTCAACTAAATCCGCATACAAAGTAGTAAAAGACTGAACCTCTTCAGTTATACCTGCATATACATCAAGATAGCGGCGATGTTCACTTATCTTCATAAGAGACTGCTGTTCGTGTTGTCCATGTATATCAATTAAGCATGAAGCAAATGACTGCAAATCTGCTCTTGTAACTGGAGTTCCTCCTATCCAAGCAGAAGATTTTCCTGTATCCTTGATTACCCTGCGAACGATAATACGATTATCTTCTGTTTCGATACCATGTTCGTCAAGCCAATTTATACTTTCCTTGTTTTCGATAAGAAAAGTTCCAGTCACATGGGCATCATGGCACCCATTCCTGATTAATTCAACTCCGCTCTTTCCCCCAAGAAGAAATACAAGACTTCCAATAAGAATAGATTTACCGGCTCCAGTTTCGCCACTCAGAACCGTAAAACCTCTATCAAATTCAACATGAGAGGAATCTATAAGTGCAAAATTCTTTATATCCAAATCCTCAAGCATGGGGACCTCCAGACCAATTCAGTTTTGAACGTAATGATAAATAAAATTTTCCTTGAGTTGAGCTAATAAGACGAGCTTTATCTCTAGAAAGCCCTATAATAATTACATCGCCAACTACGAGATTGTGATGTATCTGTCCATCTACAGTCAACCTTATATCTGCTCTAGAAGGAATTACAGTAACAGCAATCTCACTATTATTGCCAAATATAAGAGGTCTTGCAGACAGGCTGAAGGAACTAATTGGTGTCAGAAGCATTATTTCCATGGATGGGTCTGCTATAGGACCTCCTGCTGCAGCAGAATAAGCTGTGGAACCTGTTGCAGTGGATATTATAAGTCCATTAGCTTTAAAAGGTCCTATCAAAGCCTGATTATATGCTACATCAAGATTAATGAGCGAAGATGACCCTTCACTTGATATTACAGCATCATTCATCCCCGTTGCTTTGAAAACAGTACAGCTGTTACGTATAACCTCTACTTCTATAAGACTTCGTTCACCTATATAAGATTTTCCATCCAGATAAGATTGCAATTCAGATTTCCAGTTTTCTTTTTGCACTGCAGCAAGAAAACCAAACTCCCCAAAATTTATTGGGAAAACAGGAATCTCAAGTGCAGCACAAACCCTGCTAACAAAAAGGACAGTACCATCTCCCCCTAACGTTATCACAAAATCCACACTACCACGATTTAATGGCAACACAGGATTATCATGAGTTCTACCATTATAAGAATAGTAAGAATATTCTACATCATTTGATGTAAGAAAGCTTCCTACTTCCTTACTAACAGCAGAGACCTCTTCTTTACACGAATTTATAACTATAAGACATTTTTTCATACTAAGGCATTATCCGATTATGGAAGACTTGTCAACACCTTTACAATACGCTCCGCATCTTTTTGACCAAGTCGAGGATATAAAGGAAACAAAACACATCTAAGCAAAAGAGAATTCGCACAGATACATTCCGATGATAAAGCTTCTTGCCTATAAGCTATAATACTGTTTTCGTATGCAAGACGTACTTCAATACCTTTCTTACTCGAATAAGCCTTTACATCCTTAAAACCACTGCTCAATACAACAGGAAAACTATATATCGTAGAACCATCATCCTGGGCCCGTACATAAGTCTTATGTCTTCCACTCATTATTGCTCTACTGAATACTGAATAAAGTTCTTTTCTGGATTTTTCGTTACGATCAAACTCCTTTGCTTCTACAAAAGCAAGAGCTGCATTCATATCAGGCAGACTGTCTGTCGAAGGACTCTCTTCCACTATTTTTTTGAGTACATACCACTCTTTTCTATTAGGAGCAATAAGAACCGCTCCTCCACCGGCAGTTACCACATCAGTGGATTCCATTCCTAATATAGAGTAAACTCCGTACATTCCCGCACATTTACCTTTTGGTGAATCCTGTCCTTCTTGAGGAATTGAAGCACCCTCAGGCAAAACCTCCGCAGGATAACGACAAAACGCAGCTTGAGATATATCTTCAATAATCGGAATATTAAAAGCCAAGAATGATTGGATTTCAGGAAGTATACCTAAGGACGAAGTCAATATCAGTAACCTTCCTCCATCTTGGATACCTTTTTCAACAGATTCGAATCGTATAAGGCCTGTATCTTCAGCAACATCCAATACAATACACTTATACCCAAGTCGTTCTAATGTTATCAGCTGCCAAACAGGAGCCAAAGCACTAACCATAACACCTGCATCTTTTGGCAAATCCAAAGCCTGAAGTGCATACTGTAAAGCAAGAGAAGGGCTACGCAAAGCGACAGCCCCCTCACAACCTGAATATTCCTTGATTGTTTGAATAAGACGCTGACTCATCTCCCCTGGTCCAATCTTTTCATCTACCATACAGGTAAGTACCGCCTCCATTTCACGGCGTCTAATTGTGGGGCTATAGGTCTGTATCATTTTTTAATAAGTTTCCTTTTACTGTTATTATTAAGGAGACTATGCCTCTGGTTCAAGAATCTTCTGGAGCTCCTTGGCACTAAAAAGTCTGCGAGTATCAAGAATAATAAGATATGCGGACTCCTGCCTTACAACTCCCTGAATATACTCAGTACCGATACCACTAAGCATCTGTGGCGGAGGTTGAATTGATCCTCTATCCACCGGTACAACACGGGCAACACGGTCGATAATAATACCAATACGGTTTCCTTCGATATCAAGGATGATAAAACCACCATCATCTTCTTCAAGCTCATCATCTTCTTGAACTTCAAGTTTTTTTATATGAAAACGCTTGTGCAAATTGATGATAGGAATGATTTCGCTACGCAGATTGATGATTCCTTCTACATAATACGGTGCATTTGGAATCGGACGTACATTTTGTACTTTTACAATCTCCTTAACATCCATAATGTCAACGCCATACAGCTCTTCGCCAAGCTGAAATGTAACTAGTTGAAACTGTGTATTTTCGTCGGCCATAACTTCTCCTGTTCGTAGTAATCTGAAAAAACTTTCAGAACCCTTTACTACCCTTTTATTCTATAACATGATTGCCTTCTAGTCCACTATAAACAGAATAATTACTGTAACTTTTGAAACTCCATATGATTTGAGAATCTTGCAACAACTCTCTATGGTTGATCCTGTGGTTAGAACATCATCTATAAGTATAACCTCATCAGGTATTTTTTTCTTGATGAAAAGAGATTTTATTTCCTTTGAACCAACATATTCCTTACTCGCACTCTCTTTACGTTGTTCTTTTGTCTTTTTTTTCTGTTCTGAAGCTCCCTCTCGAACAAGCAGATTCTGTATTCTACGGTTATATTTATGCTTAAGAAAATAGCAAATATCTTGCATTTGATCCCAACCCTCTTTTTTTATTTTATTTTTCCGTGGAGGAACACTAACAACAGGTATAGATAAATCAAATCCTAGTAGATTAATAGTCTTTTCTAACATATCTGCGAAAATAGGTGATAAATTTCTGTTTTTCTGTTGTTTCCACTGATAGACAAGATTCCGGAAATATAATTTATAAGAGTGTATAGGATATATTTTATCTGCATTAAATATCATCCTGCTCTTTCGGCATTCAAGACATAAATTAGCCTCTCCGTTTAAGACTTTACCACAAACACTGCAACGCTCATTTTCATTAAATTCTATGTTCAACAGATTTTTTTGAATACAATCATTACATATTCCAATAAGTACAGTTTTCTTACCACAACAAAGGCAAGACTTATTTTCGAATAAAAAACCCAGAATTTTTCTGGAAAATAAAAAAAGTCCCATACATAAAAATTGTACAGGACCAAGTATAAATTACATAAAAATTTAAATTTATTTTGTACTTAAAAGCTTTTTCCATCTTGATAACGTCTGAAGAGCATTCATCGGAGTTACGTTATCTACATCCATAGACAGTATTTCATCAAGCACCATTTCTTCATCAGAAAACAAAGCCCCAGTCATAGATACAACGGGTTTCTCATTCTTTATTACAGTAGTCTCCGTTTTTGCTATAATCGGACGAGAATCTGAATCATTTTGTACCTGATCAAGTATCTGGCTAGCCCTATCAATCACATCCTGTGGTATACCCGCCAAACGAGCTACATGGATACCATAACTATTAGCACTAGAACCTTCTATAACTTTTCTAAGGAATATAACATTGTTTCCCGAATCATTTACAGCCATACATAATTTTATAAGAGATGGATGTTCCAATCGAGTAAGCTCATGATAATGGGTTGCAAACAAAGTCTTACATCTAACTGTATTCAAAAGATATTCACTTACAGCCCACGCTATTGAAAGTCCATCTTCTGTACTAGTTCCCCGTCCAACTTCATCCATTATAACTAAAGATGATGTTGTTGCAGAGCGAAGAATATTAGCAGTTTCTGTCATTTCAACCAAAAAAGTTGATTCTCCTCTAGCAAGATTATCACTTGCCCCGACGCGACAGAATATTCTATCAACTATTCCTAAAGTTGCACTTTCGCAAGGAACATAACTTCCTGTCTGGGCAAGAAGCGTAATCAAGGCATTCTGCCTTAAAAATGTACTCTTACCAGCCATATTAGGACCTGTTATAAGAGCAAAAGTATTACTACCTGACAGAGACAAATCATTAGATACAAATTCACCTGTAGGAAGATGAAGTTCGACAACAGGATGTCTGCCGTTCTTTATATCAAATGCATCAGACTTCTGCATTATAGGTCTTACCCAATTATGTTTGAGCGCAGCTTCAGCAAAAGTTGATGTTACATCTACATATGCAATTTCTTGGGAAGTCTGCAGTAAATATGGAACAAACTGTTTAAGCTGATTTCTTATCTCAACAAACAGATTTCGTTCCAACTCAAGAACTTTTGAACCAGACTCATTAAGACTTGTCTCAAGTTCCTGAAGTTTTTCTGTAGTATAGCGGTCTGCATTTACTAACGCTCGCCGAATGATAAAATGTTCAGGAACTTTATCTAGCTTACCTTTTGTAACTTCTATAAAGTACCCCATATTACCGTTATTTCGAATACGAAGATTCGCTATACCAGTACGGGCTCTTTCTTCCTCAGCATATTCATCAAGTATATTATTAAAATTACGCTGTACATTTCTCCAATAATCAAGTTCCTCAGACCATCCATCTTTTATAATTCCCCCTTCTGTCAAGGAAGTTGATGGATCATCCAAAATCGAAGAATCAATTAGAGATACAATCTTATCTGCAATATCTGTTTCGGTACAACCAAAATCATAAAGTCTCAGATTATCCTGAGCTTTTATCCATAGGAGCAAACTTGTTTTTAGAGCTACAAGATCCTTTCCATGGGCCCGATCCATAGCAATTCTACCACTAAGACGCTCTATGTCCAAAATTCCATCAAGGTTATCCCTAATCTTACGTAGAACATTCGTATTAGAGTGAAATAATTCAACATGATTATGCCTTTCACAGATACGATCAAAATCTGTTAGCGGAAACATAAGCCATTGACGTATCATACGACAGCCCATCGATGTTCGTGTATAATTAACACACTCCAGAAGAGTATACTGACAACTACCATCTCTCAGATTATTAAGGACTTCAAGATTGCGACGAGATGAATCATCTATTATAAGATACTGAGAATCACTATAAACAGTTATACCATTTACGTGAGGAATAGCTGAATTTGTAGTCTTCTCAAGATAATCAAGAAGGAATCCAGCTGGAGCAATCTCAGGAGACTCCTCCGTAAGAGAAAATGATCTTAAATTTGCAGTATTAAATTGTTTAACTAGTCTCTTATATCCAAACTCAGTATTAAAATTCCAATCAGGATAATAGGAAACCGATAATGTTCCAAAAGACTCTATTGTATCCTTAACTCCGGAATTATTTTTGAGAGAATCGGGTAAAATTAATTCTTTTGGATTACATCGACCCAATTCTTTTGGGAAATTCTCAGCAATTGATGCTTCAGGGAAACTCGTTGCTCTAAAATCACCCGTCGTAACATCTATGTATGCAAATCCACATTGACCATGACTTATAAATAATGAAGCCAAAAAATTATTCGTACCACCATCTAGGTACTCACTATCAGTAGCAGTTCCTGGAGTAATAATTTCGATTACTTTTCGCTCTGTTAAACCTTTTCCATGAGCAACTTCACCCACTTGTTCTGCTATTGCAATTTTTTTACCAAGTCTAAGAAGTCTTGCTATGTAAATTTTACTTGCATGGTAAGGTATTCCACACATCGGATTATCGCCTCTGTGCGTAAGAGTTAGATTTAATAACCGGGAAACTTCGACTGCATCATCATTAAACATCTCGTAAAAATCACCGAGACGAAAGAACAGCACCTCATTTGGGTGCTGTTTTTTTATACCCATATATTGGGCAAAGAGAGGTGTTTCTTCTGCCATAAATATAATTAGTTACTCATTCCAAGTTGAGAAATTACATCATTTGTAATATCAACTGACGAACTATACCATAAAATACCATTTGACTGCTGGAGACTAAGAATCATACTATAACCACCAGCTTCAGCTATTTTTTCAAGAGTAGAATATAACTTCTGGTAAAAACTATCATTATCCTGAAGCTGCTTTAAGAGAGATTCCAACTCAATATTTTTTGCATTCGTATATTCCTTGAGGTAATCAGTCTTCTTAGTTATCTGTGCCTCTATTTTCAAAGCAGCAGCATCATCACCCTTTTTCTGATTCTCTATCTTCTTGTTGTGAAGTTCTTGCAACTCCTGAGTAAGAGATGTAATTTCATTTTGAAATTCAGCTTTTTTGGTTTCATAATTACGAACTGGAGCAGAATTTCTAAAATAAGCCTGATACACTTTAGATGTATCAACAACAGCAAACTTAGTAATCTGCTGAGCAAATAAACTACAAGAACAGAACACTACACCCAAAATAAAAAACATCGACAGTTTTTTGTTCATATTATCTCCTATAAAAGCTTCGCACTAGCACCAAAACCATAAAAGTCTATTCATTGCAGTTTGCGAAGCAAATTGTCATACTCTATTTATTTGACATCGTAAACGACAGGACAAAACTTCCAGATTTCCAGAAATTATCAGCAGTGGAACCATCTGAATAGCACCACTTTGCACCATCATCACCAAATCTAAACTTATGTGCCCACATAAGCCTTATAGGGAACTGTTGCAGACATATTCTCAAATCTGGTCCAAAACTGAAATACCAGTTATTTTTATCACCAAAACCAGTTATATAATTATAATCTGAAGATTGAGTATTATACACCATCGAAGCATCAAAGAAGTAATCCAGGGCAAGTATATTTGGTACAACAGGAACATGTAATTCCACAGTATTATTCCACAATACATTACCCCTTCCTTCAGATGAACCATAAACACTCCATCCCCTTCCGTAGAACATTCCGTCAATATACAGGAGATTTGATGATTTTATCGTCTTACCAAACACCGGGAACTCATAGCTTAAACCTGAATATCCTGCAAGAACAAGCTTTAAGTTCCATGACTCTGTAACAGCCCAATCTAGGAGTGTAAAATACTTTTCAACCTTTGTATCCGACTTAAGGTAAAACTGAGCCTCTCCCCACTTATCGTCAAACCATTCTCTTGGGAAAAGCCCATACCATGTAAATCTTTGACTTGCAAACCAACCCGTAGATGGATCATAACTTACGTTTCTTCCATCCATCGAAAACTGAGACCAAATCGAGTTCTTAGGTTCCCAGTTATTTGCGTAATCGCTGACTGTAGTATCGACAGGTGTAAACAGCGTATTATCATAAACATAATTAATAAGGCTACCTGAAATACCGCCAGACAAAGTCAGTATTGCAAAATTTGGAGTCCATCTTCTTCCTACAGACAAACCTAAACTCATTATATTTTCTTCGTACTGAAGATAATATAAATCATCACTGTAAGTTCCATCAGGATTGTATTTATTTCGGTATGCAGTCTCATTACCATGAGTATAGCTTGCAGAAACACTGAAACTTATAGGCTTTCCAAACAACCAGTTTTCTCCATAACTCACACCAATTGACTGTTCGTCCGTTGACAATGCTGAGTTTACAGAAACAGATTTACCTGTACCAAAAAAGTTTGAATCCTGCAAAGAAAATGTTAAAGCTATAGGCAAAGCTTCAGGATCTGAAACCCCACTAAATGTAAGACCAAAAGTCAATGTAGTTGTACTTTGTTCCTCAACATTAAAAACAACATCGATAAGGTTATTTTCACTACCAGGAGTAACTTCAGGAACTATGGATGAAAAATACTGAAGATTATACAGATTTCTCATCGCAGTATAAAGCTTTTCGTTAGAATATATGTCACCTGACTCAATAGGAATTTCACGCCGGATGACATTCTCCTTTGTCTTTGTGTTGCCACGTATTACAATCTCTTCTATATGACTGCGAGAGTTCTCCATTATAATAATCGTATATGAAATTACCTTTTCATCAGCGTTTTTTGTTACCTGAGAAGCAAACTGATTATATGTATAACCATTTTCCATATACTTACTCTGAACTGCAACATAACTGGCCTGATAGCTAGTCTCATTATATATATCGCCTTCCTTTAACTTAACTAAGGCCCCCAGTTCCTCAGATGTAAACACATGGTTTCCCTCAAATGTTACACCTCCAAAACGATAACGTGACCCTTCAGTTATACTATATTCGATTCTGAGTTCATCCCGCTGTTTTTCCTGATTAAAATTATGAGTAATAACAGGATATTCAGCTCTAACATCCACATAACCACGATCTTTATAGTACTGTTCAATAATCTTTCGATCCTGTTCAACAGTTGCTTCCTGAAATTCGCCCTTGTTAAAAAGTCCTATCTCCTTGAGTGAAATCTTTCCTTTAAGAGTTTTAGATGATACAACAAGATTTCCCGTAAAGGCTATTTCCTTAACGATTGTTTGCTGACCTTCCTTTATATCGTAAATTACTTCAATTCCTTTTGGTCCAGTCACAAAACTGGAAGTAATATCAACACTTGTATATCCTTTTTCTATATAATAATCACGTAAAGCTCTCTCATCCAAAAGGCGCCTGCTGTCATCATAAATATCTTTTTCTTTCATCGATATGGCTTCTTTTAGAGAAGCAGATTTCACCCTTGTATTTCCTTTAAAAGTAATCCTATGCAGTACAGGATATTCCTTTACATTTATATTGATAATGACACTATTAGCATTGGAATCTCCTGGCACAGCCTCGGGATTTACTTCTTCAAAATAGTTTAAGGCAAATACCCTGTTTATCAAATCCAGAAATATATCGTCAGAAAACAGCCGTCCAATAAAAGGAGATGTAACTCCCTCCAAATCAGAAGCCTTTACATTATCCAAACCAGTAAAAGTAACAGATTTGATAGGTTTATTGTAATACCAGTCCGACTGGCCATAAGCTGACACAGCTTCAAAACAGAACAATAAAACAGAAACAAAGAAAGTAAGTACAAAACGTTTAGAAGAATGCTGTAAATGCATATAAATCCTCTTTTTTTAAAAAGTAAAACTCCATGACAGAGTAATAGAAGTTGCAGGAATCCAGCTATTCTGAAGATTCCCAATATCAGGAGCAAAGTTCCACCTGATATTGGCAAAAGGAGCATCCAATTCAAAACCCAGTTCTGGCTGAAACTGCAAAGCCCCCGTCGATCCCCATAAATTATCAGCAGATTCATTGTATACCCATCTCAACTGAGCATCTGCATACACTGAACTTCCAAGATATTTACCTATGTAAACAGTCGTATTATCAAATAAGTTACTAAGTGAACCATTATTTGAATTATTTTCATTCATATTGAGTCCATTTTTTATCGCCTGTTGCAAAATCGTGGACCGTAAGGAAAATATATCAAAATTAAGTAATTCACGCAATGAGTTGGTTAGATTTTGAAGGACTGTAACTTGTGCGGCGTAATCAACGCCCGCCACAAGAAAATTACTGAACGATTCAGAATCACCTGTAACGACTTGTCCCAAAATATTCATGATTTCAGTCTCAGACTTTGCAGGAATCGAAGATAACACAGGTCTGAATGTATCAAGATATTGATTTTGAGCCGAAAGTACTATTGTAACAGATTTACCATCAGAATCCTTTTCTCGAGTTTCTGCTTTTAGAGTAATAAGAGGATTTATGGAATTTTGATTCTCATCAAGAACTACGCGTCCCTCTTTTATATAGAAGTTTCGACTTAGATAACTGACTTCTCCACCTCTAAGGGCAATATCTCCCTTGGCATTCCACATATCACTGGTTGTATCCATTATAAAGTTTATTTCAGAACCTGGAACAACAATAGCCGATATTACAGGTTTCAGAACGGTTCTAACTTTCTGCCCCGTAATCATGTTCACATTTATTCGCACATCAACAGGTAACGAAGAACCCGAAGAACTCGTAGAAGGAGATTTTGAGTTTTTCCTGAGATTATCCAGGGCAATTATATCTGTCCCATCTATCTTTACATTACCACTTACATCAATGGACTTATCATAATATGCAGCCATTACATCAAGACAAGCCTCACCCTTTACACTTAAATAAGGGATTTTGACATCAAGGGGAACACCTTTTTGAGTAGAAGTACGAAGTGATAACTCGGCACGATCCAAAGACCAACGATCCATATCTACAAATCCACTCATTTTCAGTGGAACAGTCTTTACATGCATAACTGTTTCATTTATTACAAAGATATCATCTTCCATCGAGACAATAATATCATCACTCTTAAGATGTTCCTTTATATAATCAGGGAAATTAGCTTCAAGAGAACTTATCACAACTGATCCATCAAATGACGGGTCATTAAAAAGACCACTTATCCTGACATCTCCATTAATATTTCCATTATAAATTGATACAAACGGAGAATTGACCAGATAAGAAAAATATGACATATCCATAAACAGGTCAGATAACGTAAGATCAATTTTTCGATTAGAAATCTGTCCGTTAAGATTCAAATGAAAAGGTTTATCCGGAGTAATGGTAAGATTTACAGAACCATCATTCAGATAGAATCCAGATGTACCTATAACCTCATCTGTAGAAAGCATTATAGCCCCAGGAATCTTAGAAATCATAGCATGAAGAGGTATTGCCCCACCTATCAAAGTACCATTCATTTCTGGGCTATCAGCTGTAAGTGTGAATTCTTCAGGAATCTTTACACCAGAAAGGCCTTTCCATGTATCATCAGAAACCGAAAAACTATCTAAAGTAAAAGTCATTGGAGCATCCAGTTGCTTTTTGATAAGCTTTACCTGCAAATCAGCAGAAGCATCACCGGTAAATGACCACAAATCAATATTAGCCTTAAAATTATTGAACAAAATCTTATCAGTATAGTTTACATAGAAATCTTTAATACCTAAGCTTCCGTCTATAAGTTCTATATTTCCTTTGGCAAAAAGAGGTAATGATGCCAACTGTAACGAGATGGAATCAACAGAAACTGAAACATAAGGATTATCTATAGTACCCAAAGCATAAACAGAACATGTTAGAGTATCATCTGTACTCTGATCTGATAACAATCTTCCCATGGCAAATTTATTGATATTGAGTTGAGATGAGAAATACCATGACGAAAGCATGCTTTGTATACCAAGATTCTGTTTTTCAGGATTAGACATATATACCTGAAAATCGATATTTTCCCCACTCACGGAACTTCCAACATTAAGGTTTAAAGAGACAGTATCAACAATACCTTCTGAAACATTCCATAAAACATAACCAGTTCCATCAAGGACAGATTCAATGTCACTATAACCTAGGCTTGAAATTACAAATCCATCAGGAGATATATTACCACTCAAATCTATTTTAGGCATAAACTTGATATTTCCACTGACTTCTTCGATTCCGAATCTATTGACAGTAATATCGTAGTATCCCGATCTTTTATGATAATTGAGCATGGTATCAGCTGAAAGAGATAAAATATAATTTTTAATTTTGATTGGCATAGAATCAATAATGATGGAACCTGATACTCCATCATCAATTAAAAGACTCATATCTGTACCGTAATCACCGGAAACTACAAGACTTTTCATACCAAGAAAGCTACCGGAAAAATTATATGGAATCGTATTTACAACACACTGGGAATTGAAGAAAAATTGCTTATCTTTAAGCGAATAATCAATATCAAGCGTTGCAGATGCAGCAATTGCACCATAAAGAAGAGACAAATTGCTTACAGACAGAGACTGTTCACTACCATCCAACGACATGATAAGGAATTGTCTTTCCTTAAGTGTATTCGCAATAATTCCATAAGGAACATTAAAAGTGAAGCCCCTCAAATCTGAAGACACATAAATCTCGTCACTGGTAATATATGAACTAAAACTCGGAGCAAGATTGCCCAAAGTTTTTTTTCCAGGTTTATCAATGGCAAAGGATACTGCATTTAGGATAGAATCCCCAAATATACTGTCAACATTTATGTAAGCTTCAACAAAAGGTGTCTGTCCCCCAGAATAAGACCCGTCAATACTAATTATACCAGGAGATTCATATTCACTATGGGAAAAGTCATTCATTTCAAATGTAAAATCATAATTCTTATTTTTTGGAATAAACGACAACTGTAAACCTGTAAAAACCTGATTTCCCAAAGTCAATTCAGGGATAAATCCCATCAGCCCCCCGTTGTAAGGATCAACATACAAATCGAAGCTAGCTCTGTTTCCGTTCGTAGGTAAAGTTATGTATTCAGTAAGGAGAACCGCACTTATTTCCTTTGTTTTTAAACCATATGTCCCGGATAAACTACCCTTGAAAAGCTCTCCGGAGGCATGAACATACGAAATATCGATTTCACCTCCAGTTCCAGTAATGGAAACATTAAGATTTTCCTTATCTTTGAGAACCCTCGTTGATAAACCGATATCCCCTTCTATTGCCCATACAAACTTGTGTTTCAAAAAATTATGGTTGTAAACTGCGCCAACTGACAAATCAGAATCATAAACATCATAAAACCAGTCTTTCATTCCACGAACATGAACAAGAGAATCAGGTTTTTTTTCTGAAGTATCGAGATGTAGGTCCAGAACACCACCATAAAGATCCAATGAACCATAAATCTTATAGTCTGCTTTCAACGTATTAGATATGGCCATAACTTTCATGTCGCTATATCTGAACAGAATCTCAGTCTGAGAGATAGAAAAATCGCAATCTTCAAAATCTGTTAAATTTGTTATAATAGAAGTCCCATCTAAACCATTCATTATCTTCCCATCAAGGGAAAAATTAAACCCAATATGTCTTCCACGGGTAAATTTAAATCCAAATTTAGTTTGTCCTTTTGATTTTATCGAAATATATGAATTATCTTCCTGTTTATGCAGTGAAAGACTCTTTAGATCCACCCTATAGTCTCTATTCTTCCTCAAGAAGTGGAAATTAAGCTTATTAACCTGCACATCAAAAGGTACCATAAAGAGATAATTTTCAAGGCCATCAATAAAGGTTCCGCTTATCCACTGGTCTTTTTCCTTTTTTTCTTTGTACCCACGAAAATTTCTGAAAGTCTCACGAAAATATTCAAACTCTTTCTGATCTGTATACTCTATGGAAACATCATTAAGTATCAGCTTCGTGAAAGCACTGGAAGTCTCCCTTTTCAAGATTTTATAAAAACTATAATGCAAGGTAACTTTTCGGATAGTCAGAAGCTCATATCCCGATTCAACATCAAATACTCGTATCCCATTAATTCTGACTGCTGTAAATACGGAAGGACTAATTGAGTCATATTCAATTCCGATACCTATATTTTCTTCAAGAAGTTCTGTATAATGGACCTGAATTTCCTGAAGTTTTTCTGTGACAGAGTTATAAACAGGCTTGATTACCAACGTAATTAAAAAAGCAATAAGGAGAAAAATGACGATACTTATGGCTAACCTGACAGCTCTGGACTTCATAGAGATATAACGGATATCATACTAAATTTTCGGCCTTTATAAAAGGAATATTTATGGCATTGAAGAATTTTATAGTACTAGAAGGCATTGATGGAGCTGGGACTTCAACCCAGCTTGATATTCTTAAAAATAAACTTGAAGGCTGCAATGCATATTTTACAGCAGAACCAACTTCATCCCCTACCGGTAAGTATATACGACAGATGCTCAAGGGAGACTTTCCTCTCAAAAGTGAAACAGCTGCGTACCTCTTTACAGCAGACAGAAATGAACATATAAATGGACAGTTGGTAACACAAGGTCAAAACCTTATCACTGGTGTAAAAGAGGCATGCGAAAATGGCAGCATAGTCATATCAGACCGTTATTTATTTTCCAGTCTTGCATACCAAAGCATAGACTGTGGCTGGGATCTTCCCATAGAATTGAACAGGCACTTTCCTCTTCCTTCCTTGCTATTCTATTTTGAAATACAACCGGAACAGTCATTGGAACGTATAAAGGGAAGAGGAGTAACAGAAATTTACGAAAAAGCTGACTTTCTCACAAAGACTGTACAGCAATATCACAAGGCTATTGACTATTACAGAAACATAGCTGAAGAACAGAACATGAAAATTGTAATAATTGATGCAACTCTTTCAAAGGACGAAATAAGTAAAATTATATGGAATGAACTTGAAAAGTTACCGATATAATCAAAGTGAATAAGAATATAAGAATATTTTTTACATTACTGTTGCTATCTCTGCTTGCCGTGCAGAATGCTTTTGGCGCAGTGGTAAAATATAAGGAAGACTACTATAAGTTATACCATATACACCATCAGCAGACTGCAGACGACTGCATAGAGAACATTTGGTATCTCGAGCAGGCTGTAAAAGCCGATTTTGCAAATCCATACTATGCTCTTGTCCATATTGATTCAGAAGAGCAATGGGAAAAGTACAGATATCTATTCCAAATGCATTTAAACCTCAAGCTTATAGAACAACATCTCCGTATAGCTCGTATATACGACAAAAAGGTTGCCTATTTCTATGATGCTCCATGGAAAGATGAATATCTCCGTAATTTGCAGACTGCAAAGACGTATTACCAGGCATGTTATTACTATTGGTCTGAAGCCATGCTTTGGGCCGAAAAAGCCAACACGTCCAATTTCAGATTTCTTTTTATAACACAAAAGCAAGCTTGGGAAGACGAAAGGGAGAGAATTTCCACAGGTGAGCTTGACTACAAAAAGATTTTAGACAGGGAACTAAAAAGACTTGATGGCGTAATCGACGACCTGGTTGCTATGAAAGATAAAAAATATTAAAATAGCTTCATGAATACTAAAGAAACTTATGAACTGATCTTTCCCTCTGATTCTGGATTTGACAAATCCCAGATTTACTTTTATGATAATATAACAAATCTCTTGGAACTGTTTTATGACAGCGACTTGAATTCAAAATCTGCACAACCAAGAATCTTTGTAACAGATACTACGATTGCTTCATTAAGTAGTGTAAAACCTTTGGTTGATAGTTTTACGCAGAAATGGCCTAACATTTATATTCACAACAATGATGTCCTTATCATTCTCGGTGCAGGCGAAAAATTCAAAACTATAGAGAGTGTTCTCTCCATAGTAAAAGCTGCATTGGATGCTGATTTTACAAGAAACTGCATATTTACAGCTATAGGTGGTGGCGTAATCTGTGACATGACAGGATTTGCCGCAAGCATATTCAAAAGAGGTGTTCCTGTGGAATTTGTTCCTACAACCCTTTTAGCTATGGTTGATGCATCTGTAGGCGGAAAAACAGGATGTGATTTTGATGGCTACAAGAACATGATCGGAACATTTTATCCTGCTCAAAAACTTTATTTCTTCCCTGACTTTGTTACAAGCCAATCCTCACGAGAATTCAAATCAGGACTCGCTGAAGCAATAAAGACAGCCCTACTCTTTAACAGCGAACTATGTACATTCTTTGCAGAAAACATTGACAAAGTACTTGAGAGGGATACAAATGTCCTCTATACAATAATCCGTGACTGTGTCAGAGCAAAAGCAGATATAGTGCATAAGGACCTTAAGGAAAAAGGTGAACGAGCATTCCTTAATCTCGGGCATACCTTTGGTCATGCATTGGAAGCTGTAGTTGGTCTCGGAGACATTACCCACGGAGAAGGTGTTGCATGGGGAATGGCCAGAGCCGCTCAACTTTCCCTAAAACTTGGATTATGCAAAGAAGATTATACAAGACTTGTTATAGACCTTTTGGATAAATACGGGTATGATACTTCTCCTGTCCATGATGTGCTAAAAAATACTGACAATGCAGAACGCACAGAGAACCTTCTTCATGCAATGCACAAGGACAAGAAAAATATAACTTCTGATACAATACGATTTACATTGCAAAAAGATATCTGCAGTACGGAAGTCGTAGAAGTAGAAGACAGTATAGTTGAGACCGTATTGATATGATAGACACAGAACATTATTTTGACTGGGCTGCAACAGCTCCTTGTGACCAACAAATACTAGAAGAATCATTAAGACTGAGCATCGAACATTGGGGTAATCCTTCTTCGATACATCAGGCAGGAACAGAAGCTCGTTCTGTCCTTGAAGAACAGAGAAAAAGATGTGCTAAAGTTCTCGGTGTAAACGAAAATACCATTTATTTTACTTCCGGAGGAACAGAAAGCGATCATATACCGCTACTCTCCATGCTGACTCGTCCTCAGAAAGGAAACATAGTACTAAGTGCAATAGAGCATCCTGCGCTACGGGAAATGGCCAAAGCCGTAAATAATCTTGGATACAAAGTTACATTTGTCAATCCAAAGAAAGATGGTATAGTTACAGTCGACGACATAATGGCAGTAGTTGATGAGGATACAGTTTTTGTCAGCATCATGGCTGTAAACAATGAAACTGGAGCCATTCAACCAATATACAAAATAGCTGATGCACTTAACGAATATGGTAAGGGAAAGCGGAAACCGTTTTTCCACATAGATTGTGTACAGGCCGCAGGAAAGATTCCTCTTGATCTTAATTACAAGGGAATTGACAGTGCAGCCTTCAGTGCACACAAAATATCCGGACCAAGAGGAATAGGTATCCTATATCTCAGCAAGGAAATCAGCGGATTTCTACGCGGAGGCGGACAGGAAAAAAACATCCGAAGTGGAACTGAAAACCTCTTTGGAGCAGCAGCTTTCGCACGATGTCTTGAAAAATACTACATAACAAAGACAAATCCTTCAAGTATCTCAAGGTTTGAAGAACAAAAGCAATATACAAGAGATTTTATATCTCAACTGAATAATATCAAAGGGTGTATCCTTATCCCACATTCGAGAGCAGATATCACAGAAGAAGACAACTTCTCACCTTGGGTAATACAGGCAAGCTTCCCAGGAATTCCTGGACAGGTCATGGAAAGGGCACTCAGTTCTAAAGGATACTACATATCTACAGGAAGTGCATGCTCTGCAGGTCATCATTCTCGTCCTATCCTTGACACGATGGGAATCAGTGGCAAAGAAAAAGAAAGCGCTGTAAGATTCAGCTTCGGCCATTCTACAACAAAAAAAGCAATGGACGACCTGATTATTGCAATAAAAGAAATCACAGAGTTGTTCATAAAATAGCATCTAGATAAAAAGGACTTGAGTCTGCACTCAAGTCCTTTTCTATAGCTTATGCCTTACTTTTATTTCGATACCAAACTCTCTCGTACTATTAGCTATATGAATAACAGCCCTATTATATTATCTCTTCATCAAGTCACCAAGACCAAGGCTTTCAAGTGAATCAGAATTAATTACAAATGTTGTAGCATTGGCACCTGGTACGCTTGCGCCCTTTTCTGCCGCAATAATAATAGCCTTAGCTTGAGCTTCAGCCAAAGTCTTGCTATTTTCAATTTCCTGCTGTCTTGCAAGAACATTCATTGTCGCAGCTTTCATGTTGGCAATATCTCTATCTTTTTTTGCTTCAATTACAGCAATTTCTGCTTCAGCCTGTGCCTTAACCTTATTAATTTCAGCTTCTTTTTCAGCTTTAGCCATATTGATTTCTGCCTCTTTGAGAGCAACCTTCAATTCCTCATCTTTAGCCTTCTGAGTGGCTTGAGCATTTACAAGTTTAGAGATTGAATCCTCAATAGCCTGGTCATCCCAGTATATACCATCATATGCAGTCAAAGATTCAATTGTGATTCCTCTTTCTGCAAAATATACCTTAGCCTCTTCTGATACTTCTCTTATAATAGCATCTTTATTTTCAGATACTTCCATATAACTTAATGCATGAAACCTTTCATTCATCTTACCAACAATCCACTTGTTGATATTTGTGTCGATAACTTCTTTTAGCTGCTTGCTTGGCGAATAGTTATAGAGGTACTTAGCGCAGTCTTCTGCCTTTATCTTAATGTTATATGCCATTGGAATCTGAAACCCACTTGATTCTTTTGTTTCAAGCTTGATGGATGTACTTGTATTAGGTTCCCATGTACCAGAAATTGGTGTACGAGATACTTTTATAACCTTAACAGTATCAACATAATGACCAGATCTGGCAGTTCTTCCAGTCTTGATCCACTTGTGAGGTATCTCAAAAAGTTTATCCTGAACCATGTGCTCTTGATAGTATTTTTCAGAATCAATCTTAACCTGATCTTCTGTAGTTGTTCCAGCATCTGTAAACAACGGAATCAAAAAAGCAGTTTCGTTACTTTCTACTTCAGCAAAAGTAGGTTTATCATAAGGTCTGATACAAGATACAAATGATAATCCAATAACTAACAATCCACCTGCCGCAAATACTCTGTTAATTTTCAATTCGATTCTCCTTCCTAAAAAATCTATAGCAATTTATTGAACATCTAATCAGAAAAAAAGCAATTAGAACTATTCCAATAAATCTCAAATAAGGTCTGAGTAAATTAATAGTTTTATAATAACTATAATTAGGAACATCCTGAGCCTGCAGTAAAATCAACTTTGTTTTTACTGCATCTATGTAATTTTCAAAAAAAATAACAGCCCCAGCAAAAAAAAACATCCCTAAAATATCCACTGTTAATTTTACAATAAATTTTCTCACTTACTCCTCCAGATAAAAAGCTATCATATTGAAGAAAAATCTTCAATAATCTATCATACTGAAGATTTTTCTTCAATAATTAATTAGCCTGAATTTCGAGTTTGGTTGAGAATTTACAAAAAAAGCGTAAAACCTTAAAATTTTAATAACCACAAAAAAACCAAAAGGAATTACGCTTATGTATGAACAAATTTACAATTTAACCTGCATGTTTTTCAAGAGCC